>NZ_JBIAHR010000016.1:34224-191709 GCF_042870695.1 Streptomyces sp. NPDC006384
CCCGACCAAACCCCACACTGCCCCCCCCGGCCTCAAACCCCCTACCCCCCCCCCCCCCCCCCGGGGGGCCCCCCCGCGGCCCCCCGACCCGTTGTGCCGCTCGCACGGTCCGTCCCGGCGTGGCCGCCGGTGGACCCGAAGCCCCCTTCGGCCCGCGCCGAGCCGGGAAGCTCCGCGACCGGACGGAAGCGGACCTTCTCGACCTGCTGGACGACCAGTTGGGCGATCCGGTCGAAGCGCTCGAACCGCACGCTCTCGCGCGGGTCGAGATTCACCACGATCACCTTGATCTCTCCACGGTACCCGGCATCGATCGTCCCCGGGGCATTCACGAGGGCGACGCCGCAGCGTGCGGCCAGACCGGAGCGCGGGTGCACGAAGGCCGCGTACCCCTCGGGCAGGGCCACGGACACACCGGTGGGCAGGACGGCGCGTTCGCCGGGGGCCAGTTCGCAGTCCACGGTGGTGCGCAGATCCGCCCCCGCGTCGCCGGGCTGCGCGTACGCGGGAAGCGGTACGTCGGGGTCGACGCGGCGGACGAGGACATCCAGGGGTTCGCGGCTCACGGGTTCACCTCGAAGGCGCGGGTGCGGCGGAGGTGGTCCGGGTCGTCCATGGCGGCGCGGATCTCCTCCTCGCGGCCGTTGTCCACGAAGTGGTCGATCTTGACCTCGATGAACACCGCGTCGGCGCGGACGGCGACGGGGCCGTCGGGCCCGCCGGTGCGGCCGGTGGCGGTGGAGTAGATCTTCCGGCCGGCCACCGCGGTCGCCTCGGCCTCCAGGTACAGGGTGGTGCCGACGGGCACCGGCCGCAGGAAGTCCGTCTCCAGCCGGCCGGTGACCGAGATGGTCCGCAGCAGCCAGTTCAGCGAGCCGAGGGTCTCGTCCAGCGCGGTGGCCAGCACGCCGCCGTGCGCGAGGCCGGGGGCGCCCTGGTGGGCGGGCTGGACGGTGAACTCGGCGGTGACCGACACACCTTCGCCGGCCCGCGCCTGCAGGTGCAGCCCGTGGGGCTGGTCGCCGCCGCAGCCGAAGCACTGGCCGTAGTGCGCGCCGAGCAGCTCGCCCGGGGCGGGCGCGTCGGGGTGCCGTACGGGTTTCGCGGCGTCGGCGGGGGGCTGGAGACCTGGGGAAGTACCACTCACAGGCGCAGACCTTACCCGCGCGTCGGCCGATCGCCGATACCGTGCCAAGCTTGCTTCATGCAGCTCTCCGCCACCCCGTACGAAGAACGTCTCACCGCGCCCCGCTCCTGGTGGCTGATCTCCTTCCTGGTGGGGGTCTCGTTCGCCCTGATCCTGCTGCCGCTGGGCACGCTGCCGATGCTGGGCGGTCTGGCGGGCGGCACGGCGGTGGCGGCGGTCGCCGCGAGTTCCTACGGCGCGGTCCGGATCCGGGTGGTGGGCGGCTCGCTGATCGCGGGCGAGGCCAAGGTGCCGGTGTCGGCTCTGGGCGAGGCGGAGATCCTCGACGCCGAGGAGGCCCGCGCCTGGCGCACCTACAAGGCCGACACCCGCGCCTTCCTGCTGCTGCGCGCCTACATCCCGACGGCCGTGCGCGTCGAGGTCACCGACCCCGAGGACCCGACGCCGTACCTGTATCTGTCCACCCGCGAGCCGGAGCGGCTGGTGGAGGCGCTGCGGGCGGCGAAGGCGGCGGCGTAGAGCGTCGCCGGGGTCAGTTCCGGCCTCTTCTTCGGCGGCGGCGCCCGGTCTCCTCGGCGAGGGCGTCCATGTCGAGGGCGTCCATGTCGAGGGCGTCCTGCGGGCTCTCCAGGGCGGGAAGCTCCTTGAGGGCGTCCCACGGCACCTGGCGTCCGCGCAGGTCCGCGCGGACCCGGTCGGCCAGCTGTCTGGTGTCGCGCCGGTTCATGACGGCGCCGACGGCCGCGCCCACCATGAACGGCATCAGGTTGGGCAGGTTGCGCACCATGCGCTTCATGATCTGCTGGCGCAGCTGGCGCTTCATGTGGCTGTTGACCGCCGTGCCGAGGGTCGACGGCTTGGTGACCTCGACACCGCGCTCGTCCGACCAGGCGTTCAGGTACGCGGTGCTGCGCTGGGTGAGGGTGCCGGGCGGACGTACGCCGTAGACCTCGTGGAGTTCGGCGATCAGCTTGAGCTCGATCGCGGCCACGCCGGTGATCTCGGCGGCCAGTTCGGCGGGCATCGCCGGCGGTACGGGGAGCATCGCCGCGGCGCCGATCCCGGCGCCGACGGTCGCGGTGCCGCGGGTGGCGCCGGCCACCAGCCGGTCGGCGAGCTCCTCGGGCCCGAGGCCGGGGAACTGCCTGCGCAGTGTCGCCAGGTCCCGTACGGGCACGCGCGGGGCCAGTTCGACGATCCGGTCGGCGATGTGTGCCAGGGCGGCCCTGGCGCGGTCGCCGCCCCTGCGGACGCCCCGTCCCGCCCGGTCGCGGAACGCCGCTGCCCGGCGCCGGGCAGCGGGCTCCGGTGTCGCGGCGGTCGCCGGGAGGTCACCCCGGTCGGTCCCCGGTTCGAGCGAGGCCGTCCCGGAGTCGGTCGGGCCCCGCTCGTCGTCGTGCGCGCGCTGCGGGCCGTCGGACGGCCCTTGGTCCGCTCCCCGCTTGGAGAAGCGGCGCTTCCAGGGAGGGGTCGAGCCAGTCACGGCCGACCCCGCCTCAGTCGCAGTCGCGACAGATCGGCTGGCCGTTCTTCTCACGGGCCAGCTGGCTGCGGTGGTGCACCAGGAAGCAGCTCATGCAGGTGAACTCGTCCTGCTGCTTCGGCAGCACACGGACGGCCAGTTCCTCGTTGGAAAGGTCTGCGCCGGGAAGCTCGAGGCCCTCTGCGGCTTCGAACTCGTCGACGTCGACGGCCGAGGCGGACTTGTCGTTCCGCCGGGCCTTCAGCTCTTCGAGACTGTCCGAGTCGACGTCGTCGTCGGTCTTGCGTGGAGTGTCGTAGTCGGTAGCCATGGTCGCTCTCCCCCTCTGGGTGTCTGCGGTGTCTCTCCAGCGCACGTAACGCGTGAGAGGCCGGACTTGTGCCCGACCTGAGGCGGAGATTTTGCCTCACATCAAGGTCTGTTACTCAATCGACACCCAACCGGATCTCTCGAGAGTGATCGGCTTGGATGGCGATGGGGACCGTACACGGTCCGAATGCCGCACTACAAAGGCGTCTCACCGTGTACTTCCCGTGACCGGGAACCCCGAAAACCGGGATTTTCCCGGCTTTCCGCCAGGGTGCATGATCACGGAGAGTGGGGAGCGGGAATGGCGCCACTGTGATCGATCACACATGCGAAACTCTGGACGTCGACCTGGGAATTCCGCCCAAAGCGAACATCCCCGAGGTTCCGGCGAGATGCCGGGGCCATGGTCTCAGACCGGGAGCGTGACACGCATCACGAGCCCTCCGCCCTCGCGCGGCTGTGCGTAGATGTGCCCGCCGTGCGCCCGGGCCACCGAGCGGACGATGGACAGACCGAGGCCGACGCCCTTGTCGCTGCCGGTGCGCTCGGTGCGCAGCCTCCGGAACGGCTCGAAGAGATTGTCGATCTCGTACGCGGGCACGACCGGGCCGGTGTTGGTGACGACGAGGACGGCCTGGCCGTTCTCGACCGTCGTGGTGACCTCCACCCAGCCGTCCTCGGCGATGTTGTAGCGCACGGCGTTCTGCACCAGGTTCAGGGCGATCCGCTCCAGCAGGACGCCGTTGCCCCGGACCACCGCGGGCTCGCGGTCGCCCGTGATCCGTACGCCCTTGGCCTGCGCCTCCGCGTGCACCTGGTCGATGGCCTGGCCGGCGACCTCGGCGAGGTCCACGGGCCCCCGCTCGACGATCTGGTTGTCGCTGCGGGCGAGCAGCAGCAGGCCCTCCACCAGCTGCTCGCTGCGCTCGTTGGTGGCCAGCAGCGTCTTGCCGAGCTGCTGGAGCTCCACCGGGGCGTCCGGGTCGGACAGGTGCACCTCCAGGAGGGTGCGGTTGATCGCGAGCGGGGTGCGCAGCTCGTGGGAGGCGTTGCCGACGAAGCGCTGCTGGGCCGTGAAGGCCCGCTGGAGGCGCTCCAGCATGTCGTCGAAGGTGTCCGCCAGCTCCTTGAGCTCGTCGTCCGGGCCGTCCAGCTCGATGCGCCGGGAGAGGTCGGAGCCCGCCACGGCGCGCGCGGTGCGGGTGATCCGGCCCAGCGGCGACAGGACGCGGCCGGCCATGGCGTAGCCGAAGGCGAAGGCGATCACGGCGAGGCCGAGCAGGGCCAGCAGCGAACGGCTGAGCAGGTTGTCCAGGGCGACCTGGCGCTGGCGGTCGATGCACTCGCTGATCGCGGCGTTGAACGTGGACAGCGAGAGGTTGTCCGCGTTGTTGACGACCGGGCACTTGTCGCTGGCGACCCTGATGTCGGTACCGCCGACGATCTTGAACAGCGGTTCGTTGCCGGTGGTCAGCGCCTGCGCCGCGAGCAGGTAGATGATCGACAGCAGCAGGATGCCGGCGATCAGGAACATGCCGCCGTACAGCAGCGTGAGCCTTATCCGGATGGTGGGCCGCAGCCACGGCAGGGGGGTCGCCGGGCGCGGGTCCCAGGTGGGTTTCGGAGGTGCCCCGGGGGGCGCGGGTGTCGTCGCCACGGCCGGTCAGATCCGGTAGCCGGAACCGGGCACGGTGACGATGACGGGCGGCTCGCCCAGCTTGCGGCGCAAAGTCATCACGGTCACGCGCACCACGTTGGTGAACGGGTCGGTGTTCTCGTCCCAGGCCTTCTCCAGCAGCTGCTCCGCGGAGACGACCGCGCCCTCGCTGCGCATCAGCACCTCCAGCACGGCGAACTCCTTCGGGGCGAGCTGCACCTCCTTGCCGTCGCGGAAGACCTCGCGGCGGTTGGGGTCGAGCTTGATGCCGGCGCGCTCCAGGACGGGCGGCAGCGGCACGCTGGTGCGCCGGCCCAGGGCACGCACCCGGGCGATGAGCTCGCTGAAGGCGAAGGGCTTGGGCAGATAGTCGTCGGCGCCGATCTCCAGGCCCTCGACCCGGTCGCTGACGTCGCCGGAGGCCGTGAGCATCAGCACCCGCGTGGGCATGCCGAGTTCGACGATCTTGCGGCAGACATCGTCGCCGTGCACCAGGGGGAGGTCGCGGTCGAGGACGACCACGTCGTAGTCGTTGACGCCGATGCGTTCCAGGGCGGCCGCACCGTCGTACACGACGTCGACGGCCATGGCCTCCCGGCGGAGTCCGGTGGCCACCGCATCGGCGAGCAGCTGCTCGTCCTCGACGACGAGTACGCGCACGTCGCTTGTCCTTCCTGTGTCCGCCCGCGCGGCGCCGGTCGGGCGCACGAGGGCAGGGGATCCGTGGGTGTGTTGCCCTCCATCCTGCCCTTTTCGGCCGTAAGTCGGCTGTAAGGCGGGTGGGGCGCGGGAGGCGGCGGTGACGGCACGGGAGGCCCGGCTGCGCGGGCGGCCGGGTACGGCCGTCGGAGCGGGAACGCGGAATTTTCTCGTGCGGTTGAGGTTTCCGCGAAAGAAAGCGGGGGGAGGACGGCTTTACACCCCGCGATCACGCTCTGCCCTGTACCGCGCGCCACGCGGTGCGACACGGTCCGCTTCCGCAGAGCGGGCGTGGGTGTCCGGCACCGTCGCCGCCCGGCAGGGTGGCGCTGGGCACTCCACCGGAGACGTGATCGTCCCTTTTTGACATCGGCACACCCCCGTGCCACCGACCCATGACCCAGGACGAGGGGGCGCAGCATGGACGCTTTCACCGCAGGACTTCTGCAGCGCATAAAGACGACCGAGTCCGACCTGTCCCGGGCCCGCGACGAGGGCGACGAGTTCCTCGTCGAGGTCGAGCTGGGCGAGCTGGACGACCTGCGCCGTCTCGCCGCGGAGCACGGTGTGGAGGTCGGCACGGTCGGCGTCTGACCGGCCCGTGCGTGTGAGGAGCCCCGGCGGGATCCAGCGCCGGGGCTCTTTCACGTCGGGCCGCGGCCGGCCGGGTCAGGCGCCGAAGTCCGCCAGGAGCCGCTGGAGCGGCTCGAAGAGGTCCGGGGTGGCGGCGATCGTCAGCTCGCGTGACGGGCGCTCCCCGGGGCGTCCGCCGGTCACCGCGCCCGCCTCGCGGGCGATCAGGTCGCCCGCGGCGAGGTCCCAGGGGTTCAGCCCGCGCTCGTAGTAGCCGTCGAGACGGCCCGCGGCCACGTCGCACAGGTCGATCGCGGCCGAGCCGCCGCGCCGGATGTCGCGCACCACCGGGATCAGCCGTCGCACGGTCTCGGCCTGCTCGGCGCGGACGTCGGCGACGTAGTTGAAGCCGGTGGAGACGAGGGCCTGGCCGAGCGGCGCCGGCGGGCGGCAGGCGAGCCTCCGTTCGCCGTCCCAGGCCCCGGTCGCCCAGGCCCCGCCGCCTCGCACCGCCCAGTACGTCTCGCCCCGCATCGGGGCCGCGACCACGCCGGCGACCCGCTCGCCGTCCTGTTCGGCGGCGATGGAGACGGCCCAGGTGGGCAGTCCGTACAGGTAGTTGACCGTGCCGTCGAGCGGGTCGATCACCCAGCGGACGCCGCTGGTGCCCTCGACGGCGGAGCCCTCCTCGCCGAGGAAGCCGTCGTCGGGACGGCTCTCGGAGATCAGGCCGGTGATCAGCTTCTCGGCGGCGATGTCCATCTCGGTCACCACGTCGACGGAGCTGGACTTGGTGGCGGCGACCCCGAGGTCTGCCGGGCGGCCGTCGCGCAGCAGTCCGCCCGCCCGTCGGGCGGCCTCCCGGGCGATCTCCAGCAGCTCGGTGTGCAGCGGGTCGGTCGTCGTCGTGTCGGTCATGGGTTCCTCACGCGTAGGGGCTGTCGGCGCCCGCGGCGGCGGGGCGGGGCGCGCGGGCGGGGCAGCAGCCGACCGGGCAGATGTCATGGCTCGGGCCGAGCGCGCCCAGGGCGCAGGGGGCGGTCTCCCGGCCGCGCTCTGCGGTCGCCCGCTCCAGGACGAGGTCGCGGACGGCGGCGGCGAAGCGCGGGTCGGCGCCGACGGTGGCCGACCGGCGCACCGGCAGCCCGAGCTCCTCCGCCTTGGCGGTGGCCTCCGTGTCGAGGTCGTAGAGGACCTCCATGTGGTCGGAGACGAAGCCGATGGGGGCCATCACCACGGCGGGGGCGCCGGCCGCGTGCCGCTCCTCGAGGTGGTCGCAGATGTCGGGCTCCAGCCACGGGATGTGCGGGGCGCCGGAGCGCGACTGGTAGACGAGCTGCCAGGGGTGGTCGACGCCGGTGCGCTCGCGGACGGCGTCGGCGATCACCTGGGCCACGTCCAGGTGCTGGCGGACGTAGGCACCGCCGTCGCCGTGCTCCTCTGCGGGGCCGGAGGTGTCGGCCGCGGAGGTGGGGATCGAGTGGGTGCAGAAGGCGATGTGCGCGCCGTCCCGGACCTCCTCGGGGAGGTCGGCGAGGGAGCGCAGGACGCCGTCGACCATGGGCTCGACGAAGCCGGGGTGGTTGAAGTAGTGCCGCAGCTTGTCGATCTTCGGGAGCTCCAGGCCCTCGGCCTCGAGGGCGGCGAGCGCGTCCGCGAGGTTCTCGCGGTACTGGCGGCAGCCCGAGTAGGAGGCGTAGGCGCTGGTGGCGAGGACGAGGATGCGGCGGCGGCCGTCGCGCACCATCTCCCGCAGGGTGTCCGTCAGGTACGGCGCCCAGTTGCGGTTGCCCCAGTAGACCGGCAGGTCCAGGCCGTGCTCGGCGAAGTCCTTGCGCAGCGCGTCCAGCAGGGCGCGGTTCTGGTCGTTGATGGGGCTGACCCCGCCGAAGAGGAAGTAGTGCTGGCCGACTTCCTTGAGGCGTTCGGTGGGGATGCCGCGCCCGCGTGTCACGTTCTCCAGGAACGGGACCACGTCGTCCGGGCCCTCCGGGCCGCCGAACGAGAGCAGGAGCAGGGCGTCGTAGGGGCTGGCATCGAGCACGTCAGGCATGTGTCGATCCTGCCACCCGGCACTGACAGCGGACATCGGCGGGTGCCCGCGGCGCGTCCGCGGGGGTATTGCCCCGGCACCCCGGCGCGTAAGCTGTACCGACTGTGATCGCACCTTACTGAGCCGTTTCCGGAGACCCCCGTTGCCCAGCCCCTACCGTGCCCTGTTCGCCGCCCCCGGCAGCAAGAGCTTCTCCGCCGCGGGCTTCCTCGGCCGGATGCCGCTGTCGATGATGGGCATCGGCGTGGTGACGATGATCTCGCAGCTCACCGGCCGGTACGGACTGGCCGGCGCGCTGTCGGCCACCATCGCGCTCGCCGCCGCCGTGGCCGGACCGCAGGTCTCACGACTGGTGGACCGGTACGGGCAGCGGCGCGTGCTGCGTCCGGCCACGCTGGTGTCGCTCGTCGCGGCGGCCGTGCTGCTGCCGGCCGCGCACTACGGATGGCCGGACTGGGTGCTGTTCGCGGCCTGTGTGGGCGTCGGCTGCGTGCCGAGCCTCGGTGCGATGGTCCGAGCCCGCTGGGCGGCCGTCTACCGGGGCACCCCGCAGCTGCACACCGCGTACTCCTTCGAGTCCGTGGTGGACGAGGTCTGCTTCATCTTCGGGCCGATCGTCTCCATCGGCCTGTCCACGGCGTGGTTCCCGGAGGCCGGTCCGCTGCTGGCCGCGTGTTTCCTGGCGGTCGGCGTGTTCTGGCTGACCGCGCAGCGCGCCACCGAGCCCGCGCCGCATCCGCGCGATCCCCAGGGCGGCGGCAGCGCGCTGCGCTCCCGCGGGCTGCAGGTCCTCGTCGCGACGTTCGTAGCGACGGGCACGATCTTCGGCGCCGTCGACGTGGTCACCGTGGCCTTCGCCGAGGAGGAGGGGCACAAGGCCGCGGCCAGTCTGGTGCTCGCGCTGTACGCGGCGGGCTCCTGCACCGCGGCCATGATCTTCGGACTGCTGCGCTTCGCCGGACCGCCCGAGCGCCGCTGGCTGCTGGGCGTCTGCACGATGGCCGTGAGTATGATCCCCCTCCTACTGGTCGGAAACTTGCCGTTTCTGGCCGTGGCGCTGTTCGTTGCGGGTCTGTCCATCGCTCCCACGATGATCACGACGATGTCCCTCATCGAAGAGCACGTACCACGTGCGCAGCTCACCGAGGGCATGACCTGGGTGAGCACCGGACTCGCGGTCGGGGTCGCGCTCGGCTCGTCCGTGGGCGGCTGGGTGATCGACGGGGCCGGGGCTCGCGCGGGGTACGTGGTTCCGGCCGTGGCCGGGGCCGTCGCGGTCGCGGTCGGTTTCCTCGGTTACCGCCGGCTCAAGCGGCCGGCTCAGCGTCGGGGAGGGACCGTTGAGCAGCACACGCACGGCGAGCGGGACGACGAGCGGAAAGAACCGCACATGGCGTAACTGGGGCGGCAACGTGTCGGCGCGGCCCGCGCGGGAGGTCGCTCCGGCCTCCGTGGAGGAGCTGGCCCAGGCGGTGCGCAGGGCCGCCGAGGACGGGCTGCGGGTCAAGCCCGTCGGCACCGGGCACTCCTTCACGTCCATAGCGGCGACGGACGGGCTGATGATCCGCCCTCATCTGCTGACCGGCATCCGCCGCATCGACCGCGACGCCATGACGGTCACGGTGGAGGCCGGCACCCCGCTCAAGCGGCTCAACCTGGCGCTCGCGCGCGAGGGCCTGTCGCTCACGAACATGGGCGACATCATGGAGCAGACGGTCTCCGGGGCCGTCAGCACCGGCACCCACGGCACGGGCCGCGACTCCGCCTCGATCGCCGCCCAGATCAAGGGCCTGGAACTGGTCACGGCCGACGGCTCGGTGCTCACCTGCTCCGAGAAGCAGAGCCCGGAGGTCTTCGCCGCCGCCCGGATCGGCCTCGGCGCCCTCGGCGTCGTCACCGCGATCACCTTCGCCGTGGAGCCGGTCTTCCTGCTCACGGCCCGCGAGGAACCGATGCCGCTGGACCGGGTCCTCGCCGACTTCGACGGGCTGTGGGCCGAGAACGAGCACTTCGAGTTCTACTGGTTCCCGCACACCGGCAGCACCACCACC
Organism: Streptomyces sp. NPDC006384; assembly: GCF_042870695.1. Taxonomy (NCBI): domain Bacteria; kingdom Bacillati; phylum Actinomycetota; class Actinomycetes; order Kitasatosporales; family Streptomycetaceae; genus Streptomyces; species Streptomyces sp. NPDC006384. The sequence goes on from NZ_JBIAHR010000016.1 coordinate 44,197, forward strand.
AAGCGCAACAACCGCAGCGCGGGCCCGGCCCGGCCGGTGGGCCGGCTCCAGGGCTGGTTCGACGACGAGTTCCTCTCCAACGGCGTCTTCCAGGCGGCCAACTGGGTCGGCCGCGCGGTGCCCGCCACCGTCCCGGCGATCGCGCGGATCTCCAGCGGGGCCCTGTCCGCGCGGACCTACACGGACATCCCCTACAAGGTGTTCACCTCCCCGCGCCGGGTGCGGTTCATGGAGATGGAGTACGCCGTTCCGCGCGAGGCCGTCGTCGAGACACTGCGCGAACTGAAGGCGATGGTGGACCGGTCGCGGCTGCGGATCAGCTTCCCGGTCGAGGTGCGCACGGCCCCGGCCGACGACATCACCCTGTCCACCGCCTCGGGCCGCGACAGCGCGTACATCGCCGTCCACATGTTCCGGGGCACGCCCTACCGGTCGTACTTCACCGCCGCCGAGCGCATCTTCACCGCGCACGAGGGGCGCCCGCACTGGGGCAAGGTGCACACCCGGGACGCCGAGTACCTCGCCGGGGTGTATCCGCGCTTCGGCGAGTTCACGGCGCTGCGGGACCGTCTTGACCCTGATCGCCGCTTCCAGAACGACTACTTGCGCCGGGTGCTGGGTCCGTAGCGGAGGCGTCGGGGCTCGCGGTCCCGCCGGAGCCCTGGTCCCCGGTGGCGTCCGGTGCGGGCTCCTGGCCGGGGGCGGTGCCGCCGTTCTCCGCGGAGCCGTCGCCGGGTGAGGTGTCCGTGCCGGAGCCGCCGTCCGGGGTCCCTGAGGGTGTCGCCGCCGGGGTGTCGCCGCCGGAGCCGGACCTCCCCGGGTCGCCCCCGCCCGGGCCGTCCGGGTCCGCCGGGTCTCCCGAGGCCGTCGGGTCCGCCGAGTCCGTCGGGGCCGGGGATTCGCCGGAGTCCTCGTCGCCGCCCGACTTCCCCGGGCCGGACTCCGATCCGGAGTGACCGGTGAGCACCCTGCCCACGGTCGTGCTGTGTCCGCCGCTGAGGTTGTGACCGGAGACGACCTCGTAGACGGTGATCCCGCCCATGGTGACGCCAAAGACCAGGGCCGCCGCGATCAGCGGACGCTTCCAGCTCCTGACCCGCGCCCGGTAGACGGTGCCCTCGGTGAACTCGCCGGGGGCGGGCGCCGTCCGGCCGCCGGGACGCCCCGCGCCGGCCGCGGCGCCCGCCCCGGCGGCGCGCCTGGACCGCAGCTGCTCCGCGGTGCGCTTGAAGAAGTGCTGGAACACCGAGCCGCCGCACGTGGCGACGACGCTGATCAGGCCGGCGCCGAGGATGGTGCCGTAGACGCCGAAGGAGGAGGCGAGCTTGGCGGCCACCACCGCCGCGAGGGCGCTGCCCGCGACCTGGGGGACGCTCAAGTCGATCCGCCTGGATTCCACCTCCGTACGCATGTCCGCTTCCTCGACGACTTCGGGCTTTTCACGCATCCCCGGACCTTGCCTGCCTTTTCCGTACGTGATCGATCAACCGCATGAGAAGGGTACGCATGGGCGAAACCATTGGTTCCGTTTCTGGTGATTCCGTGAAGTACGCCACCCGTGGACGCGCGGAGCGCGGGCCGGGCGCGGACCGAGGGGAGCCGAGTGCACCCGCCCGCCGGAACTCGGACGGCGCGCCGATCCACGCACGTGGTCCGAATGGAGTACTGTTGCGAGCCCTGGGTCCGGTCTCCCGACCGGGGGTTCAGGGCACCGAAGGACCGCCGGGAGGGGGCTACTTGCACAGGGTGACCGAATTGGTCACTTAGCGTTGCGAACAGGTAACCGTGCCATAACGGCGATCCAGGGCCCACGCCCGACACGCCGGGCAACTCGGCAAGGTTGTGGCAGGCTGCACCCGGGCAGGCCACACTCGACAGAGCGGAAGCAGCGACGCACGTGACGTCGGCAGGCACCACCCGGGAGGTCCCCATGCCCGAACTGCGTGTCGTGGCCGTCTCGAATGACGGCACACGGCTGGTGCTGAAGGCTGCGGACTCGACGGAGTACACGCTTCCGATCGACGAGCGGCTGCGCGCCGCCGTTCGTGGCGACCGTCCCCGCCTCGGCCAGATCGAGATCGAGGTGGAGAGCCATCTCCGCCCCCGCGACATCCAGGCGCGTATACGAGCCGGCGCGACCGCGGAAGAGGTCGCCCAGATGGCCGGCATCCCCGTCGACCGCGTACGCCGCTTCGAGGGACCCGTCCTGGCCGAGCGCGCCTTCATGGCGGAACGCGCCCGCAAGACCCCCGTCCGCCGCCCCGGCGAGAACTCCGGTCCGCCCCTCGGCGAGGCCGTCCAGGAACGCCTGCTGCTGCGCGGCGCCGACAAGGACAGCGTCCAGTGGGACTCGTGGCGCCGCGACGACGGCACCTGGGAGGTCCTGCTGGTCTACCTCGTCGCGGGCGAACCGCACTCGGCGAGCTGGACGTACGACCCGCCCCGGCGGCTGGTCCAGGCCGTCGACGACGAGGCCCGCGCGCTGATCGGGGAGACCGACGACCTCGCCGCGCCCGAGCCCAGCTTCCCGTTCGTCCCGCGCATCGCCCGGCTGCCGCGCGACCGGCCGCTGGACCGCACCCTCGACCGGGAGCCCCGGGAGAGGCCCGGCCTGCCCGCGCCGCCGTCCGAGCCGGCCGAGGAGACCGCGGCCACCGCCACCGCCTCGGCCTCGGCCGAACGCGAACGGGACTCGCTGACCAGCCTGCTGGAGGCGGTGCCGAGCTTCCGGGGCGACCTGGTCGTCCCCGAGCGCGCGCCGGAGCCGGCCGAGGAATCCGCCGAGGAACCCGAGGTGGAGGAGCCCCCCGCCCCCGCGGCGTCGGCCGGTTCCGCCTACGCCGACGTGCTCATGCCGCGCTCGGTGGGCAGCCACCGTGACCGTCTCATCGGCTCCACCGACCGCCAGGCCGAGGCCGACGGCGTCCGCCCCGGCCGCCGCGCGGCGGTGCCGAGCTGGGACGAGATCGTGTTCGGGACGCGGCGCAAGAAGCAGGAGTAGCACGGACTTTGCCCGGACGTGGTCCGGGCCGCACCCTTCGGGGCGCGGCCCGGACCACGTTCACGGGCTCGGGGCGCGGCCCGGACCACGTTCACGGGCCTGTCGCCCGTGGCGCCTACTGAGGATCCGGCCCCACGGCCACCGGCCGCTCCGGGTCCGAGGACCACTCGGACCACGACCCCACGTACAGCGCCGCCGGGATGCCGGCCACCGCCAGTGCCAGCACCTCGTGGGCGCCCGAGACGCCCGAGCCGCAGTACACGCCGACCTCACCGCCGTCGGCCGCGCCCAAGGCCTCGAAACGGGACCGGAGTTCCCCGGCCGGCCGGAACCGGCCGTCCTCCCGCACGTTCTCCGTCGTCGGCGCCGACACCGCGCCCGGGATGTGGCCGCCGACCCGGTCGATCGGCTCGACCTCGCCCCGGTAGCGCTCCCCCGCCCGGGCGTCCAGCAGCACCCCGCTGCGGGCCAGCGCGGCGGCCCCGTCCGCGTCCAGCAGCCCCCACTCCCCCGGCACCGGCGCGAAGTCGCCCTCCTCGGGCTCGGGAACGTCCGTGGACAGGGGCCCCTGCCAGGCCGCCAGGCCGCCGTCCAGCACGCGCACGTCCGGATGGCCCGTCCAGCGCAGCAGCCACCAGGCGCGGGCCGCCGCCCAGCCCTGACCACCGTCGTACACGACGACCGGCCGGCCCGACGACACGCCCGCCCGGCGCATCGCCGCGCCGAACTCCGCCACGTCCGGCAGCGGATGCCGGCCGCGCTCGCCGGGCGCGGAGGCGAGTTCACGGTCCAGGTCGACGAAGACGGCGCCGGGGATGTGACCCGTCGCGTACTCGGCCCGCCCGTCGAAGACCGGCGCACCGGTCGCCTTGGCGGTGCTCAACTGCCAGCGGACGTCGAGGAGGACGGGCGGCCGCGCGCCCGCCAGGGCGTCCGCGAGTCCGGATGCGGAGATGATGGCGTTCATGGCCCCATCCTGGCGTACCGAGTGGCCACCGCGCCGATGTCGGGCTAGTCTGCCCGCCGGACAGCACCGGTCACGAAGCGTACGGGACCGGACGCATGCTGTACCGGACGGGCAGCCGGGTCGATCTCACGGCACGCCCGGGCACGCGACAGCGGATCCGGTGCGGGAATCGCCACGAAGGACCGCACGGAAGGCTCCCAGGAGGGGCCGGCAGAGCGAGAGCGGACGCACGGCCCGTGCAGGGCCGAGAAGAGAGTGACGATGACCGACGCACGGGGCCCGGCCGGCAGCGGTGACGGAACACACACGCGGCACACACCCGGCACTCCCTGCTGGGTGAGTCTGACGGTCCACGGGCCGGACGCGGCCCAGGAGTTCTACGGATCGCTGTTCGGCTGGGAGTTCCAGCCCGGCCCCCGGCAACTCGGACCCTACGCGCGGGCCCTGCTCGACGGGCAGGAGGTGGCGGGCATCGGCCGGCTCCCCGCGGACCGTCAACTCCCCGTCGCCTGGACGCCGTACCTCGCCTCCGGCGATGTGGACCGGACGGCCGAAACGGTACGTCTGTGCGGCGGCACGGTCGGCGTGGGGCCGCTGGACGCGGCCGAGGCCGGGCGTCTGGCCATCGGCTCCGACCCGGCGGGCGCCGTCTTCGGCGTCTGGCAGGCCGCGGCCCACCTCGGCACCGCCGTCACCGGCGCGCCCGGCACGCCGGCGTGGAACGAGCTCACCACCTACGACGCGGCGGGCGTCGCCAAGTTCTACGAGACGGTGTTCGGCTTCGTCCTGGAACCGGACGGCCCCGACCGCGTGACCCTCCTCCTCGACGGCCGCCCCGTCGCCGGCGTCCACGGCCTCGGCGACGCCCTGCCCCGCGAACGGGGCCCGCACTGGACGACGTACTTCGAGGTGGCCGGCGTCGAGGAGTCCCTGGAACTTCTCATCCGCCTCGGCGGACGCGTCCTGCGACCGGCCCGGGACACCGACCGCGGCCGCGTCGCGCTGGTCGCGGACCCGGAGGGGGCGCGGTTCGCGGTGGTGCAGAGCGGGGGGTGACGGGCGGCCTCATGCGGTGGAGCCGGGAGCTCGAACCGGTGGTGCCCCGTGTCCTCCCTGGTCCTCTCACGAACTGAGGTCGAGGACTCGTACAGGCTGCCCCTTCCACACCTCAGGCTCTGTGGTGGCGACCACGGCCCCGTCCGGCCGTTCCGCCGTCGGCTCGGCGGCGTACCGGGTCTGAGCGGGTGCCCATGACGAGTCACGGGCCACAGCAAGTACCGCCGGCAGGTCCAGGTCCAGCACGGTGATGCCGGGGAGCGCGGCAAGGTGTTCCGCCGTACCGGGCCGTACGCGATCGGCCTCCACCAACGCGCACGCGGGGGCATAGAGAAACCAGCCCGCCTCGGCGTGCGCGCGGTGGATCAGGCGTGAGGCAAGCACGTTGCCCCGGCCCGCCGCCACCATTGCCGTCTCGTCCAGGACGATGTGCAGAGCCTCGGTCACCTGGCGCCCGCCTCGCTGAGCCGCCGGTCCAACTCCGCGTCGAGCTCGGCTTGTTCACCGGCACTCGGGTCATAACCGTTCCACGCCCGAAGCTCGGCCCGCGCCTGGTCGGCGCGGGCCGCACGCTCCTCGGGGGTGAGCAGGGTTTCCGCGAGGTGGGACAGGTAGCCCCGCAGGGACATGCCTTCGGAGGACGCTATCCGGGCGAGCCGGTCACGCGCTTCGGCGGGGATGCGGATGTTGGCGTCGGACATGCGGACCTCCTCAGTCAGCCTCCGAGGATACGGGTACGGGTACGTACCCGTCCAGGCCGAGTCGAGTGATCCGGTTCGGCTCACCACTGGGGCCGTGCCGGAAACGCATACTCCGCCCAGGTGGCCTTCCCCGGCCCGTCCGGGCGCGGGTGCCAGTCCCAGCGGGCCGCGAGGTGCGCCACGAGGAACGGTCCGCGGCCGGTCTCCTCGGCGCCGGCGGTACCTTCCGAAGCGGCGGGGCTGCCTCCAGGGGGACGGAGGGGTGGGTGGTGGCGGTGAGCTGGACAGGTTTCGTCGTCACGCCCACCACGGTCCCGCCGGTCGCGCATCATGACCAGTGGTTACGCGGCGACAGAGGCGGTTGTACGCGTGCTGCTCGCGTGAGTCGGAACTGCGCGCTGTGTCCGTGTACGCCTGGGGCCGGGGGAACCGGCGACCGTCAGGCCGGGTCGGCGGCTGTGTGAAACAGAAAACGGGGACCGGCTGTAAGGAAGTGCCGGACCCATGACATGTACGGGGCGTGGACGACATTCAGACCGCGAGCGACCGGGAGCGCGTCGTACGGTTCACGGCCTTCTACGTCCGTGAGCATCCGCGCGTGACCGCCTTTGTGTACCGGCGCCTCGGTGACCGCGGCTCGGCGGAGGAACTGACGGCCGACGTCTTCCGGATCGCGTGGGAGCGCACACTCGGCGGCGGGGAGGTGAGCACCGGCTGGCTGTTCGTCACCGCCCGGAACCTGCTGAGCAACCATCACCGGGCGGCGGCCCGGCTGACCGAGCTCCACCGGCGTGTCACCGACGAGCTGGGCCGCGCTCCCGCTTCCGAGGAGGACTCCGCCGTTCTCGAGACCCTGGAGCGACTTCCCGTACGGCATCGGGACGTGCTGCTCCTGCGCTACTGGGACGGGCTCAGCGCGTCCGAGGCGGCTGAGGTCCTCGGGTGCAGTGTGCCGGCGGTATGGGTCCGGCTGCACCGCGCCCGGGAGGCGTTCCGCGGCATCTACGCCTCACACACCCACCTCGCTCTCGAGGACTCACCCGAGGAGTCGTCATGATCAACGTGAAATCCCTTGTCGCACGGGCCGATCCTGTGCCGGACACGGCGTCGGACGAGCTGTCGGCACGTGCCGCCGAGGAACTGGCCGCCCTGGTCGGAAGCACGCCTGTGACGCAGCGTGGGGTACGGAAGCGGCGTACGCTCCGCGGGGTGTCCCGGCGTGGGGCACTCGTGGCCTCCGTCGCCTGCACTGCCGCCGCGGTGGTCGCGGGGGTCGCCTTCTTCACCCTCGACGGCCCGGAGGAACCCGGGGGCGGGGGGCGGCTCTCGGACGAGCCGTACTTCGGAACGACCGCCGAGCTGGAGAACGCGGCGGACCTGATCGTCCGGGTACGGCTGGGCGCGGGGCACGAGGAGTCCGTCGACGGCATCGACGAGACCGTCGCCACGGCTCGGGTGACTGCGGCCGCCAAGGGGGACGAGTCCTCCGGAAGGAGCATCGAAGTCGTCTACACGACACCCGGTTCCGGTCCCGAGACGGCCGACCTCGCCGAAGGCAAGGAGTACGTTCTGCTGCTCGACACGATGGACGGTGGACGCTTCGCCCTGGTCAACACGACACAGGGCGCGTACCGGGTCGAGAACGGGCACGCAGTGGCGTCCGGCGACAACGACGTCGCCCTGAGCCCCGGTGTGAACAAGGCGTTGCGGCTGACGTCCTGACACCGGGTGCGCGAACAGGACGTGCCCGCGCGCCCGGAGGCGGCGGCTGCCGTCGACCGGCACGGCAGCCGCCGCCGTTCAGTACTGCTCGGACCCGCGTGGAGTCCTGTGGGCACTCACTCGGACCCGGCCGCCACGCGGGCCCCGGCCGCCAGTTCGCCGACCGTGCCGATGCCGTCCGGTCGCGTGGCGTGGCGAGTTCAGTGGTTGCGCGGTGACAGGGGTGGGTTGTACGCGCGTTGTCCGCGGGTGTCGGAGGTGTGCGCCGTGTCCGCGTCCGTCGTGGGGGCGTTGGGGTGAGGAGGCGGTGATGCACATGACGGAGCACGGGAGTACGGAGGCGGGGGCCGAGGTGGCGTCCGGGGAGCGTAAAAGTGGTGGCGCGGGGGCGGCCGTGAATCTCGGGGACGGGTGGGACAGCGACGGCGGGGCCGGGCGGCGGCCGGAGGACGAAGCGGGGCGTGGTGTCGTCGTCGCGTTCGGGCAGACGATGAAGACGCTGCGGCTGCGGGAGGGCCTGGAGCGCGAGGAGTTCGGGAGACGGCTCGGGTATTCGGCGTCCACGATCGCGTCGTTCGAGCAGGGGCGGCGCATCCCGCCGCCCAGGGCGATCGAGCGCGCCGATGAGGTGCTGGGAGCGGGCGGGCTGCTGTGCCTGTGGAAGGAGCAGGTGGAACGGGCGCAGTACCCGGTGTTCTTCCAGGGGATGGCCCAACTGGAGAAGGAGGCCGTCGAACTGGTCTCGTACAGCATGCCTGTGCTCAATGGACTGCTTCAGACCGAGGAGTACATGAGGGGGCTGCTTGCCATGAGGCGCCCTCCTCTGGTCGAGGAGGTCATCGAGCAGCGTGTAACGGCACGGTTGATCCGGCAGGACATCTTCGATCGTCAGCCGGCGCCGTTCCTGAGTTTCGTGCTCGACGAGTCGCTCCTACGACGTCCGTACGGCGGTAAGGCAGTGCTGCGCGGACAGTTGGAACACCTGCTGCTGATCGGACAGAAGCGCAACGTCGAGATCCAGGTCATGCCGCTCGACCGTGAGGACAATGCGGGCGTGAACGGGCCGTTCACGGTCGTCACACGCAAGGACGGAAAGAAGTTCGTGTATGCCGAGGCACGGGGAGTCGGCTCTCTGCAGACCGACCCGGAGCAAGGGGTTCTGGCGGCCACCCTCCATGGGATTATCCGATCACAGGCTCTCAGTCCGCGAGAGTCAACGGAGTTCATCGAAAGGTTGCTGGGATCGCTATGAACAACGCTGAGTCCTCGGCCATCGCCTCCGGCCTCGCCTGGCTCAAGAGCAGCTACAGCGGGACCGAGGGCGGCGAGTGCGTAGAGGTGGCGGCCACCACGGCAGTTGTGCACGTCCGGGACTCGAAGGCCGAGGCCGGGCCCATGGTCACGGTCTCGCGTGAAGCGTGGTCGGGATTCATCGGGCTGGCCTCGTCGGAGCCGTTCGTCTGACGCTCCTACGGGCGGGAGCGCCCCGGCCGGATCCCGCTTGGGGCGCCGCTGACGTACCCGGGCTCACGAGGGCCCGGATACGTCAGCGAGCGGCGGCAGGCCGAGGGCCGTGGTTCAACTACCTGGAGGCGGTGTCGTCCCCGTCGGACTGTTCGTCGTAGTCCGCGGTGGAGGGCTTGTGGTCCTGCACGACCTCGACATCCTCGACTCGGAGGGTGGGTTTCGTCATGTCCAGTTCGGCAAGGTGGTTCTTCAGCTTCTTCGCCATGGGGCGGAAGGTCGCGAACGTGAGACCGCCGGAGACGACGGCGCCGACGACAGGGACCGCCTTGGAGACGGCCCTTGCGAAGGTCTGCTTCGTGATCTCCTTACCGAGGTGAGCCGCGATCTTCTTCACGAGGGGGTAGATGAAGCCCTTCGTGAGCGCCTTCTTGGGAAGGCTCTTGGCGACGTGCTTCGACATCTCCTCCGCGACCTTCCCGATCGCGGTGGTCGCCGAATGGGTGCCGAACATCACGCCGACGAAGAGGGTGAGCACTCCCGCGGTCGCGTCGTCGATGTCGTCGCCGTCTCCGGAGAACAGGTCGGGCCAGCTGTAGAGGTAGGCGAGCTTCTGCGCGATGCGCAGCATGTGCCCCATGTACTGCGCCAAGTCGGCGGGGACCGTGGCGGGAAGGAAGAGCAGGCCGGGCAGTCCGGCAGCCGCGGAAGCGGCGCTGACCTTGGCGGTCTCGTACTTGATGGAGTCGTTGGCCGCCTTTTCCAGAATGTCGAGGGAGATGCCCGCCGCTGCCGGGGTCTCTTCGATCGCTTGCTTGATCTGCTCTTCGGAGCAGTGGCGAGACAGCGCCTTCCGGAGGTACGCCTCTCTATGGATGCGCACACCCGGAAGTTTCGCCGCAGCGACCAGCACCGAGGAGAAATACGACCCCGGGTCTTCCATCTCTTTACCCGCCATGAAATAAACCTGACCTTTCGGGAGGAACCACCTCCCTGTATGTCTCCAGAGTTCCGGTGAGCCGGTGAGCAATCCTCGCTCAGGGGCGAGGGATTGTGGGTGGAAGCTCAGTTGCCGGTCTCTCCGTTGATGAAGTGTTCCATCTGGCGGAGGACCAGGTCGATGGCTTCCTTCTGCTGGTCCGGCGGGTAGTTGTTGCGGTCCAAGAGGCACTTGATGGTGCTGCGCAGGCGGGCCCGTACGGACTCGCGGGCGATCCAGCCGAGCTTGAGCTGGAGGCGGGCCTCGGTGACCAGTTCGCGGGCGATGCCTGTCAGGACCTCGTCGCCCATGACAGAGCGAGCGGTGCCGTGGTCAGCGACGGCGTCGTAGAAGGCGAGTTCGCGCCGGTTCAGGGGCGGGTCGGACGTCTCGCCGCGGCGGGCGGCTGTTCAGCGGCCGCGCCGGTGCAGCAGCAGGTCCGTGACCACCGGGCGGTGGTCCGAGGCGTCCGTGGCGACCGTCTCGGCGCCGGTCACGGTGATGTCGGGCGAGACGGTGATCAGGTCGATGCGCTTGACCGGGACGGTCGCCGGGTACGTCCCGCCGCCGTCGGGGGCGGCGTCCCGCAGGTGCCGCCACAGCGGTGCCAGCTCGGGCGCGGTGGGCTCGGCGTTGAAGTCGCCGACGAGGATCTTCGGTCCGCGGTCGGCGGCCAGCACGCCGAGCATGTCCGCCACCTGGGCCGCGCGGATCGACGGGTCGGCCCGGTAGTCGAGGTGGGTGACGTAGACGTGGGCGTGTGCGCCCCGCACGTTGACCGTCACCTCGGCGAAGCCGGGCGCCGGGGCCGGCACCGGGGTGGGGGTCTGGGTGGAGAGGCGGGTGATCTCGTGGTTCTCCGCCGTGATGATCGGATGACGGCTGAGGACGGCGACGCCGTAGCGGCGGCGTTCCGCTCCCTCGGTGGCCGGGTCGAGGTCGTAGATCGGTGCGAAGTACACCCGCATGTCCAGCTTCTCGGCCAGTGCGCGGGCCTCGTCGGTGAAGCCGCTGCGGGCGCCCCAGTGCACGTCGACCTCCTGGAGACCGATCACGTCGGCCCGCAGGGCGCGTACGGCCTCGGCGGTGCGGTCGAGGTCGAAGACCTGGTCGGCGCCGGCCCCGGCGTGGATGTTGTAGGTCGCCACCCGCAGCGGCACCGCCGGGGCCCGCGTCCCGGGGGCGTGCCCGTCCAGGGCCGACGCAGGTGCCGCCACAGCGAGCAGCGCGGCGGCGAGCACGGTCACGAAGGCGCGGCGGGTACGGCGTGTACGGCGGGCGGGACGCCGGGAACGGGGCTGCATGCCATCTCCGATCGGGCGGGGCGCAGGAGCGGGACGGCAACAGTGACACCCATCACCTGACGGCACGTCAAGCACGCGTGTACGGCGTGTGTTCCGGCGGTGTCAGACCGGGGTGACCGGCAGCACGTCCGGGGACAGGGCCGCCGCGTGGGCCGTCGCCGCGGTCATGCGGCGCCGGTGGTGGCGTCGGCACAGGACCTCGTAGCCGATCTCGTCGGAGGACCGGGTGACGTCGCCGATGACGACCTGGGCGCCCTCGACGACCATGACGCCGCCCACGGTGCGGGCGTTGTGCGTGGCGCGGGCGCCGCACCAGCACAGGGCCTCGACCTGGAGCACCTCGACGCGGTCGGCGAGTTCGACCAGCCGCTGGGAACCGGGGAACAGCTTGGAACGGAAGTCGGTGGTGATGCCGAAGGCGTACACGTCGAGTTCGAGGTCGTCCACGACGCGCGCGAGCTGGTCGATCTGCTCGGGGGCGAGGAACTGCGCCTCGTCCGCGATGACGTAGTCGGCGCGGCCGCCCTGGGAGAGGTGGTCGACGACGTGGGCGTACAGGTCGTGGCCGTCCTCGACCTCGACCGCGTCCGTGACCAGACCGAGGCGGGAGGAGAGCTTGCCCTCGCCCGCGCGGTCGTCGCGGGTGAAGATGATGCCCGCCAGGCCCCGCGCGGAGCGGTTGTGCTCGATCTGGAGAGCCAGGGTCGACTTCCCGCAGTCCATCGTTCCGGAGAAGAAGACCAGCTCGGGCATGAGGGGTTGAGCACCTTTCGGCGAGTGGACGGGATGGGGGGAGGGCGGGGTCAGGAACGTACTTCGAGCAGGGGGACGAGCTGCTCGGCGGGGGTCATCGAGCCGTGGTTGCCGACCATCGACGACTCCTTCGGCTCCCGTTCGGAGGCGATGAGCAGGACGTCGTCGCGGGCGGCGGCGACCACGTCGCCGATGCGGCCGTACACCCGGTCGTCGATGTGCGGGCCGAACCAGCCGGCCTCGATCGCCTCGTCGCGCGAGGCCACCCAGAACTGCTCGCCGAGCACCTCGCGCCAGCAGGTCAGCACGTCGTTCGCGGCGCCGGGGACGGCGTAGACGTGCCGGGCGCGGCCCTCGCCGCCGAGGAGGGCGACGCCCGCCCTCAGCTCCCAGTCCTCGTCGAAGTCGATGCGGTGGTCCTCGTCGAAGGGCACGTCGATCATGCCGTGGTCGGCGGTGACGTAGAGGGCGCTGCGCGGCGGGAGCTGCTCGGCCAGGCGCTGCACCAGGCGGTCGACGTGCATGAGCTGGCCGCGCCAGGTGTCGGAGTCGATGCCGTACCGGTGGCCTGCGCCGTCGACCTCGGCGTAGTACGTGTAGACGAGGGCTCGGTCGGCGGCGGCCAGCTGCTCGGCCGCGAGGTCCATGCGGTCCTCGCCGGTCAGCCGGCCGTGGAAGGTGCCGCCGCTGAGGGCGACCTTGGTCAGCGGGGTGTCGGCGAAGGTCGGGGAGGAGACCTGCGCGGCGTGCACACCGGCCTGGTGGGCGAGGTGGAAGACGGTGGGGTACGGCTGCCAGGCGCCGGGCGCCGTCCATGGCTGCCAGCGCAGCTGGTTCATCAGCGCGCCGGTGTCCGGGTCGCGCACGGTGTAGCCGGGCAGGCCGTGGGCGCCGGGGGGCAGGCCGGTGCCGACGGAGGCGAGGGAGGTGGCGGTGGTCGCCGGGTAGCCGGCGGTGAGGGGACGTCCGGTGCCGCCGCGTGAGCTGCCGAGCAGCGCGCTCATGAAGGGGGCTTCCTCGGGGTGGGCCCGCAGCTGCTCCCAGCCGAGGCCGTCGATGAGGAAGACGCAGTTGCGGTCGGCGGGCGTCAGCTCCGTGATGGCCGCGGTCATGCCGGGGACGCCGAGGCCGGCGGCCAGTGTGGGCAGCAGGTCGGCGAGCGAGCCGGACCCGTACTCGGGCACGGGGGCGGAGTCGACGGGGAGGGGTTCCGGGTGGGTGTCCCACAGGGCGGTGCGGTCCATCAGCGGGCGGAGTCCGCGGTCGCCTCGGAGAGGGCCTGGGCGAAGGCGAGCGCCTGGCGCACCGTCTCCGGGCCGTCGCCGGCCTCGCTGACGCGCAGGCTCAGGTCGTCGGCGGTCGAGCTGCCGGTGTAGCCGTGGTCGGCCTCGCAGTTCGGGTCGCCGCAGGCGGCCGGCTCCAGATCGAGGCGGGAGACGGCGCCCCAGCCGATGGTGAGCACGATCTCACGGGGCAGGGTGCCCGGCTTGTACTGCTCCGGGTTGGCGACGACGCGGCTGACGACGATGGACGAGATCCGGCCGAGCTTGACGGACTCCGTGGACGTCGTGGCGTAGGGCGTCGGGGAGGTGTCGTCGGCGGCCTGCTCGTCGGTGTGGCTGACGATGAAGCGGTTGCCGGTGAGCACCAGCACGGTGACGTGCCGGCGCACTTCGTTCTGGTCGAACGTGGTCTCCTGGTGGACCAGGTACGACCGGACGGGCTCGCCGCCCACGGCGGCCTCCACCGCCTCGGCCACGAGGGCCGGGTAGTAGCCGCTGCGCTCGATCGCCGCTCGCAGCCCCTGGGTCGTCGTACTGGTCTTGGCCATGCGGTCCATCCTACGGGGACCCACTGACTGCGCGGGACGCCCTTGCGGCGCCCGGCCGGTCCCCGCCGGGTCTCGTCGCGAGTACCGGCGGAGCCCGTGCGGTCGTGTCCGGTGCGGCCGTGCGCGGTCAGTACGCCGGCAGGGTGCGCGGGCCGAGGTCGTCGCGGGCCGGCGGGGGCGCGAGGCGGACGGAGGCGTCGAGGACGCTCAGTCCGCGCGGGGCGACGACGACCGGTTCCAGGGTGACGGCGACGACCTCCGGGTGGTCGTCGACCAGCCGGGACACGCGCAGCAGCAGCTCCTGGAGGGCGGCGGTGTCGACCGGGGCCGAACCGCGCCAGCCGAAGAGGAGGGGCGCGGTGCGGATCGAGCGGATCAGGGAGCCGGCCTCCCGGTCGGTGACCGGGATCAGCCGGTGCGCCGTGTCGCCGAGGAGCTGGGTGGCGGCGCCGGCGAGACCGAAGGAGAGCACCGCGCCGGCCGCCGGGTCGATGACCGCCCGTACGACGGTGTCGACGCCGCGCGGTGCCATGCCCTGCACCACCGGCCGCAGTTCCTCCGGCTTCCCGAAGAGGTCGGTCAGCTCGGCGTAGGCGCGGCGCAGCTGGTCCTCGTCCGCCACGTCCAGGCGGACGCCGCCCAGGTCGGCGCGGTGGCGCAGGTGGGGGGCGGTGGCCTTGAGGGCGACGGGGTAGCCGAGGGTGCGTGCGGCGGCGACGGCGTCGTCGGGGGTGGGGGCGGGCAGGGCGCGGTGGACGTGGACGCCGTACCTGCCGAGCAGCTCGCAGGTGTCGTGGGCGGCGAGGGTGAGGCCCTGTCCGCGCGCGAGATGGCCGCGGATCAGCTCGGCGGCGCCCTTCTCGTCGATGTCGTCGTACTCCGGGACCCTGCCGGGGTCGGCGGCGTCGCGTCGCCACTGTCCGTAGGCGACGGCGTGGGCGAGGGCCCGGACGGCGCGCTCGGCGGCGGGGTAGGCGGGGATGAGGCGGGCGCCCTCGGGGGCCTGGACCTTCCCGGCCGGCGTTCCCGCGTCGGGGGCGCTCCCCTCATCGGGAGCGGAGCCCGTGGCGGGGGCGGAGCCCGTGGCGGGCGGCGGCTCCGGGGACGGGGTGCTCGCCGCGGTCCGGGGCGCGGTGCCCGCCGCGGACTGCGGTGCCGTGCTCGCCGCGGCGGACAGGGCCTGGGCGAGGCCGCCCAGCTCCACATGGACGACGAGGACGGGCTTGTCGGGCGCCGTGGCCGCCGCCGAGCGCAACGCCTCGGCCAGTGCCGCGTCGCCCGCCGACCCCTCCCCCACGGCCGGGATGGCGGTCACCACGACCGCGTCGCAGGTGTCGTCGGCCAGGGCCCGGGACAGGGCGGTGTGGAAGTCGGACGCGGAGGCCGCCGTCGTCAGGTCCAGCGGCGGGTGCGGACGCAGGCCCTCCGACAGACACGCGTCGTAGGTGAGCAGACCGAGCGACTCGGAGTTCCCGAGGATCGCCACCCTCGGTCCGGCGGGCAGCGGCTGGCGGGCGAGCAGCAGGCCCGCGTCGACCAGGTCGGTGATCGTGTCGACCCGGGTCACCCCGGCCTGCCGCAGCAGCGCGGAGACCGTCGCGTGCGGCAGCCGCGTCGCCCGTACGGCGTGACCCTGCGGCGCGACGCCGCCGTGCCGGGCGCCCTGCACCACGACCAGCGGCTTGACCGCGGCCGTGCGCCGGGCGAGGCGGGTGAACTTGCGGGGGTTGCCGATGGACTCCAGGTACATCAGCGCGACGTCGGTCTCCGGGTCGTCGTACCAGTACTGCAGGACGTCGTTGCCGGAGACGTCGGCCCGGTTGCCGGAGGAGACGAAGGTGGACACGCCGGTCACGCCGGTGACGCCGCCGCCGCGCCGGTGCAGCCGGGAGAGCAGGGCGATGCCGATGGCGCCGGACTGGGCGAACAGGCCGATCCGGCCGGGGCGGGGCATCTCGGGGGCGAGGGAGGCGTTGAGCCGCACCGCGGGCGAGGTGTTGATGACGCCGAAGGCGTTGGGGCCGATGATCCGCATGCCGTACGTGCGTGCCTGGCGCACGAGCGCGCGCTGGCGTTCGCGCCCCTCGGGGCCGCTGTCGGCGTACCCGGCGGAGATCACGACGAGGCCCTGGACGCCGTGTTCGCCGCACTCGGTGACGACCTCGGGGACGTGCTCGGCGGGCACGGTGACGACGGCGAGGTCGACGGGCCCGTCGATGTCGCGCACGCGGCGGCGGGCGGGCACACCGTCGAGTTCCGTCACCTCCTCGGCGAGGGCCCTGTTCACGGCGTACAGCCGGCCGGTGTAGCCCGCGTCGCGGATGTTGCCGAGGATGCTGCGGCCGACGCCGCCGGGGGCGCGGCCGGCGCCGACGACGGCGACGGAGCCGGGCTGGAGCAGGCGCTGCACGGAACGGGCCTCCGCGCGCTGTTCGCGCGCGTACTGCACGGCGAGCGAGCGGTCGGTCGGCTCCAGGCCGAACTCCAGGCGGACCACGCCGTCCTCGAAGCTCCGCTTCTGCGTGTATCCGGCGTCCGTGAACACCTTGATCATCTTGGTGTTGGCGGGCAGCACCTCGGCGGCGAAGCGGCGGATGCCGCGCTCCCGGGCGACGGCGGCGATGTGCTCCAGGAGCGCGGAGGCGACGCCGCGGCCCTGGTGGGCGTCCTGGACGAGGAAGGCGACCTCGGCCTCGTCCGCCGGCGCCGAGGCGGGCGTCCCCCCGGCGCCGATCCGGTCGTAGCGTACGGTGGCGATGAACTCGCCGCCGATGGTGGCCGCGAGTCCCACCCGGTCCACGAAGTCGTGGTGCGTGAAGCGGTGGACGTCCTTGGCGGACAGGCGAGGGTACGGCGCGAAGAAGCGGTAGTACTTCGACTCGTCGGAGACCTGCTCGTAGAAGCTGACCAGGCGCTCGGCGTCATCGGCGGTGATGGGGCGGACGCGCGCGGTGCCGCCGTCGCGCAGCACCACGTCGGCCTCCCAGTGAGCGGGGTACTCGTGCCGGTCCGACGAGGTCTGCATGGGCCCCAGAGTACGGCTCGCGTACGACAATGGCGCGAGGCAGTCTGTGGGGTACGGACGCCGGGCCGAGGCCGCGGTCCGGCGGTCCTCCGGGGCGGCGCACGGTGGCGTTCCGGCACGCTTCACGATATGGGAAACTGGTCTAGACAAGACTGGTCTAGACAACTTGACCTCGAACACCTGAAGGGCAGCATCACATGGCTGAGCGCCGCGTCAACGTCGGCTGGGCCGAGGGCCTCCACGCCCGCCCCGCCTCCCTCTTCGTCCGGGCCGCCACGGCCACAGGCGTCCCGGTGACGATCGCCAAGGCCGACGGCAAGCCCGTCAACGCGGCCTCCATGCTGGCCGTTCTGGGCCTGGGCGCCCAGGGTGGCGAGGAGGTCGTCCTCGCCTCCGACGCCGAGGGCGCGGACGCCGCTCTGGACCGGCTGGCGAAGCTGGTCGCCGAGGGGCTCGAGGAGCTTCCCGAGACCGTCTGAGGTGACGGCACACCCGATGTGACGGCACACCGACGAAGGCCCGCCCGGACCACCGGGCGGGCCTTCGTCCGCTCCGCGGCTCCCCGGGAGGCCATCGGGTTTCCGGGGCCCCGGCTCCCGGAACACGGACAGGCCCCGGCGCGCGAGCCGGGGCCTGTCGGGGTTCTGCCGTCGGATGTTCCGCCGTCGGTCGTCAGATGTCCACGCCGTG
The DNA here is from genome assembly GCF_042870695.1 of Streptomyces sp. NPDC006384. NCBI lineage: Bacteria > Bacillati > Actinomycetota > Actinomycetes > Kitasatosporales > Streptomycetaceae > Streptomyces > Streptomyces sp. NPDC006384. Next base: position 61,690 of record NZ_JBIAHR010000016.1, read on the forward strand.
GGAGCGGAGGTAGGCGACGGGGTCCATGTCCGAGCCGTACTCGGGGCCCGTGCGGGCCTCGAAGTGCAGGTGGGCACCGGTGACGTTGCCGGTGGCACCCGAGAGGCCGATCTGCTGGCCGGCCTCGACCGGCTGCCCCACCGAGACGTCGACGGACAGCAGGTGGCCGTACTGGGTGTAGGTGCCGTCGTGCATCCTGATCACGACCTGGTTGCCGTACGCGCCGCCCCAGCCGGCCTCGACGACGGTGCCGACGCCGACCGCGTGCACCGGGGTGCCGGTGGAGGCGTGGAAGTCGATGCCGGTGTGGCTGCCGGAGGACCACAGGGAGCTGCCGGCCTGGTAGGCCGTGGAGACGTAGGAGGCGGTGATCGGCGAGACGAAGGTGTTGAGCCGCTCGCGCTCCGCCTCACGGGCGGCCCGCTCCTTGGCCTCACGGGCGTCCTTCGCGGCCTCGGCGGCCCGCTCGCGCGCCGCCTCCATCGCCGCCTCGCGGGCGGCGGCGTGCTGGGCGGCCTGCTTCTGCGCGGTGGCCTGCGCGTCGATCTCGTCGGCCACGGTGTCGCCGATGGAGACGACGGGGGTGAGACCGGTCTGCTCGGGATCGGGCTCGGCGGCGAGAGCCGGGGCCGCGAGGGTGCCGACGACGCCGGTGGTGGCGAGGGCCGCGACGCCCGCCGCGCGGGCGGTGGTGCGGTGCATGCGGCTGGGACGGCGGTGCTTCCCTGAGGCGCGCGTGAACGCCATGTGGCGGCTGATCCTTTCCTTCCCTCTCGCCTACCGGGTTAGCTGACGGGTTCGGAGCAGGAAGGTCTCCTACGGACCCCCTCGCCGAAGCGCGGGCGTCCGATTCACCCCAGGGACTGCGTTGGGTCCCCGGCTCCCCTGGCTCGCGCCGTACGGGGACTCGGCGATGACTGTCCGGTGCCGCGGGTGCGGCGCACTGCCTGACGGACAGCCGGGACGACGCTAGACGCGAGTGTGTTCAATCCTCAAACGCAACAGGGTTTTTGTAGCGCACGCCACAGCGCAGACGGGCAACCTCTCCCCCAATTCGGACATGTGACGGCCCGGTGACGCGAGCGTCACCGGGCCGTCACCCGCGCGTGCCGCTACTCGGCGGCCACGACGGTGACTTCACCGATGCCGAGGGCCTCCACGGGCTCCTTGATCTGCGCCGCGTCACCGACCAGGACCGTCACCAGACGGTCCACCGGGAAGGCGCTCACGACCGCCGCCGTGGCCTCCACCGTGCCGGTGGCGGCGAGCCGACGGTACAGCGTGGCCTGGTAGTCGTCGGGCAGATGCTGCTCGACCTGGTCGGCCAGCGTGTCCGCGACGGCCGCCGCCGTCTCGTACTTCAGCGGCGCCACGCCCACCAGGTTCTGCACGGCGACGTCGCGTTCGGCGTCGGTGAGGCCGCCCTCGGCGAGCGTGCGCAGCACTGTCCACAGGTCCTGCAGCGCCGGACCGGTGTTGGGCGTGTCCACGGAGCCGCTGATGGCGAGCATCGCGGCGCCCGTGCCGTCGGGCGCGGACCGCAGGACCTGCCCGAACGCCCGTACGCCGTAGGTGTAGCCCTTCTCCTCGCGCAGGACGCGGTCCAGGCGCGAGGTGAGGGTGCCGCCGAGGCAGTACGTGCCGAGCACCTGCGCGGGCCACACCCTGTCGTGCCGGTCGGGCCCGGTGCGGCCGATCAGCAGCTGCGTCTGGACGGCACCGGGCCGGTCCACGATGACGACCCGTCCGGTGTCGTCGGCGGCCACCGGCGGCACGGGGAGCGGCTCGGCGGCGGAGCCGGTCCACGCGCCGAGGGTCTCGCCGAGCAGCGCGTCGAGGTCGACGCCGGTGAGGTCGCCGACGACCACGGCGGTGGCCGTGGCGGGGCGGACGTGCTTCTCGTAGAAGGCGCGGACGGCGGACGCGTCGATGTTCGCGACCGTCTCCTCGGTGCCCTGGCGCGGGCGCGACATGCGCGAGCCGGCCGGGAACAGCTCCTTGTAGAGCTCCTTGGCGGCGCGCCGGGAGGGGTTGGCCAGCTCGTGCGGGATCTCGTCGAGCCGGTTGCGCACCAGCCGTTCGACCTCGCTGTCCGCGAACGCGGGTGCCCTGAGGGCGTCGGCGACCAGGCCGAGGGCCTTGGCGAGGCGGGAGACCGGCACCTCCAGGCTCAGCCGGACGCCGGGGTGGTCGGCGTGCGCGTCGAGGGTGGCGCCGCAGCGCTCCAGTTCGGCGGCGAACTCCTCGGCGGAGTGCTTGTCGGTGCCCTCGGAGAAGGCGCGCGCCATGATCGTGGCGACGCCGTCGAGACCGGCCGGCTCGGCGTCCAGGGGCGCGTTCAGCGACACCTCGACGGCGACGACCTGCTGGCCGGGGCGGTGGCAGCGCAGCACGGTGAGGCCGTTGCCGAGGCTGCCGCGCTCGGGGGCGGGGAAGGCCCACGGCTTGGGCTCGCCGGCCTGCGGACGGGGGTGGAATTCCATGGTGGCGAGCTCGGTCACTTGGCCGCCTCCTCGTTCTCGTCGGCGTCGTCGGCGGCGTTCTCGTCGGCGGGGGCGGTGGGCTCGTAGACGAGCACCGCGCGGTTGTCGGGGCGCAGGCGGGCCTTGGCCACCTCCCGGACCTCCTCGGCCGTCACCTCGAGCACCCGCTGCACGGCGGTGAGGGCGAGCTGCGGGTCGCCGAACAGGACGGCGTACCGGCACAGTTCGTCGGCGCGGCCGGCGACCGTGCCGAGCCGGTCCAGCCACTCGCGCTCCAGCTGGGCCTGGGCGCGCTCCATCTCCTCGGCCGTGGGGCCCTCCTCGGCGAACCGGGCGAGCTCCTCGTCGATGGCGGTCTCGATGACCGGCACCTCCACGTCTCCGGACGTCTTCACGTCCAGCCAGCCCAGGGAGGGCGCCCCCGCCAGCCGCAGCAGGCCGAAGCCGGCGGCCACGGCGGTGCGGTCGCGGCGCACCAGCCGGTTGTAGAGGCGGGAGGACTCGCCGCCGCCGAGGACGGTGAGGGCCAGGTCGGCGGCGTCGCACGCGCGCGTGCCGTCCTCCGGCAGGCGGTAGGCCGCCATCAGGGCGCGGGCCGGGACCTCCTCCTCGACGACCTCGCGCAGCTGCTCGCCCATGATGTCGGGCAGCGAACCGTCCCGGGGCGGCTGCTTGCCGTCGTGCGAGGGGATGGAGCCGAAGTACTTCTCGATCCAGGCGAGCGTCTGCTCGGGGTCGATGTCGCCGACGACCGACAGCACCGCGTTGTTCGGCGCGTAGTAGGTGCGGAAGAACTGGCGGGCGTCCTCCAGGGTCGCCGCGTCCAGGTCGGCCATCGAGCCGATCGGGGTGTGGTGGTAGGGGTGGCCCTCCGGGTAGGCGAGGGCGGTCAGCTTCTCGAAGGCGGTGCCGTAGGGGACGTTGTCGTAGCGCTGGCGGCGCTCGTTCTTGACGACGTCCCGCTGGTTCTCCATGGACTCCTCGTCCAGGGCGGCGAGCAGGGAGCCCATGCGGTCGGCCTCCAGCCAGAGGGCGAGCTCCAGCTGGTGGGCGGGCATGGTCTCGAAGTAGTTGGTGCGCTCGAAGCTGGTGGTGCCGTTGAGCGAGCCGCCGGCGCCCTGCACCAGTTCGAAGTGGCCGTTGCCCTTGACCTGGGCGGAGCCCTGGAACATCAGGTGCTCGAAAAGGTGAGCCAGACCGGTGCGTCCCTCGACCTCGTGGCGCGAGCCGACGTCGTACCAGAGGCACACCGCCGCGACCGGGGTCAGGTGGTCCTCGGAGAGCACCACGCGCAGGCCGTTGGCCAGGCGGTGCTCGGTCGCTGTCAGGCCGCCGGAGCCTGCCCGGGTGGTGGCCGTGTGACCCATGGGCATGTACGTCCCTTCGATCGCCGAAATCTCGGTGGAATCATCGGGCGGAACTGCGGAATTCCGCCGGTCCTGCCACTGTATGCAAGCGTGCGGGCGACCGGTGGAGTTCCCGGACCTCGTACGCCGAGAGCGAGAACGCGGCGGGCGTGGCGCCGGACCGCCCGGGGCGGGGGCGTACCCTGCGGGCAGCGCCGGGGCCGGGCGGCCCGTGACGGGTCCCGGTCGGTCGCTGTCAGTGCCGCGGTCCACAATGGACCGCGTCAGATCACCGTCACGCTTCAGCAAGGAGCCGGCAGCGATGGCCCGCCGTAGTACGAAGACCCCGCCGCCCGACGACTCGTACGAGGAGAAGATCCTCGACATCGACGTCGTCGACGAGATGCAGGGCTCCTTCCTCGAGTACGCGTACTCGGTCATCTACTCCCGTGCGCTCCCGGACGCCCGCGACGGCCTCAAGCCGGTGCACCGCCGCATCGTGTACCAGATGAACGAGATGGGCCTGCGTCCCGACCGCGGCTACGTCAAGTGCGCCCGCGTCGTCGGCGAGGTGATGGGCAAGCTGCACCCGCACGGCGACACGTCCATCTACGACGCCCTGGTCCGGATGGCGCAGCCGTTCTCGATGCGCGTGCCCCTGGTCGACGGCCACGGCAACTTCGGTTCCCTGGGCAACGACGACCCGCCGGCCGCCATGCGGTACACCGAGTGCCGGATGACCGAGGCGACGAGCCTGATGACGGAGTCCATCGACGAGGACACCGTCGACTTCGGCCCCAACTACGACGGCCAGGAGCGGGAGCCGGTGGCCCTGCCCGCCGCCTTCCCGAACCTGCTGGTCAACGGCGCCTCCGGCATCGCCGTCGGCATGGCCACGAACATGCCGCCGCACAATCTGCGCGAGGTGATCGCGGCCGCCCGGCACCTGATCCGGTACCCGAACGCCGACCTCGACGCGCTGATGAAGCACGTGCCGGGTCCCGACCTGCCCACCGGCGGCCGGATCGTCGGCCTGCCGGGCATCAGGGACGCCTACGAGAAGGGCCGCGGCACCTTCAAGATCCGGGCGACGGTCAGCGTGGAGACGGTCACGGCCCGCCGCAAGGGCCTGGTCGTCACCGAGCTGCCCTTCGCGGTCGGCCCCGAGAAGGTCATCGCGAAGATCAAGGACCTGGTCGGGGCGAAGAAGCTCCAGGGCATCGCCGACGTCAAGGACCTCACCGACCGCGAGCACGGCCTGCGCCTGGTCATCGAGATCAAGAACGGCTTCGTGCCGGAGGCGGTCCTGGAGCAGCTGTACAAGCTGACGCCGATGGAGGAGTCCTTCGGCATCAACAACGTCGCCCTGGTCGACGGCCAGCCCCTCACGCTCGGCCTCAAGGAGCTGCTGGAGGTCTACCTCGACCACCGTTTCGACGTCGTCAGACGCCGCAGCGAGTTCCGGCGCACCAAGCGCCGCGACCGTCTCCACCTGGTCGAGGGCCTGCTCACCGCGCTGATCGACATCGACGAGGTCATCCGCCTCATCCGTTCCAGCGAGAACTCGGCGCAGGCCAAGCAGCGTCTGATGGACCGCTTCTCGCTGAGCGAGGTGCAGACCCAGTACATCCTGGACACGCCGCTGCGCCGGCTGACCAAGTACGACCGCGTCGAGCTGGAGGCGGAGAAGGACCGGCTCAACACGGAGATCGAGGAGCTGACGCGGATCCTGGAGTCGGACTCGGAGCTGCGCAAGCTGGTCTCGGCCGAACTGGCGGCGGTGGCCAAGAAGTTCGGCACCGACCGGCGTACGGTGCTGATCGAGTCGCCGAGCGCGCCGGTGGCCGCCGTGCCGCTCCAGGTGGCGGACGACCCGTGCCGGGTGCTGCTGTCCTCGACGGGACTGCTGGCCCGTACCGCGAACGACGCGCCCCTGGTCACCGAGGCCGGGGCCAAGCGCGTCAAGCACGACCTGATCGTCTCGGCGGTGCCGGCCACGGCGCGCGGCGAGGTGGGCGTGGTGACGTCCGGCGGCCGGCTGCTGCGGGTGAACGTCGTGGACCTGCCCCAGCTCCCCGAGCCGATGCCGGTGCCGAATCTGTCGGGCGGCGCGCCGCTGGCGGAGTTCGTGTCCCTGGAGGACGACGAGACGGTCGTCTGCCTGACCACGCTGGACGAGTCCTCGCCGGGGCTGGCGCTCGGCACCGAGCAGGGCGTCGTCAAGCGGGTGGTGCCCGACTATCCGTCCAACAAGGACGAGCTGGAGGTCATCACGCTCAAGGAGGGTGACCGGATCGTCGGCGCGGCCGAGCTGCGCACCGGCGAGGAGGACCTGGTCTTCATCACGGACGACGCGCAGCTGCTGCGCTACCAGGCCTCCCAGGTGCGTCCCCAGGGCCGGCCCGCGGGCGGCGTGGCGGGCATCAAGCTGTCCGAGGGCGCGAAGGTCATCTCCTTCACGGCGGTGGACCCGGCGGCGGACGCGGTCGTGTTCACGGTCGCGGGGTCGCGCGGCACGCTGGACGACTCCGTCCAGACCACGGCCAAGCTGACCCCGTTCGACCAGTACCCGCGCAAGGGCCGCGCCACGGGCGGCGTGCGCTGCCAGCGGTTCCTGAAGGGCGAGGACTGCCTGGCGCTGGCCTGGGCGGGTCCTCTCCCGGCACGGGCCTCGCAGAAGAACGGCACGCCGGCCCCGCTCCCGGACATCGACCCGCGCCGCGACGGCTCGGGTGTGTCGCTGCCGAAGACGGTGGCGGTGGTGGCGGGCCCGGCCTAGAAACCGCTCAGGCGGTGGGCGGCGGCCCCTCGTCGCCGCCCACCGCCTCCCCCGGATCGCCGTCCTCGGGGTCCGGTACGTAGCGCAGGACCCCCCACATGCCGTGTTCGTCGGCCTGAGCGTCGTCGCTGCGGCACGCGTCGAGCTCCCTGGCGAGCGCGGACGCGTCGATGCCGGCACCGATCAGGACGAGCTGCGTGAGGCGGGTGTCGGCGGGCACCCAGGGCTCCGGACGGAAACGCAGGAAGCGGCCGACGGCGTGGACGCCGTACCGGTTGCGCGGGTCGTGCGGGCCGAAGTCGACGTACCCCTTGATCCGATAGAGGCCCTCGGGCCTGCTGTCCAGGAACCGCATCAGCCGGCGCGGGTCCAGCGGCACGTCGGAGACGAAGGACACGCTGTCGTAGGCGGCGTGCAGATGGCCGGAGTGCGCGTCGTCCGGCGTGTGGTCGTGCAGGTCGTCGAAGGACAGCTGCCCGACACGCTCCTCGCTGGGCCGGCAGTCGAAGAGGAACTCCGGGTCGATACGGCCCCAGGCCGCGGGGACGACGGCCGCGCCGTCGGTCAGGGACCGGACCAGGGCGAGGACGCGCTCGGCGTCCGGGGCACGGTCGGTCTTGTTGACCACGACGAGGTCGGCCAGCGCCAGATGCCGGTCGATCTCGGGGTGCTTCGCACGCGTGGCGTCGAACTCGGCGGCGTCGACGACCTCGACGAGACCGCCGTACACGATCTCCCGCTGTCCGCTGGCGAGCAGCATGCGCACGAGCTCCTGCGGCTCGGCGAGACCGCTGGCCTCGATGACGATGACGTCGATGCCGGCCTCGGGCCGGGCCAGCTTCTCCAGGTACACGTCGAGTTCGCCGGCGTCGACGGCACAGCACAGGCACCCGTTGCCGAGCGAGACGGTGGAGTCGCCGAGCGCGCCGGCGACGGCCATCGCGTCGATCTCGATGGCACCGAAGTCGTTGACGATGGCACCGATCCGGCTGCCCCCGCTGCGGTGCAGGAGGTGGTTGAGCAGGGTGGTCTTCCCCGAGCCGAGGAATCCGGCGAGTACGACGACCGGGATCTGCTGCGACATCGGGCGCTGCCCCACCGTGCGACCTCTCTCTCACCTACGCGTACACCGCCCCGCGGCGGAGCGCGCCCGCGGGAACGGAACTGCCCGCTCAGGATACGAGCACGGGGAACGGGCCCTGAGCGGACGATCGCCGGCAGCACGTGCCCGGACCTCCGCGCTCACCGTCCGGAGCAGCCGCTGGCGCGGCTGGAAGTCACCGCGGCGCAAGTCAGGTTAGGCTCACCTCTGTGAGTACGTGCTCAACCGTCTCCCGGGACCTCGCCGAGCCCGTCGCGGGTACGGCCCCCGTCGCGAGGACCTGGCTGCTGCTCGAGCAGCCGGGGCCGTGGGGTGCCAAGGCGCTCACCTCGAGCCACCTGGATCCCGCACTGGGCCGCGCCCTCGAGGCGGCCGCGAAGGGGACGGGCGTGCGCATCGCGCTCATCCGCCGCCCCGGACGGCACGCCGACGGCGGCGGCGCCCCGGCCGAGCGCCGGGTGTACGCGGCCCACACCACGCCCGGGAACGTCTGGCTGCACGGTGCCACGATCACGGACCCCGGCCGGCTCCTCGACCTCGACTTCGCCGCACTCGGCAGGGGCGAGAGCGGCTCCTTCGACGCGGCGCTCCCCGGCGGGCCCCACACCGGCGATCCGCTCGTCCTCGTCTGCACCAACGGCAAACGTGACCGGTGCTGCGCGCTCCTCGGCCGTCCCCTGGCCGCCGAGCTCGCCGCCTCGGGCGTCGAGGGCATCTGGGAGGTCACCCATCTCGGCGGGCACCGTTTCTCCCCCACGATGCTCGTCCTGCCGTACGGGTACGCGTACGGCAGAGTCCGGGCCCACACCGTCGAGGACATCCTGGAGGGCGTGCGGGACGGCCGGATCGTCGTGGACGACTGCCGCGGGAACTCCGCATGGGACCGTCCCGGCCAGGCCGCCGAGCTCGCCGTGCGCTCGGCGCTGGGCGAGGACGCCGCGCAGGTGCTGAGCGTCGTCCGCACCGACGGCCGCGCACCGCACTGGGAGGTGACCGTGTCCCACGCCGACGGGCGGCACTGGCGGGTCACCGTCGTCCAGGGCGCCTCGCTGCCGGCCCGTCCGGAGAGCTGTGCGGCGTCGGTGCTCGGCTCACCGGCCCGGATGGAGGTCACGGCGGTGCGGGAACTGACGGTGGCGGCGGCACTGGCGAGCTGAGCCCGGTGCCGCGGCACCGCCGCCGACCGGCCGTACACCCCGCCTCCGCGGCGACGCGAGCGCGGGAGGCACACCGCGCGAGATCCGCGCCACACCCCTCTGCGGCCCGCCGCGCCTCCCACGTACCGTCATGGGTATGAGCTCCACTTCCCCCGTGCGCCGCAGGCGTCTCGGACTGCCGCGACGGGTGTTCTCGCAGGTGCTGCTGATGCAGCTGGCGATCGCCGCGGGAGTCGCGGTGCTCGCGACCGGGCTGTTCCTGGCGCCGCTGGGCGACCAGCTGGACGACCAGGCGATGCGCCGGGCCCTCGCGATCGCGCAGACCACCGCGCAGCAGCCGCAGCTCGTCCGCGACCTGCGCGCCGCCCCGCCTGCACCGGACAACCCCGTGCAACGGGAGACGGAACGGATCCGGCAGGCGACCGGGGCGGAGTACGTCGTCGTGATGGACCGGCAGGGCGTGCGGTGGTCGCACACCGATCCGGAGCGGATCGGCGAGGTCGTCTCGACCGACCCCGGGCAGGCGCTGGCCGGCCGTGAGGTCATGGAGATCGACGACGGCACCCTGGGCCGTTCCGCGCGCGGCAAGGTCCCGCTGCGTGACGCCGACGGCCGCGTCGTCGGGGCCGTCTCGGTCGGCATCGCGTACGACAGCGTCCGGGCGCGGCTGATCCACGCCATCCCCGGGCTGTTCGCGTACGCCGGCGGCGCGCTGGCCGTCGGTGCCCTGGCCGCCTGGCTGATCTCGCGCCGGGTGCAGCGGCAGACGCGGGACCTGGCCTTCTCGGACATCGCCGGGCTGCTCGCCGAACGCGAGGCCATGCTGCACGGCATCCGCGAGGGCGTCGTCGCCCTGGACCGCGGGGGCAGGATCCGGCTGCTCAACGACGAGGCGCAGCGCCTGCTGGGCCTCGGTCCGCAGGACGTCGGCCGTTCCCCCGACGAGGCGCTCGGCGCGGGCCGCACCGCCGACGTCCTGGCCGGCCGGGTGACCGGCACCGATCTGCTGACCGTGCGCGGCCAGCGGGTCCTGGTCGCCAACCGGATGCCCACCGACGACGGCGGCGCCGTCGCCACCCTGCGCGACCGCACCGAGCTGGAGCAGCTCGGCCGAGAACTGGACTCGACCCGCGGGCTCATCGACGCCCTGCGCGCACAGGACCACGAGCACGCCAACCGCATGCACACGCTGCTGGGCCTGCTCGAGCTGGAGATGTACGACGACGCCGTGGACTTCATCGGGGAGGTGGTCGGCGACCACCGGGCCACCGCGGAGCAGATCACCGAGCGCGTCGAGGACCCTCTGCTGGCCGCCCTGCTGGTCGGCAAGGCGACGGTCGCGGCCGAACGCCAGGTCGCCCTGTGGGTGTCGGACCGGACGCGGCTGCCGGACCGTCTCGTCGATCCCGGTGGCCTCGTCACGATCGTCGGCAACCTGGTCGACAACGCGCTGGACGCCGTCGCGGGCACGCTCCACGCGCGCGTGGAGGTCGAGCTGCGCGCGCAGGGGCGTGCGGTGACGCTCACGGTGCGTGACACGGGGCCCGGAGTCCCGGTGGAACACCGTGAGCTGGTGTTCACGGAAGGGTGGTCCACCAAGGAGCCGCCCGCGCACCGGCAGCGCGGCATCGGGCTGCCCCTGGTGCGCAGGCTGGCGGAACGGCAGGGCGGCAGCGCCACCGTCGACGCGGCGTACGGCGGAGGTGCGGAGTTCGTCGTGGTCCTGCCCGAGGCGCTGGCCGAGACCGCCCCCGCCCTCGCCTCCTCCGCTCCCGTCGACGCCGCTCCCGTCGACGGTGCCGTCCCGTCCGCGCGCACCGCTGCCGCGCACGCCTCTGCCGAGGAGGAGTCCCGATGATCGAGGTCCTGGTAGTGGACGACGACACGCGGGTCGCGCGGGTCAACGCCGCCTACGTCGAGAAGGTGCCGGGCTTCCACGTGGCCGGTGAGGCGCACAGCGCGGCGGAGGCACTGCGCGGCATCGAGAGCCTGCCTCGTCTGGACCTGATCCTCCTGGACCACTACCTGCCCGACCGGACCGGTCTGGAGGTCGTCCGGGAGATGCGGCGTCGCGGCCACCAGACCGACGTGATCATGGTGACCGCGGCGCGGGACGTGGCCACCGTGCAGGCCGCGATGCGGCACGGGGCGCTGCAGTACCTGGTCAAACCGTTCGCCTTCGCCGGGCTGCGCGCCAAGCTGGAGGCCTACGCGGAGCTGCGCCGCACCCTCGACGGCGGGGGCGAGGCGGAGCAGGCGGAGGTGGACCGCATCTTCGGCGCCCTGTCGGCGCCGTCGGAGCCGGAGCTGCCCAAGGGGCACTCCCCGACCACCGCCGAGCTGGTGCGCCAGTGCCTGATGAAGGCCGACGGGCCGCTGTCCGCGCAGGAGATCGCCGAGCGGACCGGGGTGAGCCGCCAGACCGCCCAGCGCTATCTGAAGCTCCTGGAGCGCACGGGGCGAGCCAGGCTGACCCTCAAGTACGGCGACGCGGGCCGTCCGGAACACCGTTACCAGTGGGCCACCCGCTCCTGAGGAGGATCAGGGCGGTCAGGCCGCCGCTTCCTACACGGCTCCCGCCCCCGTCAGCGACCGCACCTCCGTCTCGGCGTGCCTCGCCTCGTCCGGGACCTCCGCCGAGGTGACCGTGCCGAGCCAGCCCGCGGCGAAGCCCAGCGGGATCGAGACCAGGCCGGGATTCTGCAGTGGGAAGCACTGGAGGTCGATGCCCGGGAACAGCGACTGCGGGCTGCCCGACACCACCGGTGACAGCAGCACGAGCACCACGGCCGGGACCAGACCGCCGTAGACGGCCCACACGGCACCGCGTGTGGTGAAGCGCCGCCAGAACAACGAGTAGAGCAGCACTGGCAGGTTGGCGGAGGCCGCGACGGCGAAGGCCAGGCCGACGAGGAAGGCCACGTTGAGGTCGCGTGCGAGCAGACCGAGGGCGATCGCCACGACGCCGATGCCCACGGCGGCGGCGCGCGCCACCGCGACCTCGCCGCGCGCCTCGGAGCGGCGCCGCCGCAAGGAGGCGTACAGGTCGTGGGCCACGGACGCAGAGGAGGCCAGGGTGACGCCGGCGACCACCGCGAGGATGGTGGCGAAGGCGACGGCGGCGACGACCGCGAACAGCACCGTCCCCCCGGTGGAGTCCGCGCCGCCGCCGAGGTCGAGCGCCAGCAGCGGCACCGCGGTGTTCCCGGCCGCGTTCGACGCGCGTACGGCGTCCGTGCCGACGACCGCGGCGGCGCCGAGGCCGAGCACGATCGTCATCAGGTAGAAGCCACCGATGAGACCGATCGCCCACACCACCGACCGCCGGGCGGCGCGGGCGGTGGGCACGGTGTAGAAGCGCGACAGGATGTGCGGCAGGCCGGCCGTACCCAGCACCAGGGCGAGTCCGAGGCTGATGAAGTCGAGGCGGGAGGTCCAGTCCCCGCCGTAGGCCAGTCCGGGTGCCAGGAAGGCGTCGCCGTGGCCGCTGCGCCCGGCGGCGGTGCGCAGCAGCTGGTCGACGTCGCCGTGGAAGCGCACCAGGACCAGCGTGGTCAGCGCCACGGTGCCGCCGAGCAGCAGCACGGCCTTCACGATCTGGATCCAGGTGGTGGCCCGCATCCCGCCCAACGACACGTAGATCACCATCAGTGCGCCGACCCCGATGACGGTCCAGGTCCGCGCGGCCTCGCCCGTGCCTCCGAGCAGGAGGGCGACCAGGCTGCCCGCGCCCACCATCTGCGCGACCAGGTACAGCACGGACACGGTGACCGACGAGGTGCCCGCCGCGATCCGCACCGGTCTCTCCCGCATGCGCGCGGCCATGACGTCCGCGAGGGTGAACCGGCCGCAGTTGCGGACGAGTTCGGCGACGAGGAACAGCACGACGAGCCAGGCGACCAGGAAGCCCACCGAGTACAGCATGCCGTCGTAGCCGTAGAGCGCGATGAGACCGGAGATGCCCAGGAAGGAGGCGGCGGACATGTAGTCGCCCGCGATGGCGAAACCATTCTCCATCGGGGAGAAGAGGCGGCCGCCTGCGTAGAACTCCTCCGCCGATCCCTGCCTGCGCCGGCTCACCCAGGTCGTGATCCCCAGGGTGACGGCGACGAACGAGCTGAACAGCAGCAGTGCCAGTGACTGGTGGTCTCCCGTCATGACGTGCCACCCCGGACGCCGCGGGTCAGTTCCTGGGTGTCCCAGCGCAGTTCGAGAGCGGCGCGGTCCCGGCGCAGCCGGGCGTGCCGGGCGTAGGCCCAGGTGAGCAGGAACGTGGTGAGGAACTGGCCGAGTCCCGCGAGCATCGCCACGTTCACGGCCCCGGCCACCGGGCGGGCCATCAGCTCCGGGGCGGCCGTGGCGGCCACCACGTAGGCGAGGTACCAGACGAGGAAGGCGACGGTCGCCGGTACCACGAACCTCCGGTACCGGCCGCGGACCTCCTGGAAGGCCGCGCTGCGCTGCACCTCGAGATACACGTCGCCCGTGCCCCGGGGAACGTGCTCCGTCGCCTCCCGGCGCATCGACGGCACCGCCGCCCCGGTCCCCTCCGCCCCCGCCGGCTCGCCCCAGCCGGAGGCGAGAGCGTCGTACCAGGGGTCGTCGTGCCCGGGGGCCGCGGGCGCCTCGGCGCCGGTGCGTCCCCGGGCTGTACCGGCGTCGGGGCCGTCCCCGGCACGGCGGAGGCGATCATCACTTGACTGCATGCCCAAGGATGGACAGAACGGGAAGATCCCCGACTCTTCTTCTTCCCGTACTTCACCCCATCAGGTGACTCGGGCCCGTGTGTCAGGTCAGGCGTCGATGCGTGAGCGGTCCAGCGTCGCCGCCGAGTTGGAGATGAACTCCTTGCGCGGAGCCACGTCGTTGCCCATGAGGAGGTCGAAGACCTGCTCGGCGGAGTCCAGGTCGGTCAGGTTGATGCGGCGCAGGGTACGGCGCCGCGGGTCCATGGTGGTCTCCGCCAGCTGGTCGGCGTCCATCTCGCCGAGGCCCTTGTACCGCTGGATGGAGTCCTTGTAGCGGATGCCCTTGGTCTGGAACTCCATGAGCTTGTCGCGCAGCTCGCGGTCCGAGTACGTGTAGACGTACTTGTCCTGTCCCTTCTTCGGCTGGACCAGTTCGATGCGGTGCAGGGGCGGTACCGCGGCGAAGACCCGGCCGGCCTCGACCATGGGACGCATGTAGCGGTGGAACAGCGTCAGGAGCAGCGTCCGGATGTGGGAGCCGTCCACATCGGCGTCGGTCATCATGATGATCTTGCCGTAGCGGGCCGCGTCGATGTCGAAGGTACGCCCCGACCCCGCTCCTATCACCTGGATGATCGCGCCGCACTCGGCGTTCTTCAGCATGTCCGTCACGGAGGACTTCTGGACGTTGAGGATCTTGCCGCGGATCGGCAGCAGGGCCTGGAACTCGGAGTTCCGGGCGAGCTTCGCCGTGCCCAGCGCGGAGTCGCCCTCGACGATGAACAGCTCGCTGCGGTCGACGTCGTCGCTGCGGCAGTCGGCGAGCTTCGCGGGCAGCGACGAGGTCTCCAGGGCGGTCTTGCGGCGCTGGGCGTCCTTGTGCTGACGGGCGGCGATGCGCGTCCTCGCGGCGGCGACGGCCTTCTCCATGACGGTGCGCGCCTGCTGGGCGGCGTCGCGCTTGGACGAGGTCAGGAACGCCTTGAGTTCCTTGCTGATCACGTTGTTCACGATGCGGCGGGCCGCCGAGGTGCCGAGGACCTCCTTGGTCTGCCCCTCGAACTGCGGCTCGGCGAGGCGGACCGTCACGACCGCCGTCAGCCCCTCCAGGGCGTCGTCCTTGACGATGTCGTCCTCGGCGACGCGCAGCAGCTTCTTGGCCCGCAGCACCTCGTTCATCGTCTTGGCGACCGCCTGCTCGAAGCCGGCGACATGGGTGCCGCCCTTGGGGGTGGCGATGATGTTGACGAACGACTTGACCGTGGTGTCGTACCCGGTGCCCCAGCGCAGCGCGACGTCGACCCCGAGCTCGCGGGTGACCTCGGTGGGCGTCATCTGCCCGTACTCGTCGAGGACCGGGACGGTCTCCTTGAAGCTGCCCTGCCCGCTGAAGCGGAGGACGTCGCAGATGGGCCTGTCGCCGGCCAGGAACTCGCAGAACTCGCTGATGCCGCCGTCGAAGCGGAAGGACTCCTCGCCCTTGCTGCCGCCGTCGCCGAGGCCGAACTCGTCGCGGACGACGATCGTCAGGCCGGGCACGAGGAACGCGGTCTGGCGGGCCCGCTGGTGCAGATTCTCCAGGGAGAGCTTCGCGTCCTTGAGGAAGATCTGCCGGTCGGCCCAGTACCGCACGCGGGTGCCGGTGCGGCTCTTGGGGATCTTCCTGGTCTTGCGCAGTCCGCTCCCGGCCTCGAACTTGGCGTCCGGGCCGGCGCCGGAGAAGGCGCCCGGGACGCCGCGCCGGAAGCTGATGGCGTGGGTGTGTCCGCCGCGGTCCACCTCGATGTCGAGCCGGGCGGACAGCGCGTTGACCACGGACGCGCCGACGCCGTGCAGACCGCCCGAGGCGGCGTACGAGCCGCCGCCGAACTTGCCTCCGGCATGCAGCTTGGTCATGACGACCTCGACGCCGGACAGGCCGGTCTTGGGCTCGACGTCGACCGGGATGCCCCGGCCGTTGTCCCGGACCTCCACCGACGCGTCGTCGTGGAGGATCACCTCGATGTGGTCGCAGTAACCGCCGAGCGCCTCGTCGACGGAGTTGTCGATGATCTCCCACAGGCAGTGCATCAGGCCGCGGCTGTCGGTGGACCCGATGTACATGCCCGGACGCTTGCGCACGGCCTCGAGCCCCTCGAGGACGAGCAGGTGCCGCGCGGTGTAGTTGGATCCGTCCCGGTCTGCTCCTGCCAGCAGCGCAGTGGACGGCACGGACGTCTCGGCGGTCACGCGGTTCGCTCCTCGCTGAATTTCAGATGGGGCCCCGCTGGGTAAGGGCGCGGCTCGGTTCACCGCTCAGAGGGTACCGAGGCCTGGTAGAGCCGTTGTCACGCCACCCTCGTCGCGTTCCCACCCTAGTCCACCGTCGCATGCTTGTTCGATCCCTCGATGGGGTGAAGCACACATCACGTTCCCTTCGAGGCATGAACCATTTAGGCTCCGGGCACGTCCTCATGAACAAACCGGCAACCCAGCCGGCGGGACCGACCCACTGACCGACTGCGCGAACCCGTACGACACACAGACACGCAATACGGCACATTCGCCGCCAACCGGCGACACCCGGCCACTCGGAAGAATTTTTTTCGAGGAAAAGCCACGAGCGGGAACGTTTTGGGGCTGGTTGGATGTTGACCCTGGTACGACAGCTCGTCGAGCTAGAGAAGAGGCGACGTGACTACTGTTCTGACTTCCGCGAGCCCGCTGACGGCCGCTGATCGCTGCGACCGCTGCGGCGCCCAGGCATACCTGCGCGTCGTCCTGCTGAGCGGCGGAGAGCTGCTCTTCTGCGCCCACCACGGTCGCAAGTTCGAGCCGGAACTCAAGAAGATCGCCGCTGAGATACAGGACGAGACGGAGCGACTGACCGCCGTTCCGGCGTCTCCCCCCGAGGAAGACCGCTGATACTGCGCGCCTGACGACGAGCGATGCCGGCACAGGCCGGCGGACGGGCGGCCACCTCCGTTGGGAGGTGGCCGCCCGTGTTCGTGCGCGCGGTGCCCGTAGGCTCCCCTCCGGGCGTCTCCGGCGCGCTCAGGCGCCCTGGTGCCGGCTCGTGGCCGTGCCGTCCCAGTCCAGGGCCCGCAGAACGGCGGAGACACGCGTGTAGACCCCGGGACTGCCGGCCCGCCCGCAGCCATCGCCCCAGGACACCAACCCGATGAGCCTGCCCTGGGCGACCAGCGGCCCCCCGCTGTCGCCCTGACAGGCGTCCCGCCCGCCGGTCTCCTCCCCGGCGCACAGCATGCTGTCGGCGAGATACCGCCCGTCACCACCCCCCGGGTACGCCCGCTCACATTTCGTGTCGGGCAGGACGCGCACGCGCGACGCCCGCAGGGCGTTGGCGTAGTCCCCGGCCCCCGAGGTGTCCCCCCACCCGTAGACGAGCGCCCCGGTCCCGGGCTTGTACGCCGGGTCGCCGTCCGCGGCCATGCCTATGGCCGAGCCGGCGGGGAGGGCCTGGGAGAGGGTGAGGACGGCGAAGTCCCCGGCATTGCTGACGTCGTCGTGCGCCGGGTTCACCCAGACGGAGCGGACCGGGATCTCGGCCCCCTCGTCGGAGAGCAGGTTCGTGCGGCCGGCGACGACCTTCAGGTCACGTACCTGCTCGGGCGGGGACCCCAGGACCTCCTCGTCCAGACAGTGGGCTGCGGTGAGCACGGTCGTCCGGCCGACGGCGACGCCCCCGCAGAACTGTCCCGCCCGCGTACCCCCGAACCGGTCACGGCTGGACAGGGCGACGGTCCACGGGCTTTCGGACACATCGACCGGGAAGCCTCCCACGACGATGCTGTCGGCGGTCGCGGGGGCGGCGGACGCCAGCGGTATCGCGGTGGCCGCGGCGGCCAGGACCAGCGGCCGGGCCAGCGCCCGGGCGAAGAGGCGGCGCATACGGGGCTCCTCACTGAGTGGGGGTCAGGGAACACCCAGAGTCATCCACCCCGCCGCGCCGCGCACCCGCTGGTCAGCACGGAGGCCCGGCTCCCTCGGGGAGCCGGGCCTCGTCGGCCGTACAGCCGTCGCGCGTGGTCCTGCGGTCGCACCGGCCGTACTGGTCGTACCGGCCGTACTAGTCCAGGTAGTCCCGCAGCACCTGGGAGCGCGACGGGTGGCGCAGCTTGGACATCGTCTTGGACTCGATCTGACGGATGCGCTCACGCGTGACGCCGTAGACCTTGCCGATCTCGTCGAGGGTCTTGGGCTGACCGTCGGTGAGACCGAATCGCATGGACACGACGCCGGCCTCGCGCTCGGACAGGGTGTCCAGGACGGAGTGCAGCTGTTCCTGCAGGAGGGTGAAGCTGACGGCGTCGGCCGGCACGACCGCCTCGGAGTCCTCGATGAGGTCACCGAACTCGCTGTCGCCGTCCTCGCCCAGCGGGGTGTGCAGGGAGATCGGCTCACGGCCGTACTTCTGGACCTCGATGACCTTCTCCGGGGTCATGTCGAGTTCCTTGGCCAGCTCCTCCGGGGTGGGCTCGCGGCCCAGGTCCTGGAGCATCTGACGCTGGACGCGCGCGAGCTTGTTGATGACCTCGACCATGTGCACCGGGATACGGATGGTGCGGGCCTGGTCGGCCATCGCGCGGGTGATCGCCTGGCGGATCCACCAGGTGGCGTACGTGGAGAACTTGTAGCCCTTGGTGTAGTCGAACTTCTCGACCGCGCGGATCAGACCGAGGTTGCCCTCCTGGATGAGGTCCAGGAAGAGCATGCCGCGGCCGGTGTAACGCTTGGCCAGGGAGACCACCAGACGGAGGTTGGCCTCCAGCAGGTGGTTCTTGGCACGGCGGCCGTCCTCGGCGATGATCTCCAGCTCGCGCTTGAGCTTGGGCGCGAGCTTGTCGGAGTTCGCCAGCTTGTCCTCGGCGAACAGGCCCGCCTCGATGCGCTTGGCGAGCTCGACCTCCTGCTCGGCGTTGAGCAGGGGGACCTTGCCGATCTGCTTGAGGTAGTCCTTGACCGGGTCGGCGGTGGCGCCGGCCGCGGCGACCTGCTGCGCGGGGGCGTCGTCCTCGTCCTCGTCGGACAGCACGAAGCCCGCGTTCTCGGTGCCCTCGGGCTCCTCGGCCGCGCCCTTCGGCTCCTCGACCACCTCGTCCTCGAGAAGCTCGCCGTCGTCCTTCTTGGCGGTCGTCTTCTTGGCCGCCGTCTTCTTGGCGGTCGTCTTCTTCGCGGCCGTCTTCTTGGCGGTCGCCTTCTTGGCCGCCGCCTTCCTGGCCGGCGTCTCTTCCTCGGCCGCGGAGTCGGTCGCGGGCGCCGTCGGGGCGGCGGGGGCGGTGGCCTTCCTGCTGGTCACCGTCTTCGCTGCGACCGTCTTGGTGGCGGTGCGCTTGGCGGGGCTCTTCGCTGCGACGCTCTTTCGGGTGCGCTTGGGCTCTGCGGCACTGACCATCAGCGTCACACCCTCTTCCTCGAGGATCTGATTGAGGCTGCGCAGTACGTTCTTCCACTGAGTGGCCGGAATCTGGTCAGCTTCGAAGGCCCGACGCACGTCATCGCCGGCGATCTGCCCCTCAGCCTTTCCCCGCTCGATGAGCGCCATGACAGAGACGGACTCGGCGATCTCCGGCGGGAGCGTACGGGATGTGCTGGCCGACACGAACAACCTCTCGGAACGTTGGAAAACGGCTTCCGGCCCTGTCCGGGTGGAACAGGAGCCGACCGCCGGCTTGGGGATGGGCCGACGGCGCGGGCGGGGGCCGGGGAGATGCACAGCGCCGTGAACGGCGTCCGTATTCCTTCCGCGGCTGTCACCTCTTAGGTCATCGCGTTGTTCCCGCGAGCGTTACGCCCAATCCGCGTGGCCCGAGTCACACCCCGTAACCGGTCAAAACAAGCCATATGGAGACATATGCGATCACCAGTGGTGCCGTTCCCACCGCGTCCGGAGAGCTTATGGAGCCTTTGCCGCTCATCACACCGTAGGAACACCGCTGGACCCCGCGGGACGGGAGGGATGGTCCCACGGGGTCCGCGACTGTGGGCGACCGGCCGGCGGCGGTCACGGCCACAGGAGGGGCGCGGCACGGTCGGCGCGCGCCGCGCCGGTGGAGTGCGGTCAGTGCTCGCGCGGAGCGGGCACCACACGTTCCACCTCGGGGTGAACGGTCAGGAGCTGGCGCATGGCCGCCTCGGCGGCCGCGCCGTCACCGGCGGCCAGGGCATCGACGATCCGCCCGTGCTGCGCCAGCGAGGTGTCGTTCGGCCGGTCACAGCCCGTGACCGGGCCACCGGACACGTGGAGGGCGGCGGACACGATCCCGGAGAGGTGGTCCAGCATGCGGTTGCCCGCGATCTGGATGAGCAGCGAGTGGAACTCGGAATCGGCGCGCGAGAAGGTGAGCGCGTCCCCCTGCCCCATGGCGTGTCCCATGATCCCCACCAGATCGCCCAGCCGCTGCTGGATGTCCTCACGTCCGTGCCCGGCGGCGAGGCGGGCCGCGAGCGGCTCGATGGTCCAGCGCAGTTCGCTCAGCTCGCGGCGCTGATCGTCACGCTGCGGTCCGAAGGCCCTCCATTCGATGATGTCGGGGTCGAGCAGATTCCAGTCACTGACGGGACGCACGCGCGTGCCGACGTTCGGGCGGGCGCTGACCAGGCCCTTCGCCTCCAGGACACGGAGCGATTCACGGACGACGGTGCGGGAAACCTCGAAACGCTGGCCGATCTCCTCGGGCACCAGGGGGCGATCGGCGCCCAGATCACCCGAAACGATCATCTGGCCGAGCTGCTGGACGAGTTGCCCGTGCAGTCCGCGCCCACGGTTGCCCGTGGTGCGCCGGCCCACGCGCCCCAGCTCCGGTTCCATCCCTTCCCAGGCGGGCGTCCCGACGCGGTCGACGGCGGGCGCCTCGGCGTAGGGGTAGCGGTCGAGTTCGCCCGGGTTCGCGAGGCCTGAGTCGGCGGAGCGGGCGGTGGTCATCATGGTGTGCGCAAGGGTACTCACGCATCCTTTGTCGGCCCCGTTCCCAACTCCCTTGAGGGCTTTGGTGAAAAGCACACGAAAGGGTGATCGCTCACCTCGTCGCAATTGACGCCTTATCGGAAAGAAATGGGCTTTCCCCGGGGAGTTGCGCGCACGATCCGACCTGCAGGGTGCGGACGACTGTCATCGGGGCCTGCTGCGCAGGGTCGTGAGCAGGTAGGCGCAGAGCAGCGCCGTGAGCGACAACGTCATTGCGCCGCCCACAGGTTGGGCGAGCACGCGCAGCACCTCGGCGATGTGACGCTGCCCGCCGAAGGGCCACTGCGACAGAAGCACCTCGCGCAGTCGCAGGGAGAGTCCGGCGGCGGTCCGCACGGACGGACCCTCCCAGACCTTCTGTACGAGCGGTACGACGAGGACCGGCACCGCGACCACCGCGGCGAGCCCGGCCGTCGTGGACCGGAAGATCCCCGCGGCGAGCACGCCGGACCATGCGCATCCGACGCACAGCCCGAGCCAGCCGGCACCGAGCGCCGGCCAGTCCGCGGGGACCCGGGCGACCTCCTGTCCGTAGAACAGGTGGAGCACTTCCGCGTCACAGCCCACGGTGAGGACGGCGAGAACCAGCGCGGTGGCGGCGGAGACGAGGAGCTTGGCTGTCAGGAGCCCCAGTCTCCGGGGCACGGTGCCGCGGTCCGCCGCCAGGGCGGGGTGGCGGAACTCGTCGCCGAAGGCCAGCGCGCCGAGCAGGCCCGCGCCCAGCGCCGCCGGTGGCAGTGGCAGCTCGCGTGGCCATGCGGCCAGCAGACGGGGCTGCGGGGTGTGACCGACGCGCGCCAGGATCACGGCGGTGACCGCGGAGACGGCCAGGACGGCCATCCCGGTCAGGTAGGCGGTGCCGACGCCGGTGACCCGGCGCAGTTCGTACCGGAGCGGGCGGAGCGGGCTCGGTGCCGAGCGCACGGAAATAGGGGGTGGGAGGGAGGGCAGTGTCCGGCCGCTTCCCGGTCGCCCGGATCCGAACGCCGAGCGCGGGCGCGGTGTCCGGCGGGTGACGCCGGGCTTCTGCACGGGCGCGGGGCGGTGGGCCCCGGACTCCGGGTCCGCTGCGGCCGGCGCCTCGGGCGCGAGGGGCATTTCGACCGGCGGTGCGGGCATGGTGTCCGACTCCGTCGGCATCGTCGGCACGGGGGCCGTCTCGGCTCGTGTCGCGGGGACGGGTGCCTCGCCGGCCGAGGGCTTCTCGGGCACGGATGCGCTTCCGGCGCGGGTCTCCTCGCGCTCCGGGTCATCACCGCACCGCGTCTGCCCGGGCACGGGACCAGCCTCGGTATGCGCTCCCCGGAGCACCGGGTCGTCACCGGCGGACGCACAGCCGGTTCGGGTCTCGGGGGTGCGGTCGGCTTCCTGGGTATCGGGGGACGCGGACCGGTTGCCGGGGAGGCCGTCGGGGCCGGCGGGACCGTGCTTCGGTCCGGTGGCCGGAGGGTGCGCGCCCTCGCCTTGGGGCAGGCCCTCGTCAACGGGCCCGAGGCCGGTGGCCGTGGGACGGGTGACTGTGGGACGGGTGGCAGTGGGGTCGGTGCCGTCCGGCCGGCGGGCCGCCGGTGTCCGGCCGGTCCCGGTGGCCCGCGCCGGACGGAGCGCTCCGGCGCCGTCCTCGCGGAGCACCGCACCCGGCCCCATATCGCCTTCCTCGTCGGCGAGTTGGTGTACGAGAATGCCGTTGCGGAAGACGATCTCGCCGACGTCCGCGCACGTACTGCCGTACACCGCGAGGCGGTTGCCGCTCTCCTGCACGACCTCGACGGAACGGCGGGCCGCTCGCGCCTCCTTGGTGAGGAGAGCGGCGAGACGGGCCGCGTGCGGGCTGCGCACGGCGACACGGGGACGCAGGCGGGTACGGGAGAAGTCCGCCGCCTCCTGGTCGGCGACGACTCTGCCCCGGTCCAGGGTGACGACACGGTCGGCGACGCGAGCCGCCTCCTTGGGGTCGGCCGTGCTGATCAGTACGGCCCCGCCCTGGTCCGCGTGGGCTCGCAGCATCCCGTGCAGCCAGCGGGCCTCGCGCGCACAGAGCGCTCCGGCCGGATCGTCGAGCACCAGGGTGTGCGGATCGGCAAGCAGGGCGCAGGCCAGACCGAGGCGCCGGTCCATACCGCGGGCCAGTACGCCGAGGCGTTCGTCGCGCAGACTCTCGAGGCCCACCGCCTCCAGGACTTCGTCGCCCCGGCGGACGGGTACCCCGACGGCCGCGCACAGCATCCGCACGTGACCGCGGACGGTGCGGGACGGATGTCCCGGCACATCTCCCAGCAGCACCCCGACTTCACGCGAGGGGTGGGCGATGCGGTGCAGGGGGCGGCCTCTGAAGTGGGTGATGCCTCGGCCGTGTTGCAGCTCGAGCATGAGTCTGAGCGTTGTCGTCTTGCCCGCGCCCGGTGCTCCGAGCAACGCGGTGACGCGACCCGCGTGCGCCTCGAAGGAGACGTCGTCGACAGCGGGCGGATGCTCCTTGCGGGGGTTGCTGGTCAATCCGAAGGCCTGGATCACCCGCAGCAAGATAGCGTGCATTGCATCACTTATCGGGCATCATGCAACTTTTCGGACATGTGGAGATCGGTTGCGCCGTCCACCGTTGCCGCTCGGCCGGGGTGCCGGCGTCACACCTCGGGACGCAGCATCGGGGGGTTGAGAAGCGTCGCGCCACCGGCCCGGAAGAGCTGGGCCGGACGACCGCCCTGACGGGTCGTCGTACCGCCGGTGGGAACGAGGAATCCCGGGGTGCCCGTCACCTTGCGGTGGAAGTTGCGCGGGTCGAGGGCCACGCTCCACACCGCCTCGTAGACACGGCGCAACTCGCCGACGGTGAACTCGGGCGGGCAGAACGCGGTGGCCAACGACGAGTACTCGATCTTGGAGCGGGCTCGCTCCACCCCGTCCGCGAGGATCTGGGCATGGTCGAAGGCGAGCGGAGCCACCGGCTCGCCGTCACGGCCGCGGCCGCCCTGCTCCAGCAGTTCCTCGACCGGCGCCCAGCGCGCGTTGCTGGCGTCGCCGCCCGCCCGGGGGGCGGGCAGATCAGGGGCGAGCGCGAGGTGCGCGACGCTGACCACGCGCATCCTCGGGTCGCGCTTCGGGTCACCGTACGTCGCAAGCTGTTCCAGGTGGGCACCGTCGTCCTGGACAGGCGCGGCAGGGTCGTGGACGCGCAGCCCCGTCTCCTCGGCCAGTTCCCGCGCCGCCGCCTGCGCCAGGTCCTCGTCGGCCCTCACGAAACCACCGGGCAGGGCCCAGCGCCCCTGGAACGGCGGCTCTCCCCGGCGCACCGCCAGCGCGCACAGGGAGTGGCGGCGCACGGTCAGCACGACCAGGTCCACGGTCACGGCGAAGGGCGGAAAGGCTGACGGGTCGTAGGGCATGCGGCGATCATAGTCGTCTGCCTGACGATAAACACTCCCCTCTGCGACCGCCCGGTCGCTGTTCCGCTTCGGTACGGCACCCTCGGGCACCCGGGGAGGGCCACCGCGTCGGCCATGCCGGGCCGCGTCATGCCCGGTCACAACCCGTCGGCCGCTGCTTCGGCCAGGCGGGGCCGAGCCGGCCGTCCTCGACGGAGAAGGGCTGCCGGTGATCCGCAGTGGCCCCGGCGGCGGTGCCGGAGCAGTCCGCCGGGACAGGGGAGGCGCCTTCTGCCCGTCGCCCCGTGCCGTCGGCACCGGTGTGTCCGGTGACGCCCGGCGCCCCTGTGGCTCCGCTCGCCGAAGCTCTCCGCGTCAGGACTCCCCCGGGCGCTCACCTCCCGGGGTCACGCTCTGCCCGTCCGCCTCCCCCTCGCGCACGGCCCGTGAGAGAGCACGGCTCGCCCGCGTCCGGCCGGGGCGGGTACCACCGGCGGCGGCGCGCGGACGCACCACCTTCGCCGACGGCCCGCCGCGCCGCGTCCGCACCCGACGGCGAGGGCCGTCGGCCGGGGCCACAGGTGCTGTCCCGCACCGGCGGGTGGCATGTGCCCCCGCTGCGGCCGGGGCCTCGTCCGTCCCATGGCGCGGGTGCGTCTGCCCATCGGCCGGCTCGGCGACGCCCGGACCGGCGGCTGCCGTCCGCCCGGCGCCCGTCCGCTCCGTACGCAGACAGCGACGGACCGACTCGGGGTCCAGCCCCTCGTTGCACGCCTGGTGCAGGAGGCGGGCGAAGAGGTAGTCCGGGTCGGCGCCGAGTGCCATCGCCAGCGCTTCACGGGCTTCCAGTTCGTCGCCGGTGGACCAGGCGACCCATCCGGCGAGAGTGAGGGGCGCGGCGGCGTGTTCGCCGTACGGGCCGACGCATCGGCGGGCCAGAGCCCGCCACAGGCGCAGTGCGGGGCCCGCCTCCTCCCCCTCCATCCAGGCGGCCGCGCGATCGCGGGTCGTACGGTCCTGCAGGCCGAGGATCAGCGCCGCGGCCTCGTCGGTCCCGATCAGCCGGTCGTCCCGCCGGTCCTGCGCCTGTGTACCGGACACCGGTGCGGCCCCGGCCAGACGCCCCATGACCCGTTCCGCCAGGGCGAGCGTCTCCTCGGCCACGTCGGCGCGCCTGGCGTCGTCGAGGATTCTGGAGACCAGCGACAGGCCGGCGGCGTCCAGGGCGGCCTCCTGTGCGAGTGCGGCGGAGTCCTCCCACGGGAGCAGCCTGGCCCGCAGCTCGCGCAACGAGCCGCGCACCTGGATGCCGGCGTAGGTGGCCGCGGCGGCCAGCACCGACGTACCGGGCAGGCCCATGGGAAGGCCCTCGGAGGGGCAGCAGGTCTCGTCGTCGCAGCAGTAGGACCAGAAGCGGCCGTCCGAGATGCACAGTGCCTCGACCACCGGCACGTCGAGGGAGCCGCACTCGATCCGCAGTTTCTGGGCCAGGGGGCGCAGTCGTTCCATCACCTGCCGGCCGGTTTCACCCGGAGACGGTTCCCGGCAGAGGTAGGCGACCATCTGCTCGGGCCGCGCGCCACGCCGCTCACTGCCGGTCACCAGGCCGTGGACCAGTTGCCCCGCCGCGCTCGCCCAGTCGTCCCGGTTCGCCGGAATGCCGAGACGGGCGCGTCCGCCGAAGCGGCCGCGTCCGTCCCTGTCACGCAGGGCGACCAGGACGATGCTGTCCTCGGGCCGGTACCCGAGCAGGTAGGGCAGGGCGTCCGCGAGTTCGGCCGGGGTGCGCAGGGTGACCTGGGGCTCGCCGCCCGGGTTGCCGTACGAGGTGTGCGGGGCCTGTTCCGGCCGGGCGGGTCGTGCGATGTCGCCGTTCTCGGCGGGTCCGGTCGCTTCGCTGTGGTTCGTCATGGCCCGACGATCTCGCGGATCGCGAACTTCCGCTTCGCCCTGTGGATAACTCGGCTGTGGACAAGTCCGGCCGGGGTCACGTCGTCAGGTGTTTCCTGCGGGCGCGCCCGTCGCGCGTGGTCATCCCTTTCCCGCCCGCGGCACCGGTTGTCAGTCCCGTCCTGTTGTATGGAGGACATGGAGCACACGAGCAACGCGGACCTCAGGACCATGGCCGACACGGTCCTCGCCCGCCTCGTCGGGGACCCCTCCGGGGCGGCGCGCCTGCGCGAGGACCAGTGGCGGGCGATCGAGGCGCTGGTGGCCGACCGGCGCAGAGCCCTGGTCGTCCAGCGCACGGGATGGGGCAAGTCCGCGGTCTACTTCGTGGCCACCGCGCTGCTGCGGGCCGCGGGCAGCGGTCCCACCGTGATCGTCTCTCCACTGCTCGCGCTGATGCGCAACCAGGTCGAGGCGGCGGCGCGGGCGGGGATCCGCGCCCGGACCATCAACTCCTCCAACACCGAGGAGTGGGGCGCCGTCCAGGACGAGATCACCGCGGGGGAGGTGGACGTCCTGCTGGTGAGTCCCGAAGCGCTGTCTTCTCCACGCACCATGCAAAGCGCTGAGACGCTGGGCCTACAGAGCCTCGTCCGACGCAAGGACCTTTATGGACGCCGCACGCCCACCGCTGGGCCGCGGCCCCAGGCCCTCCGCTCCCCCATTCAGGGGCGAGGCCGCCGCCGAGGCCCGCATCGAGGCCGCTCCGCTGTACCGGACGGGCGGGCTGGGGCACCTTGTCTCGTTGCGCGAGCGCCTCGTGCTCGGTTCGGCGACCCCGTCCGCCTGAGCTGGGCCTATGAGTCGCAAGCGCCTCGCTGCCACTGATTACACCCCCTCACGTTGAGTGAGAAGGCCGGTTATCTGTGACGGCTCGGCGTTCCTGTCGCTCGACATAGCCAGCACCAGTGAAGCGACGCTCAGGGTGTGCTCCCGACCAACCGGAGGGCCGGCCGGTCTTCCTCGGCGCCGAGCATCCGACGGACCTGGGGCACGCTCCAGGCCAGTTCGCCTGCCAGCTCCGTGATTGTCAGGCCGTGGTCGCAGGCAAGAGCGAACGCCTGGGATAGCAGTGCGGGCTGCTCGCCGGGGTAGCCAGCCAGTGGGTCCGGAGCGAAACCGGGTTGTCCCTGCAAACTGTGCAGGCGCTGATAGGCACGGCTCGCCGAGGAGTCCGACAGGAGACCGAGTTCTCGGCAGCGATACAGCAGGGAGTGCACCGATACCCCCCAGATATCACGCAACTGCGACAGCTTGTGCAGGTCGGCTCGTGCGGGCAGCTCGGACAGGATCGACTCACGGGGGGTGAGGAACTCTGCTGCGAAGGTGTCGGCTTCACGTTCCTGGGCAATGTCACCGGGGCTGGCGTCACCGTGCAGAACCAGATGCCCCAGCTCGTGGGCTGCGCTGAAACGGTGCCGGTAGACGTCGTCGGTCCTGTTAGGAGTCAACACGATCAACGGCCGGGGAAGGCGCGATGTGGAGAAGGCATCGACGGATCGCAGGTCCTCGTCGCGTTGCGGTGTGATCACCACGATGCCGCGTGCTTCCAACCGTCGGATCAGGTGGGTGATCGGCCCGGCGCCCAGGTTCCACGCGATGCGTAGGGCCCGAGCGGCGGCAGTTGGGTCGCTGGGCAGTTCGGTGCCCGAGAGGACCTCCCCACCGGCGAAGCCGGGCAGGTCGACCACCGGGAGCCGGACACGCTTCTCCAGTGCGTAGGTCAGCTCCCATACCTGTTCGGTGAACGCAATGGCTTTTGCACGCTGGTACGACCGCGTACTGCGCAGACTGCGGAAATGCGCGGCCGAGGGATCCAGTCGGGCGTGAGGGCGCCCCGACAAGAAGTAAGCCAACGGCACCTGCAGAATCTCCGCCAATCGCGGCAGGAGGTCAGGGCGGGGCCGGTTGGTGCCCATTTCGTACTGACTCACCGCGGCCGGGGTCACTCCCAGCTCGTCGGCCAGACGCCTCTTCGTCATCCCCAGAAGGCTGCGCGCCTGGGCCAGCCGAGCGGGATCGAATACTTCGTGCACTGCGGTCGGGGTGGGCTGTTCAAGCCCGGCGCGGCCTCTGCGGACGCTACGGCTGCCGGGCGCAGTGAACAGCGATGGCTGGGTTTCGTTACTCATTGCCGTTTTCGGTTTGGGAAGTTGTCGGTTCCTGTTCGGCGGACGGGCGCTTGATGGGCTCGATGCGCGGCGCGACATCCAACGAAGGCACCTCACCCCCCGCCCAGCCCTGCGTGGAGATGGCGGCCCCCGCATCGTTCAGATTACGGCGAGAGCTACCTGATTCCTGTGCTGTGGCGATGCTCATGTCGAGCCGCTCGGGCTCCCACAGCATGGTGCCGTCATCCTCCAACGAGTGGGGTGTACCCCACCAAGCAGCCAGAACGTCGTCGCTGTCGGCGTTGGCCACATACGCGACGTAGACCACCGTCAGCTTCTCCGCCCTGGCCGCCGCAGCGGCTTCGGCCACCGTCGGGCTCGTGTCCGCTTCGGAAGCGTCGAACAAAGTCGGAGCGGGGTCCACACCATTCTCACGAGACACCTGATGAGGAATCTTCGTGCTCAACTTCGCACGAGAGATCGGCTCCTTCAGTGTCGTGGCGTGCCGGAAGGGAATCAGTACCCGTCCGTTGACCACCGCCAGGCTGTACGACGCCCCCTTGGGCCTGTGGAGCTCGTAGCCGGGTAGCGAAGCCAAGTCGAACTGTGAGACAACGTGGTGGTAGCGCGTGGCCCACATGCTGCCGTAGGCCCGCTTGTCCTCGGCTCCTGCGCCTTCGGCCGCCACCTGCACCAGACGGGCCGCCTTTTGGCCCCGCACCAACCCCGTGACCACATGCCGCATCACCTCTGCGACATGCTTACCGAATTGCTCGACGGCCCACCGCGACGGCGTGACCCCACCAGCCATGATCCCCCCAGAGAGCCAGTCGCTTACTAAACTAGCACCAACATAGCACACTCACTTAACTTATGTGCATCAAATGCCCAGCAAGTTACCGAGGTTGGACTCGCGATGCCGCAGGGACTGTCTGATCCCAGCGACGGTTCCACGATGTCCGTCCCCCGCCCTCCGTGAAGGCGTCTGGCGTGGCGAGGTGAGCCTGGTGCCGTCTACCAGCGGTACCTGGCCACTTCGGGTGCGGCGTCACGCGTGACAGAGTGGCCGTCTCCTACGACAAAGAAAAAGGCCCAGGACACGACGTTGTCGCCTGTGCGCTGGGTACCGCTTTCGAGTTGGAAGCCGTCGCAGAAGGGGTCGCCAGTGGTACTGAACCTCGGACCGGTGTCGTACTTGGCCGCGTGGGCTTCCATCTCCTACGCGAGTTGCGAAGGCACACGACCGATGAGCCGGATCCCCTCACAGGTCGCCTGAGGGGCGAGGCGTCCGTCAACGAGGGCATAGAGGCCAGCTCTCGGTCTTCATGGAAGTAGGGCTCCACCGGCGCCTGGCTGGTAGGGGCATCTTTCTTGGCGAAGCGCACGGGATCCCACCTTGGTCTGTATCCGTCCTGCCAGCTGGCGAAGCCGTGCGCGGCCAGGGTCGCGATGACCTCTTCCTCCGCCCAGGTCAGCGGGGTCTGGCCTGGCAGGCACCGAGGCTGATGGCGGTGTAGACCATCTCTCGGGTCTGCAGTCCTCCTGGCGGCGCCGGTGGAGGAGCAAGGCCAGCCGCGCTTCTGGGAAGGCGATCCCGTCCATGCTCGCCGCGATGGCCATGGTCATGACCGAGCGGGCCCCTGCCACCCGTGCCCGATCCCGGAGACGATGCATACCACCGGCATCTGCTCCCACGGCAGGGTCTTCATCTGGGCCGACGCGATCGCCGCTTTCCTTTGTTGGCCGCGATGCAGTGGGCTTACTTCTCCTGCACCAGCCAGCGCACCCGGCATTTGACACTGCACAGGGCGCCGAAGGTGACCACAGCACCAGCCAGGTCGAGTGGTTCCAGCAGCGGGTAGAAGGCAGCTGTCTCGTTGGCTTTGGCTCTCACCTTCCGCTGCCCCATGGCAGCGGTGGGGCCTTGGATGACGGCGGTCAGCAGGTGCTGGTGGCGCTGCTGTCGGTGCACGGACCCGGACAGCGCCTTGCCGGCCGCCCCGTTCGCCGGCCACGGTGCCGAGTCGGCGGCACCGATGGCGGTTTGATCGCGTCTAGTCAGGTAGGCGCCGATCGCAGCGTCCAGGGCATCGCCGTCGAGGGCGGCCAGGAGTCGGGTGAGCGCGGCGTCGGACGAGGCGCAGCGACGTCCAGGCAGGTGGCGGCGGATGCCGAGCAGTTCCAGCACCGTGGTGGTGGCGCGCTGTCCTCACTCGGGGGCCTTCCCCCGTGATGGTGGACACGCTTAGTTGATCACGCGGCGAGCGTGAGCTTAGCGGTGTGGTGTCGTCGTTCGTATTCGTTGGGGCTGAGGTGGCCGCAGGCGGAGTGCCGGCGGCGGGTGTTGTAGCGGGTCAGCCAGGCGAAGACCGTGTTCCTGCAGGTGGCGGCGTTGCCGTAGTCGTGGGCTCCCTGGAGGGTCTCGCGTTTGAGTGACGCGTGGAAGCTCTCGCAGGCGGCGTTGTCCGCGCTGGAGCCGGCCGCGCCCATGGAGCGGGTGACCTGGAGCTGGTCGCAGAGGCGGGCGAAAGCTCTGGAGCCGTATTGGGCTCCGTGGTCGGAGTGGAAGGTGGAGCCTTCCAGGCTGCCGCGGGTGCGGGCGGCCATCAGCAGCGCGTCGGCGACCAGGTCGGTGCGCATGTGGTCGGCGATGGGCCAGCCGACGATCTTGCGGCTGAAGCAGTCCAGGACTGTGGCGAGGTAGAGGAACCCGCCATCCGCAAGGGGCAGATAGGTGATGTCGCCCATGTATTTGCGGCCCGGCCCGGCGGCGGTGAAGTCCCGCTGGAAGAGGTCCGAGACCTGGGAGGCCGCCGGGTCGGGGACGGTGGTGCGGACGCGTCTGCGCAGGCGGACGCCGGTGATGGCAAAGGTCCGCATGACGCGGGCGATGCGTTTCTCGTTGACGTGCAGGCCCTGGTCGCGGAGCTCGGCGGTCACCCGCGGAGAGCCGTAGGCGCCGCGGGTCTCGCCGTGAACCTCACGCATCCTGGCCGTCAGGCGCTGGTCTGCCCGTTGCCGGGCGGCCCGGGCCTCCTGGCCGGCCCGCCACTTGTAGTAGCTGGACCTGTTGACCTCCAGGACCTGGCAGAGCCGCTTCGCCTCGAAGGCGTCCCGGTGGTCGTCGACGAACTGAAAGCGGCTCCTCACCAGTTCGTCTCCCCGGCGAAATACTTGGCCGCCTTGCGGAGTATGTCCCGCTCGGTCGCCAGCTTGCGCTCATTCGCCTCGAGCTGCCGGATCCGCTCGTCCGGGTCCGCGGACGGCGCCGCCTGCGTGGCTCGGGCGGCTGTCTGCCCGGCCCGTGCGGCGGCCGGGCCGGCACCCCGGCGTTCCCGGTCCCGCAGCCCCCACTCGCGCAGGGTGGCCCGGTTGATGCCCAGGTCGGCGGCGATGCTCTTGTACGTCGCCCCGGGGGTGGACTCGTACAGGGCCACGGCACCGGCCTTGAACTCGTCCGAGTAGTCCTTCATCGCCATCGGCGGTCTTCTCGCTTCCTCCGGATCAAGCAGATCCAGTATCAGCGTGTCCACCACTCAGGGGAAGCCCCCGGTGATCTCGGTGATGGTCCGAGCACCAAATACGACTGCGCAGGCACAGCTCAGCAGCAAGCCGGCCAAGGGATACCACCGTACGCAACGTGAACGCGGGGCGGGTACGCGCTGGAGATGGGCACGCAGGCGGCCGGTGTCGTGTTGGTGGAGGGGACCCAGTTTCACCAAATCGGCAGGGACCGGGGAGGATGGAGCGGCAGCCACGGAACCTCGATGTGATCAGCTGACGAAGACACCCTGATGATCACCGGTCTCGTGCCTGTGCTGCTGCCACGGCAGGTCCCGCTGGTCGCGGACGATCTACGCGATTCTGGAACTTGCAACCGCCCTGCCGTGCCTGGGCCTATGGGGCGATGAACCGCCCATTGCCAGCAACGCGGCAAAGGTGATAATCGGTAGGCGCAGCAACGGCACCCACCATCAGTACGCCATTCAGGGCAAACCAGCGCGAGGGCCCTGAGGCGCGTGGACTTGGTCGCGCCAGCGGGCGGGCGCCGTACATGGCCCTTGCACTCGATCACTAGTGGGGAACGTGGCGCAAGCAGGATCGCATTCGGCGGCCGGCCAGATGATCGGGTACCTCTACCAGTGCGAGTTGGCCCTGTTGGAACTGGCCGAACGCAGCTGGGACGACCCTGCGGCCGAGGTGCGCATGGAGGTGCTCGACGACATCGAGTTCCTCCACGGGAGCGGAACACCCGCGGAATTGTTGCAGTCCAAGCACCGTGGTGAGGCCGGGCAGCTCAGCGAGACAGGCAAGGACTTCTGGCGCTCGGTCGCTTCGTGGATCGATGCCCTCAGCAAGCTCGGCAATCCCGGAGCCGAGTCGATGCCGCTGCTGCGACTGGTGACCACGCAGGTGGCTACGGCGGGCACCTTCTACTACCTGTTGCGTCGCGGAGACCAGCGGGACGTGTCCGCCGCGCTGGCCCGCATGGAAGAGGTGGCTGCCGCAGACGGCCCGCAGACCACGGCCGGCGAACGCAAGATGTTCCTGGACTTGTCCGCACCGCAGCGCTACCAGTTCGTCGATGCCCTCGTGATCAGCGACGGCTCTCCGGTGATGTCAGACCTCGACCCTAGTCTTGCCAAAGCGATGGGGATCCGAGCCAATCAGCAGGACGCGGTCCTCGACCAGATTAAGGGGTGGTGGTATCGCGTGGCCGTACAGCTGCTAGAGCGCAAAGATCCTGCGCGGCGGCGGGCGGCGGTGTCTGCTCAGGAACTGCTGTGCCGCCTCGATGAAGTGAGCGACCAGTTCGCCGGGGAGAACCTGCCCATCACGGAGGAGCTGCGCCGTCTGACTGCCGCGGAGGTCGCCGCGTACAACGACGACTTGGTTGTTGCCCAGATGCGATGGATCGGCCTGAAGGACCGTGCCATCGCCACTTACCTGCGTGACTACCATCATGCGCGCGCCCAGCGCTCCGAGTGGCTGCGCACCTTCAAGATCACCGAAGAAGGGCTGGAGGACTACGAGCAGCGGCTGTGGGACGAGTGGGACCACATCTTCGTCGACCTCACCGACGAGCTTGATGACGACAGCGATGAGGCTGACAAGCGCACCGTCGGAAAGAACGTGCTACGCAAGACGATGGAGAAGGTGGCCGACGAGCCGGCGCGCCTGGGCAGCAACACCGTCGGCTGGGTGGGGCGGGGCACCATGCACAGCCTCGCCGACCGCGCGGATCCTGACGAAGGCCCGGGCTGGCACCCCGACTTCTCGTCCCTGTGTCAAGATCGCGCCGATGAGCAGGAGAAATGACCGTGGCTTCCACCAGGCGTCTCCCGGAGGCCCAAGCCCTTCTTAATCCGGCCTTCGGCGCTTATCTGCTGGCCTGCAGCGTCAACACGGCCACCAAGACCGGCGCCCGCAACCCCCTGCCCTGGCCCAGCGCCTTCCTCGTCCTGCCGCTCGTCCTGCCCGCGGACACCCGCGCGGATCTGCCGGTCAAGGCCAGCCGCACCATGGCCGCCTGGCTGACCGAACACCCCCGCCACCAGGCCGCCTTCGCCGACCGCGCAGCAGCGCTGACCGACTACACCCGCGCCAGCCTGCGTACCGGCCTGCGCCACGGGGCCGTGGAGATAGCGGGTCAGGGCCTGCGCTGCCCGCGAACTCCCCGCCCTGTCACTGCTGACAACGGCAGTGAAGTCGCCGACTGCGCACGGCGCGCGGCCCTGGTCGGACGGTGGCTGGCCGCGACCGATCCCGTAACCGCGTTCACCCTCCTCGGTGTCCGTCCCTAACCCTTCCTCCTCCTCGCCTCGCAAAGGAGCTACAGACCCGCCATGCAGCTACTCGCCCTGGCCCTTTATCACCGAGACGGTCGGCCCGTTCCCCGGGTCATCCGTTTCCGCCCCGGGGCGCTGAACATCCTCACGGGCGAATCGGAGACCGGAAAGTCCGAAGTACTCGACATCGTCGAGTACTGCCTGGGCCGCAAGAAGCCCAATTTTCCCGACGAGCCCATCGACCAGACCATCGGCTGGTACGCCATTCTGGTTACCTTCGGCACCACCCGGATGGTCCTGGCCCGCCCACGCCCCGTCGGCGACTCCACTACCAAGGCCATGATCCGTATCGGCGACGAGAGCCTTGATCTGCCCCGCAGCGACGAGCTGCGGCCAGACGCCGACGTCACCGCGCTACGCAGTCAGCTCAGCGCCCGCCTGGGCATCGAGGACTTCCGCTTCCAGCCGCCCACGGGTGCGGCCCGCTACCCCTTCGACGTCTCCATTGCCCAAGCAGCCCTGTTGTGCTTCCAGAAGCAGAACGAGATCGCCAACCAGAGCGCACTCTTCCACCGCCAGAGTGAGAGCGGCATCGCACAGGCGATCAAGGACACCCTGCCGTACTTCCTCGGCGCCGCCGGTCCCGAACAGGCCCTGCGCCGACACCAACTCGGCGAGGCGCTGCGCGAACAGCGCGCAGCCCAACGCAAGTTCGATGACGCAGTCCGCCGTAGGGATGGCATAGACACCCGTCAGGCAGCCCTGCTGCGTCTGGCGGAACGCGAGGGGCTCCTGCAAGATCTCCCGCCAGCCCTGGACCCACAGCAGATCCGGTCGCTGCTGGACCAAGCACTGACCGTCACACCCATCACCGTAAACGAACCAACCGACCTGCAAGACCGCCGCCAGGTACTCACCCAGGAGCGCCGGCAACTACGTGAGCGCTGGCAACAACTCAACGACGCCCTGGCCATGGTGGACCGCTGGCACCAGCAAGGCCACGCCTTTACCGGGGAACTCCACCTCCAGCTCGACCGGCTCAAGACCCTCAACCTGCTCGGCCCCGAAGGGGAGGACCAACCCGCCGGCGTCTGCCCCCTATGCACTCGCCCGCTCGACGCCCCGGATCCCTCGGCCGCAGACATCGCTGCCCTGGCGCGGCATCTGGCCGACGAGCTCTCCCACGCCGAAACCCTCCAGCCGGTACGCGAAGAGCACCGCCGCAGCCTGGAGAACCAACGCGACGCTGTCGCCGAGCGTCTGCGTCTCAATGGCGCCCAGCTGAAGGAGATCAACGCCAGTGACGAGCAGATGAGGAATCTCCAGGACCAGCAAATCCGTGTCGCCTACGTTCAAGGTCGCATCGCGCAGGAACGCGCCGCCTCCGGCGAACTCGCGGACGATGACCTACGCCGACTCCGCAACGACCTGACCCTCGCCCAGGAACGTGTCGAGGCGCTGCAGGACATGGTCGACGAGGACGACGTCACCGCCGAGACGGAACGTCGTCTCACCGACGTTGCAGCGCTCATGACGCCTTGGGCGCAACGACTGAGTCTTGGCCAAGCCGTCACGGCCGAAGAGGTCCGCATCAGCCTCTCCCAGCTCAACGTCATTGTCCGCCGCCCCGAGGGCCGCCTGCCTCTGACACGCATCGGCAGCGCGAAGAACTGGATCGGCTACCACCTAATCGCCCACCTGGCCCTGCACACCTACTTCCTACGCGAACGCAGGCCCGTACCGCGTTTTTTGATGCTGGACCAGCCCACGCAGGCGTTCTTCCCTGAAAAGATCCGTGACGCTGCCACCGTGGAGGATGCTGACTGGGCAGCGGTCACCACCTACTTCAAGCTGCTGCACGACGTCACCGAAGAAGCCAACGGGGGCCTACAAATCATCGTGTGCGACCACGCCAACCTGCACGAGAAGTGGTTCCAGGACGCCGTTGTCGAGAACTGGCGTCCCCAGGCCGGCTATCGCAGGGCGCTGATTCCGGTCGACTGGCTGGAGTGATCCACCACCCACTGCTTCGGGGTGCCATGTGAACCGGGCTGACATGCAATGCGTAAAGAGGGCAGGTATGGTTCACCA
This sequence comes from Streptomyces sp. NPDC006384, assembly GCF_042870695.1. Taxonomy (NCBI): domain Bacteria; kingdom Bacillati; phylum Actinomycetota; class Actinomycetes; order Kitasatosporales; family Streptomycetaceae; genus Streptomyces; species Streptomyces sp. NPDC006384. The sequence goes on from NZ_JBIAHR010000016.1 coordinate 97,515, forward strand.
TCTGTTGCCGAGGTGGCTGGTAACACTTCTATCGATCAGCGTATACAATTATCAATAATTGCCATGGCATACGGAATGCCATCGACTGGGAAACCGTAAATGACGCATCCACTAGGGCTCCAGCTCTACCCAGAACCTGAACTCCCTCTCCGTACCGTGACCCTGCAGTGAGGCACTGAGGTTTCCCCGCTGCGCACCACTCAGTAGATTCAGTGGCTCGATGGAGCACTCGATCCGGGTTTTTATACCAGGCGACGTAGAAAGTGGTGTACTTTTGGCAGCCGAGAGGGATCGCATGGCATTCTCCCAGAAACCAGACTCGCGCCAGCGGGCCGCATAGGTCTGCAACGTAGAGGAAGAGCCGAACAGGTCAGGGAGAGCGTTCCAAGGTGTGCCGGTGCGGGCCTTGTAGAGGATTCCGGTCATCACCAGCCGGGGGCTTACTCCCCGTGGCCGGTGGGTGATCATCGGCTCGATCGCCGCCCATCCCTCGTCGGTCAGCAGCGGGACCTGCAGTCGTCTGTCGGTGAACCATGCAGCCAGCGCGCACAGCTGCCCCTTGCGCCCTCGCCGAGGTGGTTCGTGGAACGACACCTCGACGTCCAGTACGGCCATAAGCTTCTTCTGCCGCTCCAGCGAAAGGCTGCCCCACATCCGTCGTGTCATAGCCGCAAGCTCGACCAGTTGAGCGGACCGCTCCCGTTCCGTATCCGTTTTCGCCAGCCGGTCTTTCAGCTCCCTTTGGGCATCAAGCAGCGCACTGAGTTCAGCCTGCAGCGGCGCGATCTGGCGCTCCACCGCTTTCTCCGACTCCTCCAGGCCAAGATCGTGCGCGGCGACTTCCTTCGCGGCTACACGGAGGGCGATGGCGAGGGCCTGTCTGTGAGTCCTGATCTGCCGGTCGAGTTCGCCCCTGCGCTTCTCTGAACCGTCACGCTGGGCAGTTGATGGGGCGCTATGGCAGCCGGCCATCCCCCTGAGACGGTCGGCGTCGCCGAGGAGTGTCCTCACTCGTCGCCAGGTCTGCTCCTCGACTGAATCAGCAGCCAAGTAGGGGCAGGAGCAGGTGGGTGCGCCGACGTACGCTTTGTTCCGGCCCTGGCACCGGTATGCCTTTGTCCTCAGGATCGTTCCGCCACCTATATAGCGCTTGCCGCAGGGGCTGACGATCCGGCCGCTGAGCGTGTAGACACGGACCCTCTGCAGAGTGCGGACCGGGCGTCTGCTGGCCACCCGGAGTTCCTCCACCTCGGCCGGAGTGAAGACCGGCGGCAGCGGGATGACTACCCGGTCGCCGTTCACCGGCCGTCCCTCATGGTCTCGGCGCACTCCTCTCGAGCCGCGGAACACCTGCCGTGCCTCCAGGACGATGGGATTGAGCACCTGCTGGCGCAGACTCTGACCATCCCACAACCCGCCGTTCCGCCTCCGGAAGCCCCCCGCGTTCATTGCGTGCGCCGCCCGGCTCCAGTCCCTCGAGACTACGTAGAGCTTTCGCCCTCGCCGCAACGCGCACGCCTCGTGCCCGGCCGTGCAGTGATTGTCCCCAAGACACTCATCCAGGACGAGGTGGCTGGCATCGACCCGGTAGCCGTACGGGACCTTGCCGCCAACGTAACCGCCGCTCTCGGCCTTCTCCTGAATACCGCCCTGCGTCCGCTCCCGGATGATCTCCCTCTCGTCCTCGGCGTAATCGGCGTCCTTGCGCATCTTGCTCTCCCCCTCAGGAGTGCTGTTGTCGTAGTCCCGCTTGACCACGGCAACGAAGATGCCGATCTCCTGGAGTTCCCAGACCCACCTCCAAAAGGCACGCCCAGTACGGCCGATGGCCCGGCCCTCGTTCACGACGACGATGTCGAACGGCCGCGGGACCGTCCACGCCTGCTCCATCAGCCGCCTCAGACCTGGGCGTTGGCGGGACTCCAAAGCCCCAGAGACGCCTTCATCCACAAAGGTACCGACGTGCTCCCAGCCCTTCTGGCTGATGTATCCGGCCGTCTTCTTGCCCGAGTACGCGATGCCGTAGCCCTTGGTCTGCTCCTCCGTCGACACACGCAGGTAGTCCACAGCCCGCAACGCCCGTCGTCCCGACCGCAGCCGAGCTGCCACCACTTCCGCGTAAGGTTCTTGCACGTCAGTCCCGTTACCCTGGAATGCTGGCCGTGGAAACCTTCGCGGGGAGCGGACAGTTCCCAACCATTCCCCCCTCCGATCACACCAGTACAGCTTGAGCACCGTGCCAGGTAGGCCAGCTTGTGGCGGCACCGGGATGAGACAAGCCGGCTCGCAGGGTGATCGTTCGCACTACGCTCCGACCGTGGCCTACATCGTGACGCTGCCAGCGAGGCAGATGAAAAAGATCCACGAACAACTGCGCTTGCAGCTCCGCCTGACCAAGGTTCTCGCAGCGCAAGATCAGCCAGCTGGGCCGAATCCAGGCCCGCCCATGGTCTTGGTGATCAGCGAAGACGCGGAGAGCAGCGTCGACCGGCGATCCCGACGCCTGATCTGGATGGGCAGCGTGGCCCGACACAACACCCCCGGCACTGTCGACAAGAGCATAACTATCGACCCCCTGCGGGAGTGCATGGAAGATGTGCCCATCGACGGGGAGGGCGGCCTTCTCGCCCTTTTGGGCGCCGACTTGCGGAACGAATTCGAGCAAGCAAGTCTCATCGGCACCGCCAGATGGTGCAGTCGTGAAGTCTGGCAGGCGCTTGAGACAGGGATCCGCATCAGGTTTCCCCGTCTCATCCCACTGCTCGACTGGCTGCTCGTCCAGGCCAATCCGCCTGTCCTTGATAGTCGTGACGAAGCAGACCGCGCGTGGCAAGAACAGCAAGATGCGGTCCGGAGCATCTTGCGGATCGCCGACTTCCCTCTGCCTTCGCTAAACGCCTGGAAGCGCCCCGAATCCCGCGACGCTCCCTACACCGCAGGCATCATCCCGCAGCCCTCGGAGAACAGCCTGATTGATTATGACGTGCGCGCCGCAGGGCGGGCGTTCGGCCTGGACAGCGACTGGGTGAACGGGAGCGGAGCCAGATGCGACATCAACGTGCTCTGGGATTCCAGCGGGCGGCGACGACTGGAGGTGACCAACGTCAATGCTCTTCCGCTGGAGTTCCGGACCGGAACCGACATGATTTACTATCACGTCCCCACCAAAAGCTTTACACTCGTTCAATACAAGCGCCTAGATCCACGCAGGCGGGAGATACGGGTCGACGAACGGTTGCGAAGCCAGCTCGATCGACTCGAAAAAGTGGCACAGCTGAACAGTCCACCCACGCAACCGCACGAATGGCGCCTAGGAAACGATCCCTGCTTCCTCAAGCTCGCCTACTGGCCTGAGGGCACCTCCAAGAAACCAGTCGAGGGACTCGCTCACGGAATGTACCTTCCGGTTTCCTACGTGCGCATGCTGCTTGAGAACGACTGCACGCTCGGCCCCCAGAAAGACAGTCAAGCTCGACTGTTGGGATACGACCGAGTCGAACGCCACCTTGTAGGAGCACAGTTTGTCGAACTGGTCAAGGAAGGGTTGGTCGGCACGATCGGTACCACGCGAGAGCAGTTGTGGTCCATGGTCAAGCGTCGCGTCAGCGAAGGTCAGAATGTCCTCGTCGCCGAGGAAAACAGCAGCGAGTCCGTCCGCGACCGACAAAAACGCAATCGAACTCGAACCTCCAAAGACAATTCGTATGTGCACAAGGTATACCGGCAAGAGACGCTCTTCGGCCCTGACTCCGAGCAGTAGCCACCTGGCTGGCCTGTTGCCATGGCCACCAGAGTTCGCCTACCCGGCCAGGGCAAGGACGAGCGGGAGCACCTGGCTGGCTCCAGCCTGGCGCAGGAGGCGTGTGCCGACGGCCAGGGTCCAGCCGGAGTCGGTGTAGTCGTCTACGAGTAGGACCGGGCCGGGGGTGGCGGCCAGGGCGGCGGCGAGTTCATCGGGCATGGTGAACGAGTCGGCCAGGGCGCGTAGCCGCTGGGCGGAGTTGCTGCGATGCGCGTTGTGTCCGTCCGCCTGGGGTGTGTAGGCCAGGCTACCGAGGAAGGGGAGCCTGCCGACTCCTGCGACGCCCTCGGCCAGCGAGGCGACCAGTTGTGGGCGGGTGCGGGACGGCATCGCGACGATGCCCACGGGCCGCGTGATCGCGTCGGGTGTGCCGCTGGCCCAGCCGCCCGGGGAGCGGGCCCAATCGGCCAGCACGGTCACCACCGCGTTCAGCACGTCGTCCGGGACCAGCCCGTCCGCCGCCTGCGGCGCCAGGATGGACCGCAGGCGGTTGCCCCAGCCGATGTCCGACAGCCGGCCCAGCGCGCGACCAGTGGCCGCCTGCTGGCCCGGGGGGATGCGGCCCTTGAGGTCCATGCCAACCGCGGCAAGGCCGGTCGGCCACATCTTGCGCGGCTCGACCTCGACCCCAGGCCGGTCCAGCTCCCCCGTCGCCGCCGCGAGAGCCGCCGGGGAGACGGCGGGATCCAGCCAGGGGCCTGCGCAGTTGTCACAGCGCCCGCACGGTACCGCCTTTTCGTCATCGAGCTGTCGCTGCAGGAACTCCATCCGGCACCCGCTGGTCGCCACATAGTCCCGCATCGCCTGCTGCTCCGCTTCACGCTGCTTCGCGACCCACGCATACCGCTCCGCGTCGTACGCCCACGGCTGCCCGGTCGCGATCCAACCGCCCTTGACCCGCTTCACCGCCCCGTCCACGTCCAAGACCTTCAGCATCGTCTCCAGCCGCGAGCGCCGAAGATCCACCAGCGGCTCCAGCGCCGGCAGCGACACCGGACGCCCCGCCTCCTCGAGCACTGACAGGGTGCGGCGGACCTGCTCCTCGGGTGGGAAGCCCACCGAGGCGAAGTACGCCCAGATCGCCTCGTCCTCCCGCCCCGGCAGCAGCAGCACGTCCGCATGATCCACACCACGCCCCGCACGTCCCACCTGCTGGTAGTAGGCGATCGGCGACGAGGGTGAGCCCAGGTGGACGACAAATCCCAAGTCGGGCTTGTCGAAGCCCATACCGAGCGCCGAAGTCGCCACCAGCGCCTTCACCCGGTTGCCCAGCAGGTCCTCCTCCGCCTGCAGCCGATCGGCGTTCTCCGTCTTCCCCGTGTAGGAAGCCACCGGATACCCGCGCTGCCGCAGGAACGCCGCAACCTCCTCCGCGGCCGCGACCGTGAGCGTGTAGACGATCCCCGAACCCGGCAGGTCTCCCAGCCGCTCACCCAGCCACGCCAGCCTGTGCGCGGCATCCGGCAACTCCAGCACACCCAGACGAAGACTCTCCCGGTTCAACGGCCCTCGCAGCACCAGGGCGTCCCCACTGCCAGTTCCCAGTTGCTCCGCGACGTCGGCCGTCACCCGGGCGTTCGCGGTAGCCGTAGTGGCCAGCACAGGCACCCCCGCTGGCAGTTCCGCGAGCATCGTACGCAGCCGACGGTAGTCGGGCCGGAAATCATGTCCCCAGTCGGAGATGCAGTGCGCCTCATCGACCACGAGCAGACCGGTCGTAGCCGCGAGCTTGGGCAGGACCTGATCGCGGAAATCCACGGAGTTGAGGCGTTCAGGGCTTACGAGGAGGACATCGGTCTCGCCGCGCTCCACCTCCCCGTAGATCGTCTCCCACTCCTCCGGGTTGGCCGAGTTGATCGTGCGAGCCCGAATCCCAGCCCGCTCCGCCGCCTCCACCTGGTTACGCATCAACGCCAGCAGCGGCGAGATGATCACCGTCGGGCCGGCACCACGCCTACGCAACAGAGCAGTGGCCACGAAGTACACCGCCGACTTGCCCCAGCCGGTCCGCTGCACCACCAGAGCACGTCGATGCTCCTCCACCAGCGCCGACACAGCTTGCCACTGGTCCTCCCGAAGGCGGGCCGCCCCTCCCGGGGCGCCGACAAGCTCGGCAAGGACGACATCGGCTTCACCACGGAGCTCCAGGTTGTCCATGCCCCCATAGAACCCGATCCCACCGACACTCGGCGAATCCGCCTCAGACGTGCGACGGAGGGAGACGCCTTTTATCAGCTTCCTTGGTCGGATGCAAGGCCCAGCAAATTCCCGTCTATTCTTGCGATGCCGACAGAAGACCGAGTGCGCCAAAGATCGCTGGTCCTGTTGAGCGAAAACAAGCAGACGCCCGCAGGAAGGGCAGGTGGTTCACCCTCCTCAGGCCCGGACACCAACTGATATCTGAGCTCAACATCTGACGCACCTACCGAAAGGATCCGTGAATTCCGTAATGTCGATTGTCGAGGGCACGGCCAAGTGTGCGTGCTGCGGAGGAAGGAATGAGCGCAGGTTCGTTTCCGTCGGGAGCGAAACCGTGTGGAGATACGTGTGCGATAGCACCAAGTGCAATGAAGACCAGAAAGAGATCGCCAGGCGGGCGGCCAGACACGGCATCACATACGACAGATACTCGGAGATCCACCTGGACCAAGGTGGCCGATGTTCGATATGCGGAGAACATCTCGGGAAGTTCGGCAGAGACGTTGTGATCGACCACGATCACTCCTGCTGCCCCCGGCAGACATCCTGCGGCAATTGCGTGAGAGGCATCCTTCACCGACGCTGCAACTCCGTGATCGGGTACCTCGGCGACGACCCGGACAAATTTGAATGAATAGCCGAGTATCTCCGGGGCTACTGAGCCCTTTCCAACCTCACGCGGAGGCGTGTTGAAGGATGAGGACGGCTTTGAAGATCGCGGTGATGCCGTTGGTGCTGCAACGGAACTTTCGTAGGAGGCGCCAGTCCTTCAGGGTGGCCATGGCCTGCTCGCCAAGGCAGCGGATTTTGGCGTGTGTGCTGTTGTGCCGGCGCTGTCAACGGCCTCTTGCAGGACAGCCGTAGACGGTGGTTGATCGGTGTCGTAGCCGTCAGCGTTGCCGTTGAAGACACCAGGAGCGGGAAGCCGGAGACGGCCGCATAGATCGGGCCGACCAACCCTGCGCCGGCCACGCCTGCCAGGTCCGCCTGAACAAGCCGCGCAAGCCAAGCACCCCGCGACCAGTGGCCGCAGGGCTGTTCTATGTGCAGACGGTCGAGTCCCCGTGCCCGCCGAACCAACTCCGCGCTCACTGCTCAGGTAGTAGCCCACTCCTCTATGACCGATGCGGTTTCCTCAATACAGCTATCAACGGCCTCGACGAACGATGCAGCGTCGTGCGACGGAAAATAGATCGGCACGAGTCCAAAGAGTGGCTGAGATGCATCCACCCTCGCCAGGTCGACGCGAGAGTCTAGGGTGTAGTGCATCAGGGTGTTGCGGAACGGCTTTGCTGAGCGATCCATAATCAGGCTTGCCGACCACGTGCCCGTGATCTTCTCGATAAGCCTCGTGGACTGCGTGGTGAGGTCACCGGGTCGTTCGTCATGAAGCATCTGCAGGCTGCCAAGAACCTGGTACAGGGTCAGAAAGCGCATCTTGAATACGGTGTACTCGACCTCATTCGCATCTGAGCCCAGCCCGAGCATCGAGTCGACGAAATTCATCAAACCCCGGAACACCATCAGTAGCCGGTTGATGTCTGGCGTACCCTTTCCATTGAATACCTGACCGTAGTACTTAGTCGATCGAACGTCGTTGTCCCGCTGATCAAAGCGCATCGGATCGAGATGACTCACAAAGGTCTTCGCGCCTGAATCGGTCCTCGCGCCCAGCCCGCAGAAGTAACGGCCGTACTCTTCGTAGACGGATTGCAGATTCGGACCCGACCCCTCCTCCAGTAGTGCAACAGGATCAAATCCCAGATGGAACGTGGCGGCATGCGTTGTCGAGATAATCCTTCCGTCGTAGCTGTAGAGACCCAAGTCTGTCTCTAGAAAGCGGGCTGCCTTAAGCCACGTGTTGTTCAGGAACCTATCCACGTGTGCAGGCGAGATCTCGTCACGGAAGTATGCAAGCTGCCCTTCAATACCGCGCCGGTTGTCCTCGAAAAGCTTCAAACTGTGGCGTGAACGCGCCACGATTGCTTCGGCGTCAGCCGACAACAAGGCGGGCAAGGCGGGATCAATGCGCTTGAGCTTGCTATACGACTCATGTACAAACAGTGACAGGTACGGCGCCAAACAGAACATGATGGTACCGCTGTGTTCGGAGGCTCTCGATGCACCCAAATCGCGACTGAACCGGCCGACATAGGCAGCATCACTTCTTATGCCGAGCGCCACCACATCATCTTGAACTGTCATTATTCCCTCTTCTTTCGATCAGAATTATTCTCGGCACACCTGACGTCATGACATCATCACAATTGCCCAAGTCATCCGTACGCTAAGGGTGGCTGCTAAGGGCTGTCCCGTAATGGATCTTGGATTACGGTGCTTCTTTGGTAGGTGGCCTGGTGGTTGCCGGGTTATCCGGCGAGGGCGAGGTTGTGCAGACGGGCGATGCCGAGCATGGCGTGGTGAACGCCGTCACCTTTCAAGCGGCAGTCGCGGAGGATCTTCCAGGTCTTCATGCGGGCGAAGACATGCTCGACGCGGGCGCGGACGCTCTTGTGTGAGCGGTTGTGTTCCTCCTTCCAGGCGACCAGTTCCTGGTCCTTGCGCGTGCGACGGTGGGGAATGACCAGGCCGGTGCCGCGGTAGCCGCCGTCGGCGATCGTGGTGGTCTTCCCGACCGCCGCCTTGGCGCCGGACTCCTCCCATGCCCTGCAGTCGTTGCGGTTGCCCGTCACGGGCCGACCGACCGCGACGACCAGGCAGGAGTCCGCGTCGATGACGACCTGGTGGTTGGTGGAGTACCGGTAGTTCTTCGACTGCTCGGCGACGGTGTGGTCGCGGGTGGGGACCAGGGTGCCGTCCACGATCAGCACGGTGTCTTTGCGGTAGCGGCGGCGCTGCTGCAGCGCCAGGCGCGGGCCGAGGTCGTTGATGATCCGGTCGGCGGCGGACTTCGAGACGCCGAACAGCGGGGCGAGCTGCCGCAGGGTCAGGTTGGTGCGCCAGTAGGCGGCGACCAGCAGGGCCCTGTCCTCCAGTGGCAGGCTCCAGGGCCGGCCGCGCCGTACCGCATCAGCGCCCTCGCGGCGCAGCCCTGTCACCAGCTTCTGGAACAGCCGTGGGCTCAGCCCGGTGAACGGGGCTATCCAGGAAGGCTCCGACGCCGTGATCACACCAGTCACGCCAAGAGCTTCCCACGCAGCGGTGGTTGGCCTCTGGACCGCTCACGGACGTCGGTGCGCCTGCCTCCTCGCATGGTGACGGCGCGCCGCTGTCGCCAGTAGGGCGGCACCTGCAAAGCCGACCAGGAGGGTTCCCCACTCAGGCACGTGGGCTGCCCGCAGAAGGCCGGCGACACCGAAGCTTGTATCCCACCCGGCCTCCGTGATGGCGGAGCCGAACCCCTGGATGGCCAGGATGGCACCGAACAGCCAGAGCAGCCCCTCGCCTGAGCTGTTGTTCGACTTCTTGAGCTGCTTCCCCATGACAGACTTCCTCTCCGCAGTGCGCACATCGTTCCGATGCGATCGCATCACATCGTGCAGTGCAGCCGGATACGATGCAAGTGCATCGGAAGACAGGAGGAGCTGAGCGTGCCCAAGCAGGTCGACTACGAGGACCGACGCCGCCGGATCGCCGAGGCAGTCTGCACTCTGATCGCGCGTTCCGGCATGGAAGCCGTCAGCCTCCGCGACGTCGCCGCTCAGGCGGACGTGTCCATGGGCGCCGTCCAGCGGTGTTTCCGCACCAAGGAGGACATGCTGCTCTTCGCGCTGGAGCACGTCTCCCAACACGTCAGCGAACGCGCCAGCCAGCGCATCGCCACAGCCTCCGCCCCTCAGGCCGCATCCACTCTGCTGTCACACACTCTGGCCGAACTCGCCTTGCTGAATGAGAAATCGAAGACGCAGGCGCACGTCTGGCTGGCCTTCGTCGCCCACGCACCGGCCAGCGAGAAACTAGGCGCCGTCCTGCACGACACTTATGCCAAGCTCCATGACCTCATCGCGTGGCTCATCCGCTATGGCCAGGACACCCAGGAAATCCCACAGCGCCTCGACCCCACCCGCGAGGCCCACACCCTCCTCGCTTTGGCTGATGGCCTCACGGTCCACGTCCTTGCAGGCCACCACTCTCCGGAGATGGCGCTGGCCATCCTTCAACGCCACATCGACCACCTGCTGCAAAGAGCATCCAGCCACGGATGACGCGCCCAGCCCCAATGTGTTGCGCACCGCACGCTTCTGACGCCCACAGCCTGCTCGGGGCTGGTCAGCAGATACGGGACAGCCCTTAGTGAGAAGTCTTCACACCTACCCCTGACCTACTGGGTTCGCCTACGCTGGGTACTTCCTCATGAAGGCTTCTACTCCACCGATGAACCGATGTACCTGATCGCGGTCGTAGTCGGCGTAGTCCCCGTGGGCTGCCTTGTTCCGGAGGTCCATCCAGGCGGTAACTTCCTTCTGCTGCAAGCCGTCGTACACTCCAGCCTTCTTGAGGTCGGCGTTCATGGTGTCGGCCTTCTTTGGCTTGCCTGCCACTGCCGTCGTCACATTGTTCTTCGCGCACAGAGCGCGCACATGAACTTCGAGGGACGTTCCCGTGATGACGGCTGCGGCGTCCTTGTATCCCTTGGCAAGCAGCCCCTCCGCCATTTCCAAATAATCGCGGTAGGTGTCGGCGTGCACCAGCTCGACGACCGATTCAACCCACCCGGCGACCAAATCGTCACGTAGTCCCAGCGCGACGATGCGCACTTCTCTGAGTCGATAAGGCTGTACTCTACGGCGGGCAATGTCAAGCTGCTTCATATACATAGAGGTCGGTCGCGTAGCTCGCTCGATTGCGGCTTCGAGCCGGTTGCTGAGAACAACGGGGTCGTCTGCCCCGTCATACAGGAGAGACCAGTTATCGTTCCGTGCATAGTTTTCGGAAGCCTTGATCAGAAAGTTGAGCTGCTCGACTACCTTGTCGATGTTGGCCATCGTTTAATTCCCCTCTTCTGCGCGCTATGCCGAGTACTTCAGCATGAAGTCTCGCACGCCATCAATGAACATACGTACCTGGTGTTCGTCGTAGCTTTGGTAGTCACCGTGAGCCGCCTTGTTGCGCAGGTCCATCCAGGCCGTAATCTGCTTTTGCCGTAGTCCGTCATAGACGTCAGCCTTCTTCAGGTCGGCGTTCATGACGTCGGCCTTCTTCGGTGCACCACTGGCCAGTTCGGTGTCTACGCCATATTTACCACAGAGCGTTCGCACATGAACTTCCAATGACGTACCTGTGATGACAGCTGCGGCGTCCTTGTACCCCGATTGCAACAACGCCTCTGCCATATTCAGGTAATCGCTATGGGTGTCAGCGTGCACCATCTCAACAACTGTCTCCACCCATCCGGATGCCAGATCGTGATGGAGGCCAAGAGCAATGCTAAAGACCTCTCGAATCTTCAGCGAGGTTCGCTTTTGTTCCCGATAGACATCTAGCTGCCTTACGTAGCTACTACCAGGAGGTGCCAAGCGATCGATAGCGGCTTCGAGACGGCTCACAAGGAGCTTGGCTCGATCAGAGGCCAGTACTCCTTCGGTACGGGTGCTGATCATTTCTCGGTACTCAGCAATAAGCTCATCAAGCTGAGCCAGCATCCTCGCTACGTCCATCAACTCGCAACCTCCGTGTGGTAGTTGATCATCGGAGAACGGATCAGGATATGACCCGACAGCGCCCTCGCGCCAGTGGATTGCCGAGGTCCACCGAACCGGTGCGGCCTGCTAGTACTCCAGCTGTAGATCGTGATCTTCATGGCTGAGATGTGGCTTTTCGTTGGTAATGGCTGGTGCGTGATCGCTGCTGATGGCGGCGTCGCCAGTCCGACCAGCCGAGTCGGTGGGCGATGTCGTGGAGGGGCTGGACGACGAGTGTGATGAACAGGCGCTGGATCTCGTTGCAGGACAGCGGGACCAGCTCGTCCGGAGCGGGGTTGCGGGCGTGTTCGTCGGCGCGGACGACGGCGAGGAAGGCATGGGCGAGCATGGCCAGGGTGACCCAGCGGGTCCAGGAGGGGTAGCGGCGCACCTGGTGCTCATCGAGTCCGGCCAGCCCCTTCTTGGTCTGGATGGTCTCTTCCACCCGCCATCTGGAGCCGGCGACCCGCACCAGCTCGGTCAGCGGCACCGGCTGGGGTGAGAAGCAGCGGTAGTAGGCGAGTTCGCCGGTGGTGCGGTTGCGGCGGATCAGCAGCTGACGGCTGCCCGGCGCTGGCTCGGCGAGATCGATGACAGCCCAGTCGTAGAACCGCTCTCCCTTCGCACCACGTCCGGCCGAGAGCTTCTGCCAGGCCCGCTTCGGCACCTTCTGCACCAGGGCATCGGCGCGGAAGGCGCCCGCACCAGTGGTCACTTCGGCTGAGCAGGCCACCGCGAGGACATAGCCGATGCCACGTTCCTCCAGAGCCGTGCGCAGTTTCGGGTTGCCGCCGTAGACCTCGTCACCGGTGACCCAGCCGATGCGGTGTCCGGCGTCCAGGAAGCGTTCGATCATCGTGCGGGCCAGTTCCGGCTTGGTTGCGAAGACGGTGCCCTCGCCGAGCCCTGCAGCCCGGCAGCGATCCGGGTCGCACGTCCAGGAGCGCGGTATGTACAGCTCCCGGTCCACTGCCGCGTGTCCCCGGACGCCGGCGTAGACGAGGTAGACGGCGACCTGGGAGTTCTCGATCCGCCCGGCTGTTCCGGTGTACTGGCGCTGGACCCCGACCGTGTGGGTGCCCTTCTTCAGGTCACCGGTCTCGTCGACGACCAACACCGCCGCCTCATCGTGGAGGTGCTCGACGACGTATTCCCGCACGTCGTCGCGGACGGCATCGGCATCCCAGACCGCCCGGCACAACAGATGCTGCATGCCGTGCGGGCTGGCCTCCCCGGCCCACTCCGCGATCGTCCAGCAGTTCTTGCGCGGCAGGTCCGACAGCAGACCCAGCACCAGCCACCCGGCCCGCAGCCGTGGCTCGACCCGCGTGAACCGGCCCGCTATCCGGCCCATGGCCACCTCGAACGCCTCCCGCCAGCGCGCGGGATCTATGCTGTGACCCGCGGCCACCGTCTCTTCGTCAGTCCACACAACTCACGATGATCAACGGTGGCCGCACCCCTGCGGTCTCCCTGTCAGTGCCGGACGAGACAGAACGGGTGTCCTGCCGGATCCGCAAAGACGCGCCAACTCCGCTGCTTGTCACCCGCGTCGAGCAGTGCGGCGCCCCGCTTGAGGACGTCTTCCTGAGCTTGTTCCAGGTCCTTGACCTCCAGGTCGAGGTGGAACTGCTGAGGACGCGCGGAGTCCGGCCACCGCGGCGGCTGATAGTTGTCCACCCGCTGGAAGGCCAGCACGAACCCACCGTCGGTGTGGAGCGTCGCCCAGCCCTCGCCGAGCGACCACCGCGGATCCGGCTGGTTGACTACGCCGCCGAGAAGCGACTGGTAGAACCGGGACAGCTCAACGACATCGGCACAGTCCAACACCACACACTGCAGCTTGGCGATCATGAAGGGCAGCGTCCCACGACGCCTGATCACGATCTACAGCTGGAGTACTAGGCCGTGTATCGAAAGTGAATCTTGGTCAGTGAACCTCTTTCATCCTGAATAGTTGCAGATCAGGAGTATGTGGACGGCCTGGACGATGGTGCCGATGCGGCGGGTGGAGCATCTGGCTCGCCGGAGCAGTCGCCATGACTTCAACTGGACGAAGGCCCGTTCTCCGGGAGCTCGCAGTCGGGCGTGGTCACGGTTGAACTGCTGGTAATGGGCGGGCTGTTCGCGGTGGTGGTAGTACGGGGTACGGAAGGTGGCGCCGGCGCCCTGGTAGGCGCGATCGGCAAGGACGAGGATCTGCCGAGTCAGGCAGGCCTGGACGATGCCGTGGGCCCGGGCCGCGGTCAGGTCATGGGTTCTGCCCGGTGTCGCGCGGGAGAACCACAGCGGGGTGCCGTCGGGACGGGCGATGACCTGCACGTTCATGCCGTGCCGGCGGTGCTTCATCGAGTAGTACGGCTCGTCCGCACCGATCCGGTCGGTGGGGATCAGGGTGCCGTCGACGATGACGTGGTCGCCCTCACCGAGCCCGGTGAGGGCTTCATGGAGACCGGGCGCCCAGCCGGCCAGCACGTCCAAGGTCTCGTCGACGTAGCGCCAGGCGGTGGCCTGGGATATCCCGAAACCGGCTCCGAGCTGCGAGAATGTCTCGTTCTTCCGCAGGTGCACCAGCGTGAGAAGCGCCTGTTTGAAGCAGCCGAGCTTCCGCCAGCGGGTGTTGCGGGCCTGGCGGTGTTCGTGCAACAGCCAGACGACATGCTCGACAAGCTCGTGCGACACGTCGAGCATGGCAGGATACGGAACCAACAGGGCCCCTTCGGTCGCCGGTGTGCTGAGTGAGATCACCACGCCAACGACGAGGGGCCCTGCCTCGTCACCACACCCGCTGACCAGCCCATTTCACCCTCCAACACAGGATGAAAGAGGTTCACTGACGGCGCCCACGCACTTGGCACCGCGCGTCTCAGGTGGCTGCCTCTCGAGGTAGCCACCTACACGGAAGGGCTGGGCAACGAAGGCGCCAGGGAGACCCGGCCATCCCCTTCGCCTCTTTCCCCAGTACAGCGTCTTTCCGCATGTCAAGGGCCCACATCGGCCTGAAACTTAAATGCCTTCCCCGTTCCGTAGCCCCGAGCGGCTCAACAACCCCGACTTCCGTGACCAGGTACTGCCCGAACTCGCCGCCGCCACCGGGTTGCTCGTGGTGGACGAGGCTCACTGCATCTCGGACTGGGGGCATGATTTCCGGCCCGACTACCGGCGGTTGCGGACGATGCTCGCCGATCTCCCGCCCGGTGTGCCGGTGCTGGCGACGACCGCCACCGCCAACGCGCGCGTGACCGCCGACGTCGCCGAACAGCTGGGCACCGGGGGTACGTCGGACGCGCTGGTGCTGCGCGGACCGCTGGACCGGGAGAGCCTCAGCCTGGGCGTGCTGCGGCTGCCGGACGCCGCGCACCGGATGGCGTGGCTGGCCGACCATCTCCACGAGCTGCCGGGCTCCGGGATCGTCTACACGCTGACGGTGGCCGCCGCCGAGGAGGTCACGGCCTTCCTGCGGCAACGCGGCCACACCGTCGCCTCCTACACCGGGAAGACGGAGAACGCCGACCGGCAGCAGGCCGAGGACGATCTGCTCGCCAACCGCGTCAAGGCCCTGGTCGCCACCTCGGCGCTGGGCATGGGCTTCGACAAGCCGGACCTGGGTTTCGTGGTGCACCTGGGCTCGCCCTCCTCCCCCATCGCGTACTACCAGCAGGTCGGCCGCGCCGGACGCGGTGTCGATCACGCCGAGGTGCTGCTTCTGCCGGGCAAGGAGGACGAGGCGATCTGGGAGTACTTCGCCTCGCTGGCCTTTCCGCCGGAGGAGCTGGTGCGCCGCACCCTCGACGTCCTCGCAGATGCGGAGCGCCCCGTGTCGCTGCCCGCGCTCGAACCTCTGGTGGAACTGCGCCGCTCCCGCCTGGAGACCATGCTGAAGGTCCTCGACGTGGACGGTGCGGTGAAGCGGGTCAAGGGCGGCTGGATCGCCACCGGCCGGCCGTGGACGTACGACGCCGAACGGTACGACTGGGTGGCGCGCCAGCGCAGGGCCGAGCAGCAGGCGATGCGCGACTACGCGTCGACGACGGAGTGCCGGATGGAGTTCCTGCAGCGTCAGCTGGACGACGAGGGCGCCAAACCTTGCGGCCACTGCGACAACTGCGCCGGACCCCGGTTCACGGCGGACACCTCGGCCGACGCCCTGGACGCGGCACGCGCCGACCTGGGCCGCCCCGGTGTCGAGGTGGAGCCGCGCCGTATGTGGCCGACCGGGCTCCCCGCGATCGGCGTCGATCTCAAGGGGCGCATCCCCGCCGGGGAGCAGGCGGCACCGGGACGGGCCCTGGGCCGTCTTTCCGACATCGGGTGGGGCAACCGGCTGCGCCCGATGCTGGCGGCGCACGCACCCGACGGCCCGGTGCCGGACGACGTCGCCCGGGCCGTCGTGACAGTGCTGGCCGACTGGGCGAAGGGGCCGGGCGGCTGGGCCTCCGGCGCGGCCGACGCCCCGCCGCGCCCCATCGGCGTCGTGACGATCGCCTCGCGCTCGCGACCGCGGCTGATCCGGTCGCTCGGCGCCCGCATCGCCGAGGTGGGGCGGCTGCCGCTGCTCGGCTCGGTCGAGTACACGGGAGAAGCGCCTCCGATGTCCCGCAGCAACAGCGCGCAACGGCTCAAGGCGCTCGACGGCATGCTCACGGTGCCGCCCGGCGTCGCCGCCGAGCTCACCGGCCGGCAGGGCCCGGTTCTCCTGGTGGACGACTACACCGAGACCGGCTGGACCCTCGCCGTCGCGTCCCGGCTGCTCCGCCGGGCCGGTGCGACGGGGGTGTTGCCACTGGTCCTGGCCGTGCAAGGGTGATCACCCCCGGGGATCGCACCGGAGTCACCTGGCCTTCCGGGGCTCCGGCCGGTCCGCACCGTGCGTCGTGCGACGCCTCCCTGGGTAGGGATATAGAGCGCGCATCGCCCGATAAGGGTCGACAGTACCAATTGCTCGTTGCCGCATTCCAGTTCGACAGGAAGAATTGAAGTCCGCTCCCCGCACGGCTCGTCCGTGTCCCGGAAGGGCTTCACTGCGGTGCGCGCTCCCCCGAATCCGACCCCGCCCGCAGTGTGGGCGCGTAGCCGAAGGGAGGAACGTGACCTTCGGACTCGCTCCGTCCTCGGCGGCATCCTTGTCGCCGTCCGCCACTTCTGCCACTCGCCTGCTCGAACCCGCGGAGTGGGCCTCAGCCGGAATCCCCCTGCTGCGCAATCCGCGAGAGGTCGTCAGCGGACTGCACTCGCGGCATCGCCCCGAGCCGGCGACCGCGATCGTGGCCGTGCTCGATCCGGACGAACGGCTGTGCGCCAGCGCCTCGTTCACCAGCCGCCGCACACCGGTGGACGGATGGATGTTCCGCAACGCGCTGCTCGCCCAGCTCCGTCGGGTCATCCCGCACGATCTGCGCCGCCGTACCCCGGTGCGCACCGCCGTGCTGCTCTACTGCCGTGAGGGCGACGCGCGTTGGACCGAGGAGGACGGCGCGTGGATGTGGGGTCTGCGGGACGCGTGCACGCTGCACGGGCTGCGGTGCGGGGCGTACATCACGCTGACCCGTGACGGGTGGCAGGTCCTCGGCGAGGCCCGTGGCGGCCGGCGGCCGAACGCCTCGTCGGCACCGGAGCCGTTCGCCACCTCGCAGGCGCCGCCCCCACCGCCGCGTACCGGCGGTGTCGCCTCCGACGTACTGCGCCGCGCGGCGGCTCGCTGAACAACGCCGGGGTCAAGGGGAGAAGCGGCGGGGAAGCCCGGTGCGCGGGTCCACCGGCCGGTGTCTCCGCGACCACCGGGCCCGGACAGCCCGCTGCCGGGCCCCGATCCCCTGCACCGTCGAGTCCGCCCCCCGTCCGCCGGCCGTGGTACGCCACGGCCGGTGCCGGGCACCGCGCCCTCCGGTGCCCCCGCCGCGGGAGTGCCCACGCGGCGGTTTCCGGTGCCGGCCCGGCGCCTGTCGGACGTGGCGCGGACGGCTCAGGCGCTCGCGCCCAGCACCGAGTTGATCCGCTGCGGGTCGCCGCAGACGATCAGCAGGGCGCCGGCCCTGGAGTGGGCCACCGAAAGAGCCGTGACGGCAGCGGCTTCGGGGCCGCCGTTGAGCGCCACGACGACCACGGGGCGCTTCGCGGCACGGTCGGCGACGGCGGCGTCCGCGTAGAAGACGTCGTCGCCCGCGTCGTGCTGGGCCCAGTAGGCGGCATCGCCGAAGGACAGTTCGTGGGCGGCCCACGGGTGGGACTCGCCGGTGGTGATCACCAGCACGTCGCCGGGTGCGCGGCCCGAGTCCAGGAGCAGGTCCACGGCTTCCTCGGCGGCGTCGAGCGCACCTTCGGGGGAGGCCGGGATCAGCTGGATCTGCGGGCCGGCGGGAGCGGCGGCCGGAGCCGACGGTCCGGTGCCGGCCGGGGCGGTGTCGCGTGAGGTGCGTTGCGCCGGCGGCGCCGGCCGCACGGGGCCGGGACGGCCGGGGCGCGGTGGAGCCGCGGGACGGGGACCGGGTACGGGGCGGGGGGTCGGCGCGGTGCGGCCGCTGGCCGGAGTGGCGCGGGGACCCTGGGCCTTCTCGTGAATCTGAGGCTCCTCGGGAATGAGAGGCATGAGCTGATTTTTATCAAACATTGGTGCGGCCGGCGTGGGCGGGTGGTGCATACCGGCGGGCAAAGTGTCAGAAATCGAAGCCGAGCTGGCCCTCGATTTCCGGAACGCTTGCGTCCGTCCAGCCGCGGGCCTTCTTCAGGTGCCGCCACTGGGGCAGCGCATCAAGATACGCCCACGACAAACGGTGGTGCGGGGTGGGCCCCCGTTCCGCCAGCGCGGCCTTGTGCACGGGTGACGGATACCCGGCGTTGTCCGCGAAACCGAAGTCTGCATGGTCGGCACCCAGTTCGGCCATCATTTTGTCGCGGTGGACCTTGGCGATCACCGAAGCCGCCGCGAC
This sequence comes from Streptomyces sp. NPDC006384, assembly GCF_042870695.1. Lineage (NCBI taxonomy): Bacteria > Bacillati > Actinomycetota > Actinomycetes > Kitasatosporales > Streptomycetaceae > Streptomyces > Streptomyces sp. NPDC006384. The sequence continues at coordinate 116,084 of NZ_JBIAHR010000016.1, forward strand.
CGCCACGCACGACCGGTCCCCCTTGATCACCGTTCGCACCCGCCAGGGCGACCCGAGGTAATCGTGTTTGCCGTCGAGGATGACGGCGTCGGGACGGACCGGCAGGCCCTCCAGGGCACGCACGGCCGCCAGTCGCAGCGCCGCGGTCATCCCCAGGGCGTCGATCTCCTCCGGGGAGGCGTGCCCCAGGGCGTAGGACGTCGCCCACTCCTGCAGCACCGCGGCGAGTTCGGTCCGCCGTTTGAGGGTGAGCAGTTTGGAGTCGGTGAGGCCTTCCGGGGGCCGGCGCAGTCCGGTGATCGCGGCGCAGACGGTGACCGGACCGGCCCACGCTCCGCGCCCCACCTCGTCGACACCGGCGATGATCTTGGCTCCGGTCGTGGCGCGGAGGGAGCGCTCGACGGTGTGAGTGGGTGGTTCGTACGGCATGACGCCCATAGCCTACGCCGCCCCGGAAGTCCGGCGACACTCCGGTCCCCGAAGAGTGCCGCACCCGTCCGGGTGCGGAAATCAGATGCCCTGGGGCCGCAGCAGCGGGACCATCAGCTGGTCGATCATCTCCTCGATCTCGGCGTCGGTCCATTCGCTTCCACAAATCTTCGTCCGGTACATCATCATCGCCGGAATGGCGTCGAAGACACAGCCGTTCGCCGCTTCCCGCCGCACTTCCCCGCGCTCGATTCCTCGGGTGATGACCTCGCGGAGCATCCGGAGGGTCGGCTCGACGACACCTTCGAAGATCACCGCATGGAAGCGTTCCGCCTGCCGTGTATCGCATTCGTGAATGACGGATCGCAGGGCGAACCCCGACCGGGAGAACATCGCGTCGCGGGCCCGGCGGCAGAGCGCCAGAAGGTCCTCGCGCACGTTCCCGAGATCGGGGGCGGCGTCGAAGCCCGGGAGTCCGGAGCGCAGGGCGTCCGCGACGAGGTCCTCCTTGGACGGCCAGCGGCGGTAGACCGCCGCCTTGCCCGTCTGGGCGCCGGCGGCCACGCCCTCCATGGTCAGGCCGTTCCAGCCGACGGTGCCGAGCTGGTCGAGCGCGGCGTCGAGGATGGCGCGTTCGAGGACGGCACCGCGTCGGCGGGAGGGAGCCTGGGCGGTGACGGCCTCCCAGTGCGAGGGAACCATGTCGGGGGTCTCCAGTGAGCAGTGAGCCGGTGTTCGGGGGAGGAAAACGCCGCCACGCGCCCCCGACGGGGGACGGGGCACGCGACGACGACACAAGTGAACGCTTGCGTTCACTGTCGGGGAGTCACTACCGTTGACACAACAGTGAACGAGTCCGTTCACTAAGTCGTTCGTGGGGGACACATGGTGACGACCTCTTCCTTGATCAAAGACCAGAAGCCGAAAGCGGCCCGCCGGGAGGGGCGTCCCGGCATCGCGCTCGCGGTCATCGCGGCCTGCCAACTCATGGTGGTACTCGACGCGACGATTGTGAACATCGCGCTCCCGCACATTCAAGAAGCCCTCGCGTTCAGCACCACCGACCTGACGTGGGTCGTCAGCGCCTACACGCTCACCTTCGGCGGCCTGCTGCTGCTCGGCGGACGGGCCGGCGACATCCTCGGCCGGCGCCGCGTCTTCATGACCGGCATCCTGCTGTTCACCGCCGCCTCGCTGCTCGGGGGTTTCGCCCAGGAACCCTGGCAACTGCTGGCGGCACGTGTCCTGCAGGGGGCAGGAGGCGCGATCGCGTCACCCACGTCGCTGGCCCTCATCACCACCACCTTCCCCGAGGGACCGGAGCGCAACCGGGCGTTCGGGGTCTTCGCGGCCGTCTCCGCGGGCGGCGGCGCGATAGGCCTGCTCGCGGGCGGCATGCTCACCGAGTGGCTCGACTGGCGCTGGGTGCTCTTCGTGAACGTACCCATCGGTGTCCTGATCGCCGTGCTGACGCCGCTCTACATCAACGAGTCCGAGCGGCACTCCGGACGCTTCGACATCCCCGGGGCCGTGACCTCGACGGCGGGCATGGCGTCCCTCGTCTACGGCTTCATCCGTGCCGCCGACGAGGGCTGGCGGGACACCCTCACCATCGGGTCCTTCGCCGCGGCGGTGGTCCTTCTGCTGGTCTTCACACTCATCGAGTCGCGGGCCAGGGAGCCGATCACCCCCCTGCGGATGTTCGCCGACCGCAACCGTTCCGGCACCTACGTGATCATGCTGTGCCTGGCCGCGGCGATGTTCGGCATGTTCTTCTACATCGTGCTGTTCGTCCAGAACGTGCTGGGCTACACCCCGATCCAGGCCGGCCTCGCCTTCCTGCCGGTCACGGTCGTGATCGCGCTCGGCGCCGGTCTGTCGCAGCGCTTCCTGCCCCTGTTCGGCCCGAAGCCCTTCATGCTCGTCGGCTCGGCGCTCGCCGCGCTCGGACTGGGCTGGCAGACCCTCATCAGCGCCGACAGCTCCTACGTGGGCGGAGTGCTCGGTCCGATGCTGGTCTTCGGCTTCGGCATGGGCCTGAACTTCGTGACCCTGACACTGACCGCGGTCTCCGGGGTCGCCCAGCACGAGGCGGGCGCGGCGTCCGGGCTGCTCAACGCGACGCAGCAGGTGGGCGGCTCGATCGGGCTGGCCATCCTGACGACGGTGTTCGGCACGGCCGGCAGGGACGAGGCGGCCAGGCTGATGCCGGACTTCCTCGCCAACAGCTCGGCCGAGCAGAAGGCGGAGTTCGCCAGGACCCACCAGCTGCCCGCTCCCTGGGGGCACGAGGTCCTGGCCGAAGGCATCTCGGCGGCCTTCGTCCCCGCCGCCGCCATGGCCGTACTCGCCCTGGCCACGGCATGGTTCGTGATCCGGGTCCGCAAGAGCGACCTGGAGGCGCTCTCCGGCTCGGCCGGACCGGGAATGGGCTGAGGCGGGGGGCCAGGCTCCGCTCTGGCCGGCCGGCCGGAGCACACCGACGGGCGACGTCACACCTGCCCGTCGGCCGGCGCGTCACCCGCGGACCGGGGACGTCACCCGACGGGCCCGGCCGCCCCCGGCAACCACGACGGCAGCGCCTCGGTCCGTGCCACCCAGTCGGCCGGCGGCGTCCCCGCCCGGCCCGCGGCGATCACCCCGCCCACGATGGCGCAGGTCGTGTCGACGTCCCCGCCCACCTGGACGGTCGTCCAGAAGGCACGCTCGTAGTCGCCCAACGCCCGCGCCGCGGACCAGAGGGCGAAGGGGACCGTGTCGTGGGCGGTCGTACGCCTGCCGCAGCCCAGCACGGCGGCGACCGTGGCCGCGTCGTCGTAGTCGAGCATGTCGCGGGCGCGGCGCAGCCCGGCACCGACGGCGCTCTTCGGCACCAGATCGATCACCCCGTCGAGGAGCGCCTCCCCTCCGGGCGGGCCACCGGGGGACGCGGCCAGCGCGGCGGCCGCGGCGACCGCCATGGCGCCGACCACCGCCTCACGGTGCTGGTGCGTGGGATAGGCGGAGATCTCCGCCTGGTGGGTGGCCTGCTCGGGGTCGTCCGCGTACCAGGCGCCCAGCGGCGCGATGCGCATCGCGGCACCGTTGCCCCAGGACCCCTGGCCGTTGAAGAGCGCGGCGGCGAGTTCGCGCCAGTCCCCGCCTTCCCGGACCAGCCTCAGCAGCCGGTCGACCGCCGGTCCGTAATCGCGGCCGGAGTCGTGGTGCTCGGCGAAGGAGCGGGCCAGAGCGTCCTGGTCGATGCGGTGGTGGACGGCCAGGACGGCGACCACGGAGGCGGCCATCTCGGTGTCGTCGGTCCACTGCCAGGTGCCCGGCGGCAGCCCGCGGCGTTCCAGCAGCGGGTAGTTCACGGGCACGGAGAACTGTGAGCCCAGCGCGTCCCCCACCGACAGTCCGCGCAGGCCCGCAAGGGCCCGGACCAGGCGCTCGTCGGAATCGGAAGATGAAGGAGATGAATGAGCGGTCATCGCCCCGCCACCCTAACCCGTGATCCCGTACGGCTCCGGTTCCCGCCAGCGCGAAAAAGGCCGGTCCAGCGTGTACTTGCCGTCCTCGCCCAGAACGAGCATCCGGTACTCGCCGTTCCCGGGGTTCGACAGCGACTCGAATTCCGCGACCGTCCAGTGGAACCACCGCATGCAGAACAGCCGCATCGCCAGTCCGTGGGTGACGATGAGGACGTTCGGCGGATGATCGGGGTCCTCGAAGCTGCGGAACAGGCTCTCCAGGAAACCGCCGACCCGGTCGTACACGTCGGCGCCGGACTCGCCCTGGGCGAAGCGGTAGAAGAAATGGCCGTACGCGTCGCGGTAGGCCTTCTGCAGGCGTACGTCGTCCCGGTCCTGCCAGTTCCCCCAGTCCTGCTCGCGCAGCCGGGGCTCCTCCCGTACTCGTATGAGCCCGGGGTCGAGGTGGAAGGCGCGCAGCGTCTCATGGGTACGGCGGTACGGGGAGACGTACACGCTGACGCGTTCGCGGCCGAAGACCTCACGCAGCTCCTTGCCCGTCTCCTCGGCCTCGGCCCAGCCGCGCTCGGTGAGGGCGAGCGCGTGGTCGGGTTCGCGCTCGTACACGGAGTCGTCGACGTTGCCCGTCGACTCGCCGTGCCGGACAAGAACGATGCGCCGTGGTCGTGCCATGCCGAAACCCTAGATCGTGGGACGCGGAACCGAGGACTCGAACCTGCCCCGTACGGCGCAGGTCACACGGTCCAGGAGGGCTCCAGCTGCACGATGTCCCCGGTGAGGGCGGCGATGTCGGCCTCGGTCTGGGCACGCAGGGCGAGCCGCTCCACCCGCTCGGTGCGGTACTTGCCGTGCTCGGCGGCCGACCGCCACATCGACAGCACCAGGTACTCGTTGCCGGGCGCCTCGCCGAACAGCCCGCGGATCATGCCGGGCGAGCCCGCCATCGCGGGGTTCCAGACCTTCTCCTGCATCAGCACATAGTGCTCGGCCCGGTCCTCGTGGACGCGGCACAGTGCCACCCGCAGCAGGTCGGCGTCGGTGAAGCGGGGCTCGAAGCCGGTCTTCACGTCGAACCGGTGATCGAAGAGCCTGACCTGCGCGTCCTTGAAGGTCCCGGCCTGCGCCGCGGCGAGCCGGTCGTGCGAGCGCGCCATGAAGGAGTCGTAGAAGGTCCTGCTCTCCCAGAAGGCGAAGACGTGCGCGACGTCCGGCCGTCTCCGGCTCCAGCCGCCCCCCTGTCCCCGAAATCCCGGCTCCCCCGGGAGCCCCGCCCACTTCCGCTGCCCCCGCTCGAAACCGCGGCGGTCCACCACGGTGCAGCGAATCCACTTGACCAGCACCGCGCCATGGTACGGCCAGGGACGTGGCACCGGTCACTTCCCGGCCGGCCACGGCCCGTTACCGCCCTCGCGTACATGGCAGGATGGGCAACCGGCCGGCCGCGTTCGGCAGTTGGCCGGGCGGGGCAAGGCAGGGACCGGGGAAAGGGAAGTCTGTGAACGGCCTCAGCAAGGGGATCCGCAAGGTCGAGATCGCGCTGCGGTGGGATCCGAACCCGGCGGGACAGTCGCCCGCCGACCTGGACATCGTCGCCGGGACCTATCCGGCGGACGATCCGTACGGCGATCCCGTGTACGTGGTGCACTTCGACAGCCGCTCCCCCGACGGCACCATCTATCTCAACCGGGACAGCAAGGACGGCAAGGGCTTCGGGTACGACGAGGTCATGACGCTGGAACTGGAGCGGCTCGACGTCCGGTACGCGCGCGTGGTCGTCGGCGTGGTGATACAGCAGCGTTCCGGGCAGCGGACCTTCGCCGGCGTGGTCAATCCCGGCCTGCGCATCCGCGAGGGCCACACCGTGCTGGCCGAGGACGGCTTCGGCGGTGTCCCCGCCGCGTCGGCGGCGACGGTCGCGGAGTTCGTCCGGGACGGGACCGGGGCGTGGGAGTTCCGCGGCGGCGTCCACGGCTTCGAGGGCGACCCGGCGACGTTCACCGGCGTCATGGGCGCGCGACGCCGGCCCTGAACCCGACGGCACGAGCAAGGGGGCGCCGGCCGTGGCCGGCGCCCCCCTCACTCATGGGGTCTCAGCGGTCAGCTGCAGCCGCTGGTCGAGCCGCAGCCCTCGCAGATGTAGCAGGAACCGGCCCGCTGCATCTTCGTGCCGCAGGAGAAGCACAGCGGGGCGTCGGCCTGGATGCCCAGCTGCATCTCCACCAGTTCGGCGCTGGTGTGCGCCTCCTTCGGGGCGGGCTTGGCCGCCTCGGCCTCGGCCTTCGGCGTGGCGACGGCCTTCAGCTCCTGGGCGCGCGGCGCCGACTGGGCCAGGCCCTCGACGTCGACCTCGTCGTCGGACGGCTCGTACGAACCGGTCTCCAGGTGCCGCTGGCGCTCCTCGGCGGAGTGGATGCCGAGGGCGGAGCGGGTCTCGAAGGGCAGGAAGTCCAGCGCCAGGCGGCGGAAGATGTAGTCGACGATCGACTGCGCCATCCGCACGTCCGGGTCGTCCGTCATGCCGGCCGGCTCGAAGCGCATGTTGGTGAACTTCGAGACGTACGTCTCCAGCGGCACGCCGTACTGGAGGCCGACGGAGACCGCGATGGAGAAGGCGTCCATCATGCCCGCGAGGGTGGAGCCCTGCTTGGACATCTTCAGGAAGACCTCGCCGAGACCGTCGTCCGGGTAGGAGTTGGCGGTCATGTAGCCCTCGGCGCCGCCGACCGTGAAGGAGGTGGTGATGCCGGGACGGCCCTTCGGGAGGCGCTTGCGGACCGGGCGGTACTCGACGACCTTCTCGACCGCGGCGCGGATCGTCTCCTCGGCCTTCTCGGTGACCTCGGCCTTCTCCTTCTCCTTGGTCTTCGCGGAGAGCGGCTGGCCGACCTTGCAGTTGTCCCGGTAGATCGCGAGCGCCTTGACGCCGAGCTTCCAGGCCTCGTAGTAGATCTCCTCGACCTCCTCGACGGTCGCCGTCTCCGGCATGTTGACCGTCTTGGAGATGGCGCCGGAGATCCAGGGCTGGATCGCGGCCATCATGCGGACGTGGCCCATCGGGGAGATGGCGCGCTCGCCCATGGCGCAGTCGAACACCTCGTAGTGCTCGTGCTTGAGGCCGGGGGCGTCGATCACGTTGCCGTGCTCGGCGATGTGGGCGACGATCGCCTCGATCTGCTCCTCCTGGTAGCCCAGGCGGCGCAGGGCCTGCGGGACGGTGCCGTTGACGATCTGCATCGAGCCGCCGCCGACGAGCTTCTTGAACTTGACCAGGGCGAGGTCGGGCTCGACGCCGGTGGTGTCGCAGGACATGGCCAGACCGATGGTGCCGGTCGGGGCGAGCACGGACGCCTGCGAGTTGCGGAAGCCGTTCTTCTCGCCGAGGCGCAGCACGTCCTGCCAGGCCTCGGTGGCGGCGGCCCACACCGGGGTGTCCAGGTCGTCCATGCGCACGGCGGCGCCATTGGCGTCGGAGTGCTGCTTCATGACGCGCTTGTGGGCGTCGGCGTTGCGGGCGTAGCCGTCGTACGGGCCGACGACCGCGGCGAGTTCGGCGGAGCGGCGGTAGGCCGTGCCGGTCATCAGGGAGGTGATGGCGCCGGCGAGGGCGCGGCCGCCGTCGGAGTCGTAGGCGTGGCCGGTGGCCATCAGCAGGGCGCCGAGGTTGGCGTAGCCGATGCCGAGCTGGCGGAAGGCGCGGGTGTTCTCGCCGATCTTCTGGGTCGGGAAGTCCGCGAAGCAGATCGAGATGTCCATCGCGGTGATGACCAGCTCGACGACCTTCTGGAAGCGCTCGGTCTCGAAGGACTGGTTGCCCTTGCCGTCGTCCTTCAGGAACTTCATCAGGTTCAGCGAGGCGAGATTGCAGGACGTGTTGTCCAGGTGCATGTACTCGCTGCAGGGGTTCGAGCCGTTGATCCGGCCGGACTCCGGGCAGGTGTGCCAGTGGTTGATCGTGTCGTCGTACTGGATGCCCGGGTCGGCGCAGGCCCAGGCGGCCTCGGCCATCTTGCGGAAGAGGGCCTTGGCCTCGACCTCCTCGATGACCTCGCCGGTCATGCGGGCCCGCAGACCGAACTTGCCGCCCTGCTCGACGGCCTTCATGAACTCGTCGTTCACGCGGACCGAGTTGTTGGCGTTCTGGTACTGGACGGACGTGATGTCGTCGCCGCCCAGGTCCATGTCGAAGCCCGCGTCGCGCAGGGCGCGGATCTTCTCCTCTTCCTTGACCTTGGTCTCGATGAAGTCCTCGACGTCCGGGTGGTCGACGTCCAGGATGACCATCTTGGCGGCGCGGCGGGTGGCGCCGCCGGACTTGATGGTGCCGGCGGAGGCGTCGGCACCGCGCATGAAGGAGACCGGGCCGGAGGCGTTGCCGCCGGAGGAGAGCAGTTCCTTGGAGGAGCGGATCCGGGAGAGGTTCAGGCCGGCGCCGGAGCCGCCCTTGAAGATCATGCCCTCTTCCTTGTACCAGTCGAGGATCGACTCCATGGAGTCGTCGACGGACAGGATGAAGCAGGCGGAGACCTGCTGCGGCTGGGGCGTGCCGACGTTGAACCAGACCGGGCTGTTGAAGCTGAAGATCTGGTGCAGGAGGGCGTAGGCCAGCTCGTGCTCGAAGATCTCGGCGTCGGCGGGCGAGGCGAAGTACCTGTGGTCCTCACCGGCCTTCCGGTACGTCTTCACGATGCGGTCGATGAGCTGCTTGAGGCTCACCTCGCGCTGCGGGGTGCCGACGGCGCCCCGGAAGTACTTGCTGGTGACGATGTTGACCGCGTTCACCGACCAGAAGTCGGGGAACTCGACGCCGCGCTGCTCGAAGTTGACCGAGCCGTCGCGCCAGTTGGTCATGACGACGTCACGACGCTCCCAGGCCACCTCGTCGTAGGGGTGGACGCCGGGAGTGGTGTGGACGCGCTCGACCTGGAGTCCCTTGCCCGCCTTCGTGCCCTTGGCGCGGGAGCTCCGTGCCGGACCGCTCGCCGTCTCTGTCATGCCGCCTCCCATGTACGGGCGAAAACGCCCTGAAGTGCCCCGGTTGTTCCCGTGGCACGGTGTTCTGTCTGGTGTCGCGGGCCCCTCTGATCCGCCCGCGACAGGTCTTTCTCATTCGCCGCCGTCCGCCGGGCCCGGTTCCTGCCTCCGGGTCCGGCCGCCGGTCAGTCGGCGGCGCCTGCGGGCTCGGGGACCTGTGCCGCCCCCGTGGACCCGCGGTCGTCTTCCTGGCTCCCCGCGCCGGCCCCGTCGCCGGCCGTGCCGGGATGTCCCGTCGCCTCCCTGAGCTCCGCGATCGCGGCCTCGAAGTCCTCGAGCGAGTCGAACGCCCGGTAGACCGAGGCGAACCGCAGATAGGCGACGAGGTCGAGCTCCTGCAGCGGTCCGAGTATGGCCAGCCCCACGTCGTGGGTGGTCAGCTCGGCGCTCCCGGTGGCCCGCACCGCCTCCTCGACCCGCTGGCCGAGCTGTGCGAGGGCGTCCTCGGTGACGGGCCGGCCCTGGCAGGCCTTGCGCACACCGTTGATGACCTTGGTGCGGCTGAACGGTTCGGTGACCCCGGACCGCTTCACCACCATGAGCGAGCACGTCTCCACGGTCGTGAAGCGACGGGAGCAGTCGGGGCACTGTCGGCGCCTGCGGATCGCCGTGCCGTCGTCGGTCGTACGGCTGTCGACGACGCGGCTGTCGGGGTGCCTGCAGAAGGGGCAGTGCATGAACTCCCCACCTTCCTCACAGCAGACTCGAACAGCCCCACGAGGCCCTCGGGCCCCTCGAAGCAGCCCCCAGCATAGGCGATCGCGGCGGGCCCGAAGACCGGGGGCACCACAACTTGTGGGCTGCTGTCGCAATACAACCACTAGATGTGGGGTACGGCTCATTCATTCACGCGCCGCACGCGTGTCGCGTCGGCACGCGAGGCGGCACACGGGTCCCGCCGCATGGGGAGCTACGCGGGGGCACGGCGCGGCACCCCGGAAGGTCCTGCGCGTACGGAGATCCGGTGGGCACCGCGAGGAGAGGTCGTGGGGCCACCGCGCAGACGGCGCATCGGGCCCGGCCGGACGGGGTGCCCGATGACAGACTGGTACGACGGCCCACGAGGCCGCAGCCCGGCGGTGAAGAGTACAGCGACGGACCGCTCTGCCCGCCGGGCGGCGCGAGAGCTATACACCCAGATGTCATTTCCGGGTGAGCGATTCGCGATTTTTCACTCGAACGTGTGTTTGGCGCAACCTTTCGAAAGCAACTACCGTTGAGCCGCAGGGAGACCACCGAGAGGGGCCGACGTGACCACCACCGCCGACAGCGCCACCGTCACTGCCCAGGACCGCCCCCAGGGCCGACCTGAGCCGATGCACACGATGAGCGACGCCACGAATCCCGAGGAGCCCAAGCGCGCCCTGCCGGGCCGACCTCCCGGTATCCGGGCGGACAGCTCCGGACTCACCGATCGCCAGCGCCGGGTGATCGAGGTCATCCGGGACTCCGTGCAGCGACGCGGCTACCCGCCGTCGATGCGCGAGATCGGCCAGGCCGTCGGACTCTCCAGCACCTCCTCCGTCGCCCATCAGCTGATGGCGCTGGAGCGCAAGGGCTTCCTGCGCCGCGACCCGCACCGCCCGCGCGCCTACGAGGTGCGCGGATCCGACCAGGCCGCCTCCGTGCAGCCCGCGGACACCGCCGGCAAGCCGGCCGCGTCCTACGTCCCGCTGGTCGGACGCATCGCGGCGGGTGGCCCGATCCTCGCCGAGGAGTCGGTGGAGGACGTCTTCCCCCTGCCGCGGCAACTGGTCGGCGACGGCGAACTGTTCGTGCTCAAGGTCGTCGGCGACTCGATGATCGAGGCCGCCATCTGCGACGGCGACTGGGTCACGGTCCGCCGCCAGCCGGTCGCGGAGAACGGCGACATCGTGGCCGCGATGCTCGACGGCGAAGCCACCGTCAAGCGCTTCAAGCGCGAGGACGGCCATGTCTGGCTCCTCCCGCACAACGCGTCGTACGAGCCCATCCCCGGCGACGACGCGACCATCCTCGGCAAGGTCGTGGCCGTACTGCGCCGCGTCTGAGCGCCACGACGGGCGGATCCCGCGCGGCAGCGATCCGCCGCACCGACCGGGCCCCGGAACCTCTGCGCCGGTTCCGGGGCCCTGCTCTGTCCGGGGCTCCTCAGCCCTCCTCGGCCTGCCGGGCCGCCGCGTCGATGGCGGCGAGCGACCTGCGGACCTGATTGCGATCCGTGGTGTACCAGAAGTCGGGCAGGGACGCCTTCAGGTAGCTGCCGTAGCGGGCCGTCGCCAGCCGCTGGTCCAGCACGGCGACCACACCGCGGTCGCCCGACGCGCGGACGAGGCGGCCGGCCCCCTGGGCCATGAGCAGCGCGGCGTGCGTGGCGGCGACCGCCATGAAGCCGTTGCCGCCGGCCTCCTCCACCGCCTTCTGGCGGGCGCTCATCAGGGGGTCGTCCGGCCGCGGGAACGGGATCTTGTCCATGACGACCAGCTGACAGCTCGGCCCCGGGACGTCCACGCCCTGCCACAGCGACAGCGTGCCGAACAGACAGGTCTTCGGATCCGCGGCGAAGTTCTTGATCAGCTCGCCGAGCGTCTCCTCGCCCTGCAGCAGGATCGGGTATTCGGGGATGCGGGAACGCAGCTCCTCTGCGGCCAACTGGGCCGCCCGCATCGAGGAGAACAGGCCCAGGGTGCGTCCGCCCGCCGCCTGGATCAGCTCCGTCAGCTCGTCGAGCATGTCGCCCCGGTCGCCGTCGCGCGCCGGGCGGGCCAGGTGCTTGGCGACGTACAGGATGCCCTGCTTCGGGTAGTCGAAGGGCGAGCCGACGTCGACGCCCTTCCAGCGGGGCACGTCGTCGCCCTCCGTGCCCTCGGGGGCGAGGCCGAGGGAAGCGCCGACACCGTTGAAGTCGCCGCCCAGCTTCAGCGTCGCCGAGGTCAGCACGACGGAGCGGTCGGTGAAGAGCTTCTCGCGCAGCAGACCCGAGACGGACATGGGGGCGACGCGCAGAGACGCTCCGCTGTACCGATATGCGGCTCCGCCGCGGGGCTCATGACGTTCGTACCAGACGACGTCCCACTCGGAGCCGTTGGTGATCCGCTCCGCCACGTCGTGCACGGACTCCACCGAGGCCAGGGCCTGCTTGCGGACCGCGTCCTCGTCCTGCACGGACTTGTCCCGGGTGGCACCGATCGCGGAGATGACCGTGCGGCAGGCGTCACGCAGCGCCATCAGGGCGTAGCCGAGGTCCTCCGGGATCTCCTCCAGGCGGCCCGGCAGCGCCAGCTCCATCAGCCGTTCGAAGCCCTCCGCGGCCGTCTGGAGCTGGTCGGCGGCCTTCTCGTTGACCAGCTTCGCGGCACGGCGCGCCGCACGGTTGACCTGGCCGGGGGTGAGCTCGCCGGTGGCGACCCCCGTCACGCGGGAGACCAGCTCGTGCGCCTCGTCGACGATCAGCACCTCGTGCTGGGGCAGGACGGGAGCGCCCTCGATGGCGTCGATCGCGAGCAGCGCGTGGTTGGTGACGACGACGTCGGCGAGCTTGGCACGCTCGCGGGCCGTCTCGGCGAAGCACTCGGCGCCGTAGGCGCACTTGGAGGCGCCCAGGCACTCCCGGGAGGAGACCGACACCTGGGACCAGGCCCGGTCGGAGACACCCGGCGTGAGGTCGTCGCGGTCGCCGGTCTCGGTCTCGTCCGCCCAGTCGCGCATGCGCAGCAGGTCCTGGCCCAGCTTGCTGGTGGGGGCGGCGGCCTCGAACTGGTCGAAGAGGCCCTCCTCCTCGTCCTGCGGGACGCCCTCGTGCAGGCGGTGCAGGCACAGGTAGTTCGACCGGCCCTTGAGCATCGCGAACTCCGGGCGGCGGCGCAGCTGGGGGTGGAGGGCGTCGACCGTGCGCGGCAGGTCGCGCTCCACCAGCTGGCGCTGCAGGGCCAGGGTCGCGGTCGCCACGACAACGCGTTCCCCGTGCGCCAGCGCGGGCACCAGGTAGCCGAGCGACTTGCCGGTGCCGGTGCCGGCCTGGACCAGCAGATGGGAACCGTCGTCGATCGCTTCCGCGACGGCTTCGGCCATGGCCACCTGGCCGGGACGCTCCGTGCCGCCGACGGCGGTGACGGCGGCGTGCAGGAGTTCGGGGAGTGAAGGCTTCGTCATAGCGCGACCACCCTACGGCCCGGGACCGACAGACGGACGCCCGCCGGGGAGGGGCGGGACGGCGAGGGGGCCGGAGACAGCGGGAACAAGGGTGAGGACGGCGGGGACAAGGGTGAGGACGGCGGGGACAAGGGTGGGCTCCTTGGCGGGCGGGAGATCGGTCAGGCGGACTCTGCGGCGGCTCGCGTACGCGTCTCCCGGACCATCCGTGTACGCCGGTCCCGGATCATGAGGGCGGCTCGCTTGGCGGGCAGGTCGACCTCGGCGGCGAGCCGGAAGCCGGCGCCGCAGAAGGCCGCGACGGACGGAGTGTTGCGCAGGTCGGGTTCGGCCAGGACGCGCGTGCAGCGGGCCCGGTTGGCGAGCACGAGGCCGGCGACCGCCCTGATCAGCTCGGTGCCGAGCCCCCGGCCTCGGTCGGCGCCGTCGCCGATGAGGAGGTGGACGCCGGTGTCGTGCGGCCGGACGGGACAGTACCGGGCCAGCGGGTCGAGGTCGGCCCGGTAGATCTCCCAGTAGCTCACCGGTACGCCCTCCAGCAGACCGAGGCAGGGAACGCTGCGTCCGTCGCCGTCGAGCTGGGCCCGCACGTGCTCCTCGGTCACTCCGCGTGGCCCGGACAGCTCCCAGAAGGCGGCGACCGCGGGGTCGTTCATCCAGCGGCTGATGAGCGCGGTGTCCTCGTCGGCGCGTACGGGGACCAGCTGGAACAGCCCCCGGGAGGTGGCCGTCGGACCCCAGTCGGCGACGCGGTCGAGCAGGTCGTCGCCGCTCTGCGACGGCGGAGGGGAAGCGGCCGGCCCCTGCCGGAACCGGGCGGCGAACTCCTCGGGCACCTGCAGTTCCAGGGTGTCGTCCCCGTCGGTGTCCGTGCCGGGCTCCGGACCGGTGCCGGGTGCGGTAGGGGTGGCGGAGGCTGTGCGGGCGTCGGTGGCGGGCACGGGGTCGCTCCTTTCGAGGGGGCCGGGCGGCGTGGCCGTCGGTGGTCAGGGGTGCAGGGGGTTGGCGATCGTGACGTAGACGGACTGGGTGTCGACCGGGCCGACGAGTTCGTCCAGGCCCCGCAGCCGGGTCAGCAGGTTGGCCTTGCAGCGCAGCACGGGCGAGTCGAGGAGCCGGGCGGGCAGCGGGCTGCGCAGCGGGGCCGGGCCCGAGGCGAGGAAGCGGCGGAACGCGGCGAGCAGCAGCCGTTCGTCGGCGAGGCCCTGGGAGCCGAAGGCGCCGATGAGGCCGAACACGTTGTTGACGGCGAGGTAGTAGGCGAAGCGCTCGTCGGTGACCTCGTCGGGGACGAACGTGTCGCTGTGGTCGCCGATGCCGGGCAGCCGGGCGTGGAGCTCCGCGCGGCGGGACTCGCGGAAGTAGTAGCCCTGGTTGTCACGGTAGCGGCCGCCGGCGGGCCAGCCGTCGGCGTCCATGAGGAGCAGGGTGTTCTGCTGGTGGGCCTCCAGCGCGACACCGGCCTCGGCGTCCAGCCACAGCACGGGGCGGACGACGTGCTCCAGGTACCGCAGGAACCACTCGGCGGCGACCGCGCCCCGCGGCCGGCCGGTGCGCGTGGCGAGACGGCCGACGACGCCCGCGAGCCGTGACCGGGCGGCGGGGCCCGTCCCGTCGGGACGCCTGCCGCCGGGGCCGTCGGCGGGCCGTGGCGGTCGCGGCGCGGTGAGCGCGGCGACGCAGGTGACGTCGTCCGAGGGGCGGAACGGGTTGTGCCGGACGACGGCGTCGAGTCCGGGGACGGGGGTGCCGTCCGGTGTGTCGACGGCGATCCAGGCCGGGTCGCGGACGATGTCGAAGTGCGGGTGTGCGGCCCGCCACTGCCGGGACAGGCCGCCGCGCAGCAGACGGTGGACCTCGACTCCGCGGTGCAGTTCCTTGCGGAGGTTCTCCCGGCGGGAGTTGGTGATGTGCAGGGCCAGCGACAGTTTGAGCATGGCGGGGGCGCCGCTTCGGTAGACGGTCCGCAGGGAGGACGTGGGGTGCCAGGGGTCGCCGTGGGTGCCGAGGTCTCGCAGGAGTCCGGCGTCCAGCAGCGCCCGGACGCCGGGCCGGTGCCGGACCTCGCGGTACTGCCAGGGGTGCAGGGGCAGGGCCGCGTGACCGTCCGGCAGGGCGAGGCCGGGGCCGGCGAGGCGTGCGGTGAGCCGGGGCGCGGCGACCGGGCGTCCGTGCTCGGTCCAGGCCGAGTCGCCGGCGAGCACCGAGGGCGCGACGGCCAGCCAGTGCAGCGGGAACGAGCCGCGCAGCTCGGGCGAGTACAGCGGGGCCTCGGCGTCGGTGAGCCCCTCGCGGCTCTTCGGGGTGGGGTGCAGGGGGTGGCCGAGGAGGAGCGCCTGCTCGGCGGCGAGGAAGAGGTCGGATCCGTCGCCGGGGCCTTCGCACCGGTCGCTCAGGTCACACCGGTCTCTCCGGTCTCTCCGGTCGTTCCGGTCGCGGAGGAAGACGGCGGTGCGGCGCACGGAGTCGGCGACGCGGGCGACGAGGTCGGCACCGTGGGCGCCACCTCCCCCGCCCGCCTCCCGGGTGAGCAGCGCGGCGAGCGTCACGGCGTCCACCGGCGGCGTCGAGGCGGGGACTCCGGTCAGGCGCGGGGGGCCGAAGCGGTGGTGTCCGGTCGGGGACCAGTAGCGCACGGGGACGGTCAGGGCCGTGCCGGTGGCGGGCAGGGGGATCCTCAGCAGCCGGTCGTCCGGGGACGCCAGGTCCGCCTCCCGGACCCAGCAGCGCAGCAGGTTCTCCACCGCGACGGCCTGGGCGGTGGTGTGCGGGTCCGAGTGGCCCTGGTCCGGGTTCCGGTGGTCCGGGCCCGGGTGCCGGCGGTCCGGCTCCGAGTCCCGGTGATCCGGACCCGGTGGTTCCGTGACCGGGCGCGTCGGGGCCGGGTGGTCCGGGTGGTCCGGGCGGACGGGGAGGGCGGCGAGAGGTGCGGGGGTGGTGTGCAACGCGGGTCCTCGTGACGTGCGGTGTCGGGCGGCGCCGGTCGTGGCGTCGTCCGCGGGGGCGGGTTCACCGCGGCTCGCGCGGCTCGCCGGATGTGGCGGGGACGGGACGGTGCGCGGTCGCCGCCACCGTCCGGAGCGCGTCGGCCAGCCGTTCCAGTACCGCCGCCGCCTGGTCCTCGGTGATGGTCAGCGGCGGCAGCAGCCGTACGACGTTCGCGGACGGGCCCGTGCGGTCCACGACGAGCCCGCGGCGCAGGCACTCCCGTTGGACGGCGGCGGCCGTCCGAGGAGCGGCGCCGCCCTCGCCGTCCGGTGTCACCAGTTCGACGCCCAGCATCAGACCCCGTCCGCGCACCTCGCCGACACAGGGCAGCTCCGCGCCCAGCCCTCGCAGCCGGGCCAGCATGCCCGCGCCCAGGGCCGCGGCGTGCTCGGCGAGCCGGTTCGCGCGGATGTGGGCGAGGGTCGCCGTGCCCGCGGCGAGGGCGAGTTGGTTGCCCCGGAAGGTTCCGGCGCCGGGCTCCCCGGCACACAGGTCGTCGCGGTGCACGATCGCGGCCAGTGGCAGGCTGCCGCCGATCGCCTTGGACAGGACGAGCACGTCGGGGGTGGTCCCGCTGTGCTCCACCGCCCAGAAGGCACCGGTCCGTCCGGCTCCCGTCTCGGTCTCGTCGACGATCAGCGGGACGGACCGCTCGGCCGTGAGCCGCCGCAGGTGCCGCATCCAGGCATCGGGGGCGGGGACCACCCCGGCCTCGCTGTCCACCGGTGCCACGATCAGCCCGGCCGGCGCCGTCTGCCCCGGCAGGTGGCCGCCGAGGACGGACTCGTCCCGGCGGGCGGCGCTGCCGGCGTCGCCCTCGCCCCCGCGGGGACGGCCGTGGTCCTGTGGAAGCCGTGGGCGTACGAGCACCCCGTCGCCGCGGCCGCCCCCGGGGACCGGCTCCCCGGCGGCCGTGCCGTGACGGGCACCGGCGAGGGAGACCACCCGGCTCCGTCCGGTGGCCGCGCGGACGAACGCGACGGCGGCCTCGACCGCGTCCGTGGCGGAAGGCCCGCAGAACCGCACCCGCGCCCGGCCGGCCAGTCCCGGCGGCAGGCTCTGCGACAGCTCGGTGACGAAGGCCTCCTCCACCGGGGTGGTCAGGTCCATGACCTGCAAGGGGGCGCCCGAGTCGAGCACCTTGCGGATCGCCTCCAGCACCACCGGGTGGTTGTGCCCCAGCGCCAGGGCCCCGGCGCCCGAGACACAGTCCAGGTACCGCCGGCCGTCCGCGCCCTCGATGATCAGGCCCCGGGCCCGCACGGGCACGATCGGCAGGGCGCGCGGGTAGGTACGGGCGGCGGACTCGCGCGCCGTCTGGCGCCTCGGCGCCCCCTCGCACACCTCACGCGTCCTCGCGGCCGTCCCGGCCCCGGTCCCCTTCCCGGCGGTGGGTCCGGCGTCCTGGCCCACGGCCGCCGGCTCCCCGTACGCGGTTTCCGCCACGGCTCCCTGTCCTCCCGCAGTCCAGGGGCGAGCGCGCGGTCGCCCTCGTCGCCCTCGGCACGGGGGCCGCATCCGGACAGCGGACCCCCGACCGCTACAACCCCCGCCCGTTCACCGGGTTACGGGTTGCCTCAAGATCCTTGCCGTGACGCAACCGTTGCCGTTCCGTCGGAACTCCCCCACAGCGACCGCATAGTGTGTGGTGCCGTTCCAGGCTGCCGTGCGGAGTGCGCGAACCCGCTTCCGGGCTCGCGCGGAAGCACCGGCGCGGCGTCACTCGTTCACAGCAGGGGGAGTCAACACCATGCGATCCATACGGCCGTCGTTCACCACGCGCGGGCACAGGGGCGGGCGGCGCCGAACCTTCCCCCTGCCGGCCGCCGTGGCCCTCGTCTCGGCGCTCGTCCTCACCGCCACCGCCTGCGAGTCGGGCGGCGCCGAGGCGGGCGGCGACGCCTCCGCGTCCGCGGCGGACGCCGGCAACGGCGAGATCAGGATCCCGGACCACATCAAGGACAAGCTCAAGGAACACGGGATCGACGTCGACCAGTGGCGGAACGGCGCCTGGAAGAACTGGAACAAGGACGACTGGCTGCGCGAGGCGCAGGACTTCGTCAACCCGATCATCGAGGACCTGTGGGACCCGGACCGCATGCGGGACGCCGAGGAGCCGGACCAGAAGATCGACGAGGGCGACCTCTCCGGTGACCAGGGCGTGACCGACCCGGAACCGCAGCCGGTCCGGGCCGAGGCCGTGCCGCCGTCGTACCACGAGAACGCCGCCACGGCGGGCAAGGTGTTCTTCGACTCCCCCGAGGGCACCTCGGTCTGCTCGGCGACGGTCGTCCAGGACCCGGCGCATCCCGGCAAGTCGAACATGGTGTGGACGGCCGGCCACTGCGTGCACGCGGGCAAGAAGGGCGGCTGGTACCGCAACATCGCCTTCGTCCCGTCGTACAACGACTCCGGCAGGTCGGCCGCCGAGCTGGAGGGGGCGACCAAGGAGCAGGTCGCTCCCTACGGCGTGTGGTGGGGCGACTGGGCGCAGACCTCGGACCAGTGGATCGAGCAGGGCGGCGCCACGGGCGGCGACGGTGCCTCGTACGACTTCGCGGTCATCCACGTGACGCCGGAGAAGGGCGGCGACGGCAAGTCGCTGGAGGAGACGGTCGGCGCCGCGCTGCCGGTGGACTTCGAGGCGCCTGCCGTGCAGGAGATGGAGAGCGTCACCGCGACCGGTTACCCGGCCGCGCCGCCGTACGACGGCCAGAAGCTGTTCCGGTGCGCCGACAAGCCGGGCCGCCTGTCGCTGGCCGCGTCGGACCCGACGATGTACCGCATCGGCTGCACCATGACCGGCGGTTCGTCGGGCGGCGGCTGGGTCGCGGAGGGCGCCGACGGCAAGCCGGCGCTGGTCTCCAACACCTCGATCGGCCCGGTGACGGCCGGCTGGCTGGCCGGTCCGCGCCTGGGCGAGGAGGCCAAGGGTGTGTTCGACGCGGTCAGCGGCAAGTTCGCCGGCCGGTGACCGGCACGGCCGAGGGCCCGTCCCCCGCCGTGACGGGGGACGGGCCCTCGGCCGTCATGCTCGTCAGACGAGCGGCGCCGGAGCGTACGGCGTGAGTTCCGCCGCCAGCTCCTCGTGCACCCGGACCTTGAGCAGGGTGCCCTCCGCGGTGTGCTCCTCGGAGATCACCTCGCCCTCGTCGTGGGCGCGGGCGACCAGCTTGCCCTGGGTGTAGGGCACGAGCGCCTCGATCTCCACCGCGGGGCGCGGCAGTTCGCTGTCGATCAGCGCGAGCAGCTGGTCGATGTTCCGGCCGGTGCGCGCCGAGACCGCGATGGACCGCTTCTCGATGCGCAGCAGCCGCTGGAGCGTCAGCGGGTCCGCCATGTCGGCCTTGTTGATCACGACGATCTCGGGCACGGCGGTGGCGCCGACGTCCCTGATCACCTCGCGCACGGCGGCGAGCTGCTCCTCCGGGGCCGGGTGCGAACCGTCCACCACGTGCAGGATCAGGTCGGAGTCGCCGACCTCCTCCATTGTGGAGCGGAACGCCTCGACCAGGTGGTGCGGCAGGTGCCGGACGAAGCCGACGGTGTCCGCCAGGGTGTACAGCCGCCCGCTCGGGGTCTCGGCCCGGCGTACGGTCGGGTCGAGGGTCGCGAACAGGGCGTTCTCGACCAGCACGCCCGCGCCGGTGAGGCGGTTGAGCAGGGAGGACTTGCCGGCGTTGGTGTAGCCCGCGATGGCCACGGACGGCACCTTGTGGCGCTTGCGCTCCTGGCGCTTGATCTCGCGGCCGGTCTTCATCTCCGCGATCTCCCGGCGCATCTTCGCCATCTTCTCGCGGATCCGGCGCCGGTCCGTCTCGATCTTGGTCTCACCGGGACCGCGGGTGGCGAGGCCGCCGCCCTTGCCGCCGCCCATCTGCCGGGACAGCGACTGACCCCAGCCTCGCAGCCGCGGCAGCATGTACTGCATCTGCGCGAGCGCGACCTGCGCCTTGCCCTCCCGGGACTTGGCGTGCTGGGCGAAGATGTCCAGGATCAGGGCCGTACGGTCGATGACCTTGACCTTGACGACGTCCTCGAGATGGATCAGCTGGCCCGGGCTGAGCTCACCGTCACAGATGACGGTGTCGGCGCCGGTCTCGAGGACGACGTCACGCAGCTCCTGGGCCTTGCCGGAGCCGATGTAGGTGGCCGCGTCGGGCTTGTCGCGGCGCTGGATCACGCCGTCGAGCACGAGCGCGCCCGCGGTCTCGGCGAGGGCGGCGAGCTCCGCGAGGGAGTTCTCCGCGTCCTGCACGGTGCCCGTGGTCCAGACGCCGACGAGGACGACCCGCTCCAGGCGGAGCTGGCGGTACTCGACCTCGGTGACGTCCTCGAGCTCGGTGGACAGGCCCGCCACCCGGCGCAGGGCCGCGCGGTCGGAGCGGTCGAACTGCTCGCCGTCCCATTCCGAGTCGTTCTCGTGGCTCCGGGCGACGTCCTCTTCCATCAGGGCATCGGCCCGGAGGCCCTCGGGGTAGGTCTGCGCGAGACGCTTGGTGTCCTGGGAGGGGGAAGAAGAGGAGGTCATTGGATCCTTACGCAGTCGGGATGCGAGGCGTGCGGTACAGAACCGACGCACTGTTCACAACGCGCGGGCCGCCGGGGAGATTCCCGTGGCCGCCGTCGCGCCGTCCGGAAGATGGTCGCACGGCACGAGTCGTCTCGTCACCGGCTTATTCCCCGTGCGTCTTCCCCTCGGCGGACCTGGGCGCTCCGTCGTCCGCCGTCGGCTTCCAGTCCGGGTGGCCGGGCATCGGCGGCGTCTTCTCGCCGTACAGCCAGCCCCGGAGGAAGCCGGTCAGGTCGCGGCCGGCGGTCTCGGAGGCGAGCCGGACGAAGTCGGCGGTCGAGGCCGTGCCGTCCCGGTGCCGGGCGAACCAGTCCCGTTCGAGGCGCTCGAAGGCAGGGGTGCCGATCTCCTGGCGCAGGGCGTAGAGGACGAGGGCCGCGCCGTCGTAGACGTTGGGACGGAAAATGCCGATCTTGTCACCGTTCTCCGGTGGCTCGGGCGCGGCCGGGGGGCCGCCCGCCGCGCGCCAGCGGTCGGAGGCACCGTAGGCGGCCTTCATCCGCTCCTCCATGGGCTTGCCCGCCGTCTCCTCGGCGTACAGGGCCTCGTACCAGGTGGCGTGTCCTTCGTTGAGCCACAGGTCGGACCAGGAGCGTGGGCCGACGCTGTTGCCGAACCACTGGTGGGCCAGCTCGTGCACCATGATCGACTCGACGTACCACCGGGGGTTGGCGGGCTCGGTGAACAGCTCGCGTTCGAAGAGGGAGAGCGTCTGGGTCTCGAGCGCGAAGCCGGTGGTGGCTTCGGCCATCAGCAGGCCGTAGGTCTCGAAGGGGTAGCGCCCGACCTTGCTCTCCATCCAGGCGATCTGGCCGGGGGTCTTCTCCAGCCACGGTTCGAGGGCGGCGCGGTGTGTGTGCGGCACGACGTCCCGGACGGGCAGTCCGTGCGGGCCGGTGCGGTGCAGCACGGCGGAGCGGCCGATGGAGACCTGGGCCAGTTCGGTCGCCATGGGATGCGCGGTCCGGTACGTCCAGGTGGTCGTCCTGCCCGACCGGTCCATGCCGGCCGGCAGTCCGTTGGCGACCGCGGTGAGTCCGTCGGGGGCGGTGACCCGGATGGTGAAGCGCGCCTTGTCGGAAGGGTGGTCGTTGCAGGGGAACACCAGGTGGGCGACGTCGGCCTGGTTGGCCATGGCGAGCCCGTCGGCGGTGCGCACCCAGCCGCCCTCCCGGTTCTCGGGGGAGACGGGGTCACTGGTGTGCCGCACGGTGATCCGGGTCCGTTCGCCTTCGTCGAGCGGTTCCCCGGGGGTGACGACGAGGTCCTCGCCGGCCGTGGCGAAGGCGGCCGGTTCGCCGTCGACCTCGACGGAGTCGACCCGGCCGTGGGCGAAGTCGAGGTTGATCCGGTCCAGGCCGGCCGTGGTGCGCGCGTCGATGACGGTGACGGCCTCCAGCGGTTCGCTGTTGCTGCCGGAGTAGGTGAAGGACAGGTCGTACGCGGCCACGTCGTACCCGGGGTTGCCCAGGTGGGGGAAGAGACGGTCGCCGACGCCGAGGGGGACCGGCGGGGCGCTCGCGGCGACCAGGCAGACGGAGACGGCCGACGCGAGCAGCGCCGCTGCCCTGAGCCGGCGGCGGGTTCGCGAGCGGGGGCGGGAAGCCGTGGGGTGGGGGGTGTGCAGCATGCCCCACGGCTATCAGCGCGCGTGTGCACCGCGGTGACGGCGCGCGCCCGGCGCACCCGAACGGGTAACCCCTGGTCCGCCGCCGCCCCGGGGTCAGGCGCCCGTCGGCTGCGGCTGGGCCCGGCTCACGTCGTACACCCCGGCCACGTCGCGCATGGCGCGCATGAGGGAGGGCAGGCGGGCGGCGTCGGGGAGCAGGACGGTGTAGGTGTGGCGTACCCGCTGCCGGACGGGGGGCTCGACGGTGGCGGAGACGATCTCGGCGCCCTCGACGGCCATGGCCTCGGTGAGGTCGGCCAGCAGGTGCGGGCGGCCGAACGATTCGGCGAGCAGTGTGACCCGGCACTCGCTGGTCTCGCCCCAGTGGACCCCGACCTCCTCCCGTCCCGCGCTCCGCATGCGGCCCACCACGGCGCACTCCGCGCGGTGGACGGTCACCGCTCCCCCGCGCACGGCGAAGCCGGTGATCTCGTCGGGCGGTACGGGGGTGCAGCAGCGCGCCAGCCGTACGGTCGCGCCGGGCCTGTCGGCGAGGACGTCGGCGGGGACGGAGCGGGGCGCGGACCCCTCGGAGGCCGGGTGCGGGGCCGACGCGGCGGCGGGGACCGGGTCCCGGGCCGGTTCCTCGGCGTCGGCCGGTACCGGAGAAGCGGAGCGGGCCGCGAGCCGGCGCTGGATGGCGATCCGGGCGGCGGGGGTGCGGGCGTGCTCCAGCCACTGCCGGGAGGGCTCGGACGCGGGGTCCTGGCCCATCAGGAGCTGCACGGTGTCGCCGTCCTTCAGTACCGTGCTCATCGTCGCGAGCCGCCCGTTGACGCGGGCGCCCATGGCCGCGTGGGCGTCCTCGCCGTACTGCGCGTAGGCGGCGTCCACGCAGGTGGCGCCCTCGGGCAGGCCGAGGGTGCCGCCGTCGGGGCGGAAGACGGTGATCTCCCGGTCCTGGGCGAGGTCCTCGCGCAGGGTGGACCAGAAGGTGTCGGGGTCGGGTGCTCCGCGCTGCCATTCGAGCAGGCGGGAGAGCCAGCCGGGCCGGGTGGGGTCGGCGCGCTCGCCGTCGCCCGCTGCCTGGTCCTCCGCCGGTGCGGCGTAGGGGTTGCCGAGGGCGACGACTCCGGCCTCGGCGACCTTGTGCATCTGGTGGGTGCGGATGAGGACCTCGATGACCTGCCCGTCCTCGGCGCGGGCCACGGCGGTGTGCAGCGACTGGTACAGGTTGAACTTGGGTACGGCGATGAAGTCCTTGAACTCCGAGACGACGGGCGTCATGCAGGTGTGCAGCTCGCCGAGGACGGCGTAGCAGTCGGCGTCCTCCTGGACGAGGACCAGCAGGCGGCCGAAGTCGGCGCCGGTGAGGGGGCCGCGTTTGCGGGAGACGCGGTGCACGGAGACGTAGTGCCGGGGCCGGATGAGGACCTCGGCGGTGATGCCGGCCTCGCGGAGCACCTTGCGGACGTCGTCGGCGACGGCGGCGAGCGGGTCGTCGGCGCGGGCCGCGTTCTCGGCGACCAGTTCCCGGGTGTGCGCGTACTCCTCGGGGTGCAGCACCGCGAAGACGAGGTCCTCGAGCTCGGACTTGAGGGCCTGGACACCGAGCCGTTCGGCGAGCGGGATGAGGACGTCCCGGGTGACCTTGGCGATGCGCTCCTGTTTCTCCTTGCGCATGACGCCGAGGGTGCGCATGTTGTGCAGCCGGTCGGCGAGTTTGATCGACATCACGCGGACGTCGTTGCCGGTGGCGAGGAGCATCTTGCGGAAGGTCTCGGGCTCGGCGGCGGCGCCGTAGTCGACCTTCTCCAGTTTGGTGACGCCGTCGACGAGATAGCGGACCTCGGCGCCGAACTGGTCGCCGACCTGGTCCAGCGTGACGTCGGTGTCCTCGACGGTGTCGTGGAGGAGGGAGGCGGTCAGGGTGGTGGTCTCCGCACCGAGTTCGGCGAGGATCAGGGTCACGGCGAGGGGGTGCGTGATGTACGGCTCGCCACTCTTGCGCATCTGGCCGCGGTGCGAGGACTCGGCCAGCAGGTAGGCACGGCGCAGCGGGTCGAGGTCGGCGTCGGGGTGGTGGGCGCGGTGGGCCTCGGCGACGTGGCCGATGGCGTCGGGCAGCCGGTCGCGCGAGGTGGTGCCGAGGAGCGCGGCGCGGCCCAGGCGGCGCAGGTCGATCCGGGGGCGGGCCTTTCTGCGGGCCGCCGCGGGGACTGCGCCGGAGACCGGCGGCGTGACGGGGCCTGGGCTCGCGGGATTCACGGCCTCCGCATTCATGGGCACCTCCGGCTGCGCGGACCGGCGGACGGGGAGCCCCAGGGCGGACACGGCTCAGGGGATGGCATCGGTCCCCCGTCCCGGCCGGTGCTTGATGCTATCGAGCCCATCACGTACCGCTGACCGCCTCTCGCCGAGCGTGAAACGGATCACCCATTCGAGCGATGGCTCGGGGGTTTACGTTTTCGCACTGAGTGTCATGGACCGGGCTGTGGTTCAGTTCAGGACCTCCTCCAGCCATGCGGCGTCGATCTCGCCCTCGGCCACGATCACCGCCGGGCCGGTCATCTCGATCTCGCCGTCGGGCCGTTCGGTGATCACCAGGGTGCCGCCGGGCACGTCGACCGTGTACGTCACCGGGGTGCCGGTGACCGCCGGGTCCGCGCCGTCCCTGCGGGCGGTGGCGACGGCGACGGCGCACGCGCCGGTGCCGCACGAACGGGTTTCCCCGGAACCGCGCTCGTGCACACGCATCGCCACGTGCCGGGGGCCGCGGTCGACGACGAACTCGACGTTCACCCCGTCCGGGTAGGCGGCGGCCGGCCGGTACGCCGGCGGGTCGTACAGGTCGCCCGCGTGCTCCAGGGCGGCGACGAAGGCCACGGCGTGCGGGTTGCCCATGTTCACGTTCCGCGCGGGCCAGCTGTGCTCGCCGACGCTCACCTCGACGTCGCCCTCGGGGAGCAGCGCCCGGCCCATGCCGACGGTGACCTCGCCGTTCTTGGCGAGGTGCACCCGCTTCACGCCGCCGCGGGTGGCGACGGCGAGGTCGCCCTCGGTGACGTGGCCGGCGTGCTGGAGGTAGCGGGCGAAGACGCGGACGCCGTTGCCGCACATCTCGGCGACGGATCCGTCGCCGTTGCGGTAGTCCATGAACCACTCCGCCTCGGCCGCCATGTCCCGGGCCTCGGGGTGGGCCGCGGAGCGCACCACGTGCAGCAGTCCGTCGCCGCCGATGCCCGCGCGGCGGTCGCACAGGGCGGCGACGGCGGAGGGCTGCAGGTCGACGGTGTTCTCCGGGTCCGGGACGATCACGAAGTCGTTCTCGGTGCCGTGACCCTTGAGGAAGGCGATCCGCGTGCTCATCCCTCGATCGTACGGCGTCCGTGCGGCAGTACGACGAGGGCTCCGGTCTCCTCAGGCCGGCTCACGTCCCCGGGGCGGGCGTGGACCGTGGCAGGCCCGGCGGGCGTGGGCCCGCGGGGAGAGCGGCGTCAGGTGCGCAGGCGGGCCACCCGCCACACGGCCAGGACGACGACGGCGGCGACCGTGAGGGTGTAGGCGAGGATCACCCGCCAGTCGGCGCGGCGTCCCGAACCCCGCTGCGGCAGGCCCGGCCAGGTGTGGCCCACCTTGCGGGCGGCCATCATGCCCCAGCCGGCGGCGCAGGAGCAGATCAGCAGCCCCAGCATCGCGATCACGGCCCCGCTGTCGCCGAAGTCGAAGGCGAGCGGGAAGGCGAACATCAGGGAGCCGAGCGAGGCCAGGCCCACGATGGGCGCGAGCTGCCAGATCCGCAGCCGGCGCTGCGGGCGCAGCTCCACCTCGACCTCGTCGCCGTACAGCTCGTCGGGCTCGGGGCCGTCGGCGGACACGCCGTCCGGCGTCTCGTCGGGGCCGTCGGGGCTCAGACGGGCACCGTCCGGGTCCCCGTCGCCGCCGTCGGCGGCGCCGTGCCCGGTGCTCGGTACGGTGTCGCGAGGGCCGGCCTCCATCGCCACGCGCCCTCCCAACTAGGACTCACTCGGTCGATCGAAGCTCGATGATGGCACGGCGCCGAAGGCCGCGATGACGGCCTGGGCGTCCCGATGCCATCACGTGATCAGGCTGTAACCGGTCGTTCGACCAACGACAGCGCGAGCCGCGGAAGTTCCCCGCGGTCCGCCGCGGCTCCGCTCAGCCAGTGCACCCGCGGATCGCGCCTGAACCACGAGTCCTGGCGGCGCGCGAAGCGTTTGGTGGCACGGATCGTCTCGCTCCGCGCCTCCTCCAGCGTGCACTCGCCGGCGAACGCGGCGAGCACCTGCTGGTAGCCCAGCGCGCGCGACGCCGTGCGCCCCTCGCGCAGCCCTCGCGCCTCGAGCGCGCGCACCTCGTCCACCAGGCCGGCCTCCCACATCCGGTCGACCCGGCGGGCGATGCGCTCGTCGAGTTCGGGACGTGCCACGTCGACGCCGATCTGCACGGTGTCGTACACGGAGTCGTGGCCGGGGAGGTTGGCGGTGAAGGGCCTGCCGGTGATCTCGATCACTTCCAGGGCCCGCACGATGCGGCGGCCGTTGCTCGGGAGGATCGCCCGCGCGGCCTCCGGGTCGGCGGCGGCCAGACGCTCGTGCAGCGCGCCCGGGCCGTGCAGCGCGAGTTCCTCCTCCAGCCGGGCCCTGGTCACGGGGTCGGTGCCGGGGAACTCCAGGTTGTCGACGGCGCCGCGGACGTACAGCCCGGAGCCGCCGACGAGGATCGGCCAGCGTCCCGCGGCGAGCAGGGCGTCGATCCGTTCCCGCGCGAGGCGCTGGTACTCGGCGACCGAGGCCGTGACGTCCACGTCCCAGATGTCGAGCAGGTGGTGCGGGACGCCGCCGCGCTCCTCGGGCGTCAGCTTGGCGGTGCCGATGTCCATCCCTCGGTAGAGCTGCATGGAGTCGGCGTTGACGACTTCGCCGCCGAGCCGCTGGGCCAGGAAGACGCCCAGGTCGGACTTTCCGGCCGCGGTGGGGCCGACGACGGCGATGACGCGGGGGGCGGGGGGTGCGCTGCTCACCGTCCCAGTCTCCCAAACCTCGAGGACTGCTCTCGAACGAGTTACGTGACGGTGCGCGGCCGGGGTCGTTGCCTGTTGCGGGGTTCCCGACCCCGGCGCACCGGACGCCGCGGAATCTCACCCGCACGAGTACCGTATGGAGTTGATATGGGCGTTTTTGCACGAATCTTTCGGAGGTCGAGGACCACGGAAGAGGCCTCGGCCACCGGAACGCGGACCGAGTCACCGGTCCCCGGGGACACGGTGGACGAGGGCTCGGCGGACAAGGACGCGGCGGAGGAGAAGGCACCGGACGGCGCCGGATCCGCAAGGACGGTCCCGGCGGTGACGGAGGCCGCCGAGGCCGCGGAAGCGGAGGACGTCGGCATCCCCCAGCAGCAGTCCGCCGGGGAGGCCGTCGACAACGAGGCCGGCAAGGGCGCCCGCACCTGACCGCCTCGTGAGGGAAGGCGAACCATGGGTCTGCTGGACGACGTGAAGGCCAGGCTGGGGCCGGCGAAGGACAAGGTCTCCGATCTCGCGCGGCAGCACGGGGACACGATCGACCGCGGTCTCGACAAGGTGGCGAGGACCGTGGACGAGAGGACCAAGGGCAAGTACAGCGACCGGATCCGGAAAGGTACGGGCAAGGCCCGGGACGCCGTGGACCGCCTCGCCCACAAGGACCGCGACGGAGGTGCTCCGGGCGCCACGCCCGGAGGCCCGCCCCCGGGCGGCCCGCCCCCGTCCGGGCCGCCGCCGGCTTCCTGACCCGCCCGCGTCTTCGGCGCGAAGAGGACGTCTTCGGCGCGAAGAGGAGGGACACCGGCGCACGACGGCCGCACCGGCGGACGGCCACGGGGCCGACCGGCTGCGCGGCCGTCCGCCCCGCCCCGCCCTGCCCCGTGGCCCGGCTGCTACGACCAGGCGGCCGCGACGTATCCCACCCCGTACGGCGCGTCCTCGTACAGCAGGGCGCCGGACAGGCCCGCGCCCTGCGCCGCACCCGCCAGGACCTGCCAGGGCGCCCGGCCGGACACCTTCAGCTCGCGGGCGAGCCCGGCGTCCAGCGCCATGAGCGCGGCCGTGTCCGCCGCGCCCAGCGCGCGCCCGGCCTCCGCGTCGAAGGGCGCCGCCCGCTCGTCCAGGTAGCCGGGTGCCTTGAGCGTGCGGCAGGCACTGGCGTCGCCCATCACCAGCAGCGCGACCCGCGAGGCGCGTCCGGCGACCTCCCGCCCGAGGCCGGCGCACCGCTCGGGCGGGAGTTCCTCGCCCACGCCGAGACCCTCGACGGGGGCGTCGGCCCAGCCGGTCCGCGTCAGCAGCCAGGCGCCGACGGCGAGTCCGTACGGCAGCTCCCGTACGGGCACCGGCCCCGGGGCCTCATGGGCGCCGAGGCACACGTCCAGCTCCACGCCGAAACCGCGGAACGAGCCGCGCGTGCCCACCGGGTACGTCTCGGGACCGGCGACCGGCGCGGGACCGACGACCACGAGCCGGTCGGGCCGGGCGGCGGCGAGCACGCCCAGCGCGTCCGTGCACGCGGCGCGTGCGGCGTCCAGTTCAGGTGCGGCACCCGCGGCGACCTCCGGTACGAGGAGCGGCGGGCAGGGGCAGACTGCGGCGGCGACAAGCATGATCGGCAGCGTAACCCCGACGGCCGCCGCAGGCGGTGCGCCCTGCGGTCAGTCGCAGCCGCAGCCGCTCGCCACGGCCGGCTGGGGCTCGGGCACGCCGATCTTCGGCAGGCCCAGCATGACGCCGGCGGGCTTGGCCCGCTCGGCGGCGTTGCGCTTCTCCCAGGCGTCGCCCGCGCGGGTGCGGCGCACGCCCTGCACCGCGCCCTCGGCGAGGAGGTGGTGCGGGGCGGCGTAGGTGATCTCGACCGTCACCACGTCGCCGGGGCGAACCTCCTGGTCCGGCTTGGTGAAGTGCACCAGCCGGTTGTCGGGAGCGCGGCCGGAGAGGCGGTGGGTGGTGCCGTCCTTGCGGCCCTCCCCCTCGGCGACCATCAGCTCGACGGTGCGGCCGACCTGCTTCTTGTTCTCCTCCCAGGAGATCTCCTCCTGGAGGGCGACCAGCCGCTCGTACCGCTCCTGGACGACCGCCTTGGGGATCTGGCCGTCCATCTCGGCGGCCGGGGTGCCGGGCCGCTTGGAGTACTGGAAGGTGAAGGCCTGGGCGAACCGGGCCTCGCGCACCACGTGCAGGGTCTGCTGGAAGTCCTCCTCGGTCTCGCCGGGGAAGCCCACGATGATGTCGGTGGTGATCGCCGCGTGCGGGATGGCGGCCCGCACCTTCTCGATGATGCCGAGGAAGCGCTCCTGCCGGTAGGAGCGGCGCATCGCCTTGAGCACCGGGTCCGAGCCGGACTGGAGCGGCATGTGAAGCTGCGGCATCACGTTCGGCGTCTCGGCCATGGCGGCGATGACGTCGTCGGTGAAGTCGCGCGGGTGCGGGGAGGTGAAGCGCACGCGCTCCAGGCCGTCGATCTTCCCGCAGGCGCGCAGCAGCTTGCTGAAGGCCTCGCGGTCGCCGATGTCGGAGCCGTAGGCGTTGACGTTCTGGCCGAGCAGGGTGATCTCGGACACGCCCTCGGCGACCAGGGCCTCGACCTCGGCGAGGATGTCGCCGGGACGGCGGTCCTTCTCCTTGCCGCGCAGCGCCGGGACGATGCAGAAGGTGCAGGTGTTGTTGCAGCCGACGGAGATGGAGACCCAGGCCGCGTAGGCGCTCTCGCGCCGGGTGGGCAGCGTGGAGGGGAACGCCTCCAGGGACTCGGCGATCTCGACCTGCGCCTCCTCCTGGACGCGGGCGCGCTCCAGCAGGACGGGCAGCTTGCCGATGTTGTGCGTGCCGAAGACGACGTCGACCCAGGGGGCGCGCTTCACGATGGTGTCGCGGTCCTTCTGCGCCAGGCAGCCGCCGACCGCGATCTGCATCCCGGGCCGGCTCGCCTTCTTCGGGGCGAGGTGGCCGAGGTTGCCGTACAGCTTGTTGTCGGCGTTCTCCCGCACGGCGCAGGTGTTGAAGACGACGACGTCCGCGTCGCCGTCGGCACCCTCGGGGGCGCGGACATAACCCGCGTCCTCCAGCAGTCCGGACAACCGCTCGGAGTCGTGGACGTTCATCTGGCACCCGTAGGTGCGTACTTCGTAGGTGCGTGTGCCGCCCACTGACTGGCTCCGGTCGATGCTGCTCATGGCACTAAGGGTAGGCGGTCGGCGGCGGTGTCCCGGGCCGCCTGTGGACAACGGGGGTCACGGCAGGTCAGGGCTGGTCAGGGCTCGATGAGGCCGGCGCGGATCGCGTACCGGGTGAGCTCCAGGCGGTCGCGGACGCCGAGCTTCTGCAGGAGGTTGGCACGGTGGCGTTCGACGGTCTTGGCACTGATGAACAGCAGCTCGCCGATCTCCTTGGAGGTGTGACCCTCGGCGACGAGCTTGAGGATCTCCTCCTCGCGTTCGGTGATGGGCCGCTCGGGCAGGCCGCCGCCGCTGTGCAGCCGGTCCAGGTAGGAGCGGACCAGGGCCCGTTCCGCCCCCGGGTAGATGAACGGCTCGTCCCGCACGGCCGCGCGGCACGCCTCGACCAGGTCGCGGTCGGCGACGGACTTGAGGACGTATCCGCAGGCACCGGCCTTGAGGGCCTCGAAGAAGTACTGCTCGTTGTCGTACATGGTCAGGATGAGGATGCGCAGCTCCGGCAGGCGCCGGGAGAGTTCACGGGCCGCCTGGAGACCCGTCATGCGGGGCATGGCGACGTCCAGGACTGCGAGGTCGGCCTCGGTGGCCCGGGCCGCCGCGACGGCCTCGGCCCCGTCGCCGGCCTCGGCGACGACCGTCAGGTCCGGTTCGCCGTCGAGGATGAGGCGTACGCCACGGCGTACGAGGGTGTGGTCGTCGGCGAGCAGGACGCGGATCGGGGGCCGTGCGGGCATCAGGGACGGTCTCCGGTGCGGTCTGCGGCGAGAGGCGCGAGGGGGGCTGCGGTCGGCCCTTCGGCCGGTACGGGGACGCGCAGGCGTACGTCGGTGCCCCCTGCGGGGGCGGGTGCGAGGTGGATCTCGGCTCCGATCAGCAGGGCCCGTTCGCGCATGCCGCGGATGCCGGCGCCCTCGGGGGCGCCGCCGAGTCCGGTGCCGTTGTCGCGGACGAGCAGTTCGATGCCGCCGGGCAGCGGGCGCAGGGTGAGTCCGGCCCGGTCGGCGGCGGCGTGGCGGGCGGTGTTGGTCAGGCTCTCCTGGGCGACCCGGTAGATCACCAGTTCCGCCTCCGGGGAGAGCGGAGGCAGGTCGCCGGGGACGTGGTGGGTGACGGTGAGTCCGTGGTGCGTGAACTCGGCGGCGAGTGCGCGCAGGGCGCTGGCGAGGCCGAGTTCCTCCAGGACGCCGGGGCGCAGCCGGCGGGCGATGCGGCGGATCTCGTCCAGGCCGGCGCGGGTGGCCTCCTGGGCGAGGGTCACCTCCTCACGCAGCTCGCCGGGGACCCGGTCGGCGACGCGTTTGAGCTGGAGGAGGACGGCGGTGAGGGTCTGGCCGACCTCGTCGTGCAGCTCGCGGGCGATGCGGTGGCGCTCGCGCTCCTGCGCGTGCAGGGCACGGCCGGCGCCGGCGGCCCGTTCGGCCCGGAGCCGGTCGAGCATCGTGTTGTACGTCGCGATCAGCTCGGCGGCCTCCGCGGGCCCGGCGACCTCCGGCCGGGCGCCGGGCACCAGCAGGTCGGCGGTGCTCATGGCGCGGCCCAGCCGGTGCAGCGGGGTGAGCCCTATGCGCAGCACGAACGCGTTGCCCGCCAGGAGCACGGCGAGGCCGGCGAGCAGGACGAGGGCCTCGTGCGCCAGGACGGGCGTCGACACGGTGACCGGTCCCAGCAGCAGCGCGGTGGCCGCGACCAGGCCAGCGGCGTTGAGCGAGAAGATCCGCCAGAAAAGCGACACGGTCCGCTTTCCGCTCCTCCCGTACTTCGCCGACCACACGGCCGGAACCAGTCTGGCCGCCCACGACCGGCTCCGTATATCCGTCACGACACCCATACCGCCACCGTACGCGCGGGTGACAGCATGGCCGGGCCGCGGGCACGTCACGGAAGAACGTGCGCCACGCGCAGCAGCACCTGCAAGACGAACGAGGGGAAGACTCGTGTCCGCTCCACGCCTGAGGGCGACGCCGCTACCGGGTATCGGGGTCCAGTACGACCTGGTGACCCGGGAACACCGTCATCTGTCGGTGGTGGCACACCGTGACGGCACCCGTACGGTGAACCTGTACCGGGCCGACGACCCCGACTCGTGCGCCCACTCGCTCCGGCTCACCGGTCAGGAGGCGGGTGCGCTGATCGACACGCTGAAGCCGTCCCACCACAGCGCGAACCTGCTGTACACCACCGATCTGGGGCTGGTCGCCGAGCGGATCGAGGTGTCCGCGACGTCCCGCTGGAACGGGCGGGTGCTGGGCGACACGCGGATGCGCACCGAGACGGGCGCGTCGATCGTGGCGGTGCTGCGCCGGGCCGAGGCGATCCCGTCGCCCGCTCCGGACTTCCGGCTGGCCGGTGGTGACATCCTGATCGTCATCGGCACTCGTGAGGGCGTCGACTCCGCCGCGGCGATACTCGGGCAGGAGTGAGCCCGTGCACTCAGCGGTCCTGCTGATCGAGTTCGGTTCCATCATTCTGGGACTGGGGCTGCTCGGCCGGTTCGCCGGCCGCTACCGCCTCTCCCCCATCCCGCTCTATCTGCTGGCCGGTCTGGCGTTCGGCGAGGGCGGGCTGCTGCCGCTGGGCGCGAGCGAGGAGTTCGTGGCGACCGGCGCCGAGATCGGCGTCATCCTCCTGCTGCTGATGCTCGGCCTGGAGTACACGGCCGGTGACCTGGTCACCAACCTGAAGTCGCACTACCCGGCCGGTCTGGTCGACTGCGCGCTCAACGCCGTGCCCGGTGCGCTGGCCGCGCTGCTGCTGGGCTGGGGCCCGGTGGCCGCGGTGGTCCTGGCCGGCGTCACCTGGATCTCGTCGTCCGGTGTCATCGCGAAGGTCCTCGGCGATCTGGGGCGGGTCGGCAACCGGGAGACCCCGGTGATCCTGAGCGTGCTGGTCCTGGAGGACCTGGCGATGGCGGTGTACCTGCCGATCGTCACGGCGCTGGTGGCCGGCGCCGGGCTGGTGACCGGCAGCATCACGCTGGCGGTGGCGCTGGCGGCGGCCGGGCTGGTCCTGTTCGTGGCCGTGCGCTACGGCCGGCTGATCTCCCGGTTCGTCTCCAGCGACGATCCGGAGAAGCTGCTGCTGGTGGTGCTGGGGCTGACGATCCTGGTCGCGGGCGTCGCCCAGCAACTCCAGGTGTCGGCGGCGGTCGGCGCGTTCCTGGTGGGCATCGCGCTGTCCGGTGAGGTCGCGGAGGGCGCGCACACCCTGCTGAGCCCGCTGCGGGATCTGTTCGCCGCCGTGTTCTTCGTCTTCTTCGGACTGCACACCGACCCGGCCAGCATCCCGCCGGTGCTGCTGCCCGCGCTGGCGCTGGCGCTGCTCACCGCGTGCACCAAGATCGCGACCGGCTACTGGGCGGCACGGCGCGCCGGCATCTCGGTGAAGGGCCGCTGGCGTGCGGGCGGTGCACTGGTGGCGCGCGGCGAGTTCTCCATCGTCATCGCCGGTCTGGCGGTGTCGGCCGGGATCGAACCGTCGCTGGGCCCGCTGGCCACGGCGTACGTCCTCATCCTGGTCGTCCTCGGTCCGCTCACCGCCCGCTTCACCGAGCCGCTGGCGACGCGTCTGTTCCGCCGCCGGGACGATCCCGACCGGCCCTCCGGCGTACCCGGCGGGGCACCGCGGCACACGGAGGCGTCGGTGGGCGACTGACCCGGGCCCGTGCCCGGTGCCGCCCCTCCGGTCCGCCGGCCGGCGCCCCTGCCCGGCGGCCGCGGTCCCGGCTCCGCGGCCGTCAGGCGTCCGGCGACCCGTCCGGTGTCCCGGCCGCCCCGGGCACCCATCCCTGCCTGCGCAGTACGCCCGTCACGTCCGGGGCCTCGTAGTGGTCGCCCTTGAGTACCTTGCCGTCGGCCCGGCGGCTGACCCGGCCGTCGGGGCCCAGCTTGGTCATGTTGGAGCGGTGCACCTCGGCGATCACCGCGTCGAGGTCGATGCCGTGCACGAGGGCGGTGCCGTAGGCGACGTACACCACGTCGGCCAGTTCGTGCGCGAGCCGGTCGAGCGGACCCGTCACCGACACCTCGGCGACCTCCGCGGCCTCCTCCGTGAGCAGGTCGCGCCGCTGGGCGGCCAGGGCGGCCGGGATCTTCGCCGGTCTGTCACGGACGTCCAGCCCGAAGGCGTGGTGGAAGGCGCGGACCAGGTCGGCGGGCGAGGAGGTGCTCATGCCGGCGACTGTAGCGAGCGCCACCGACACCGCCCTCGCCTCCCCCGCGTCTTCCCCGCGGCACCGCCGGGTGCGTCCGGTCCGGCCCTGGTCAGCGGGGATACGGGCTGGCAGGATCGCCCGCATGTCCACGATGTTCTCCCGTATCGGCAGGCGACGGGCCGTCAGGGGCGCGGCCGCCGGCGCCGTCGCCCTGGGACTGCTGCTGTGGTGGCTGCTGCCCCTGGGCGAGAAACCGCCGGGCGGGACGGTCACCTTCAGCACGGGCACCCGCGCCGGGGTCTACCAGAAGTACGGCGAGCTGCTGCGCGCCGAGCTGCGCAAGGACATGCCGGACCTGGAGGTGCGGCTGATGACCAGCGCGGGTTCGCAGGAGAACGTGGCGCGGGTGGCGTCCGGCGAGGCCGACTTCACCATCGCCGCGGCCGACGCGGTGGAGACGTACAAGATCGCCGACGGGGAGGGCGCCGGCCGGCTGCGCGGGGTCACCCGGCTCTACGACGACTACGTACAGCTCGTGGTCCCGGCCGGCTCGGACATCCTGTCCGTCGCCGACCTGCGGGGCAAGCGGGTGGCCATCGGGCTGCCGGACTCCGGTGTCCGGCTGATCGCCACGCGGCTGCTGCGGGCCGCGGGCATCGACCCGGAGCGGGACATCATTCCCCGGGCGGACGGCATCGACACCGGTCCGGGGCGGCTCGGGCACGAGATCGACGCGTTCTTCTGGTCGGGCGGGCTGCCGACGGACGGGCTCGAGGAAGCGGCCGAAAAAGCCGCCTTCCGGTTCGTGCCGATAGACGAGGACCTCGTCGCCGAGATCCACGAGTCCGGCGGCGCGACCCGCTACTACCGCTCCACCAGCATCCCGGAGTCGGCGTATCCCGCCGTCCAGAACGGTGTGGTGGTGCCGACGATGGCGGTGTCCAACCTGCTGGTCACCCACGCGGACATGGACCCGCGGATCACCGAGTGGCTGACCAGGGCGGTGCTCGACAGCCGCGACGGCATCGGGGCGCACGTCCACTCCGCGCAGCTGGTGGACCTGCGCACGGCGATCTACACCGACCCGCTGGAACTGCACGAGGGTGCCCGCCGGTACTACCGGTCGGTGAAGCCCTGAGCCTCCGCTAAGCCGTCGCGCGGCGCCGACCTGGGCACCGTCACCGTCACCGTCAGTCCGTGCGGCTCGTGGTGGCCGAAGGAGAGCGTGCCGCCGCCCGCGGCCAGCAGCGCCCGGCAGATGGACAGGCCGAGACCGGAGCCCTTGATGTTCTGGTGCCGGCCGCTGCGCCAGAAGCGGTCGCCGACGCGGGCGAGTTCCTCGTCGGTCAGGCCGGGCCCGTCGTCGGTGACGACGACGGTGGCGGCGTCGCCGGTGGAGCCGACCGCGATCCGGACGGTCTCGCCGGGCGGGGTGAACTTCACCGCGTTGTCGATGACCGCGTCCAGGGCGCTGGACAGGGCCACCGGGTCGGCCCAGCCCGTGGTCGGCGGGCAGTCCCCCTCCAGCCGTACGCCCTTGGCCTCGGCGGTCGGTGACCAGGCGGCCACCCGCTCGGCCGCCAGCGCGCCGATGTCGGTGACCCGCAGGTCGGCCGCGGTGTGCTCGGCCAGCGCCAGGTCGAGCAGGTCGTCCAGGACCCGGGCCAGGCGTTTGCCCTCGGCCTGGACGGAGGCGATCTCCTCGTTGCCCTCCGGCAGTTCGAGGGCGAGCAGCTCGATGCGCAGCAGCAGCGCGGACAGCGGGTTGCGCAGCTGGTGCGAGGCGTCGGCGACGAAGGCCCGCTGCTGCTCCAGCACGTCCTCGACGTGGTCCGCCATCTCGTTGAACGACCGGGCCAGGCGCCTGAGTTCCGGCGGCCCCCCGGAGGGCGCGACCCGGGACTTCAGCCGTCCGGTCGCGATGTCGTGGGTGGTGGCGTCCAGGACGCGTACCGGCCTGAGGACCCAGCCGGTCAGCCGGAGCGCCGCTCCCACGGCGAGCAGCATGGCGGCGACCTCGCCTGCCGCGATGACGAGCCAGCCGCGCAGGGTCCGCGAACGCATCGCGTCGGTGGGCGAGTCGGTGACCACGACCGCGACGACGTCCCCGTCCCGGATGACCGGCGAGGCGACCACGATCCGCCCGTCCTCCCACGGCCACACCTGCCGCGGATCGTGGCTGCGGCGGCTGAGCAGCGCCTCGGCGAAGGCGTCGCGCACCTCGCCCTCGGGGGGAAGGAACCAGGTCGTCGGCGCGTTGGCCATGGGGACCTGGTTGCGGTAGAAGACACCCGCCCGGATGCCGTAGACGTCGTGGTAGCTGGTCAGTTCGGCCTGCAGGGTCTCCAGCCGCTCGTCCGTGGCGGTCTGCCGGGAGCCGCCCGGCACGGACTCGGTGACGAACTGGGCGAGTGCCGCGAAGCGCGCCGTGTCGTCGATGCGGTCGACGACGACCTGCTGCTGTTCGGCGCGGGCGACGCTGACGGCGAGCGGCACGCCGAGAGCGAGCAGGACGGCCGCCATCAGGACGATGAGCAGCGGAAGCAGGCGTGTGCGCACCCGGCCCCGCTAGACGGTGGGGGCGACGAGGCGGTAGCCGACGCCGCGGACGGTCTCGATGAGCGACGGCATGCGCAGCTTGGCGCGCAGGGAGGCCACGTGCACCTCCAGGGTGCGCCCGGTCCCCTCCCAGCTGGTGCGCCACACCTCGCTGATGATCTGTTCCCGGCGGAAGACCACGCCGGGGCGCTGCGCGAGCAGGGCGAGGAGGTCGAACTCCTTGCGGGTGAGCTGGACGGCCGCGCCGTCGACGCTGACCTGTCGTGTCGGCAGTTCGATGCGCACGGCGCCCAGGCGCACCACGGTCCGGGTGCTTCCCGTGGCGTCCTCGTGGGCGGTGCGCCGGCTGACGGCATGGATCCGGGCGAGCAGTTCCCCGGTGTCGTACGGCTTGACCACGTAGTCGTCGGCGCCGAGGTTGAGGCCGTGGATGCGGGAACGGACGTCGGAGCGGGCGG
Source organism: Streptomyces sp. NPDC006384 (assembly GCF_042870695.1). Classification (NCBI taxonomy): domain Bacteria; kingdom Bacillati; phylum Actinomycetota; class Actinomycetes; order Kitasatosporales; family Streptomycetaceae; genus Streptomyces; species Streptomyces sp. NPDC006384. The sequence continues at coordinate 153,711 of NZ_JBIAHR010000016.1, forward strand.
TGACCATGATCACCGGAGTGGCGGTGCGCTTGCGGATCTTGCCGCAGACCTCGTAGCCGTCCTGGTCGGGCAGGCCCAGGTCGAGCAGGATGACGCCGAAGCAGTCGACCTCGGGGACGAGCGCCCGGAGCGCCTCCTCGCCGTTGCGCGCGTGGGTGACGTCGAAGCCGTGCCGGGCGAGGACCGCGGACAGCGCGGCGGCCACGTGGTCGTCGTCCTCGACGAGCAGCAGTCTCATGCGGTCCCCCTTCGGTTCATCGGCCGTTCGGTCGGTACGGGTACAACGGAGCGACGGGGTCCGCCGCCCGTGCGTGTGCGTGCCCTGTGCAGTGACGCCGATGGGAGGGGACGGCGTCAAGAGGGTTCCGGTCACGGCCGCTCGAAGTTATCCGGCCGATATGTGCCCTGCTCACATGAGCTGTGACCCGCATCCGATTGCTATCGGATCGTGATGCTCAGATTCACCTCAGATGTAGAGACGCGCGTCTTTCGGGGTTACTACTGTCCTCCGAAACCGAGGAGGACGGAGCCCGCAAGCGATGACCGAAGTATCGGTTGCCAAGGAAGACGTGGCCGCGACCGGCGACCTGGTCGTGCTGAGGAATGTCAACAAGCACTTCGGTGCCTTGCATGTGCTCCAGGACATCGACCTGACGATCACCCGCGGCGAGGTCGTCGTGGTCATCGGGCCGTCCGGGTCCGGCAAGTCCACCCTGTGCCGCACCATCAACCGCCTGGAGACGATCGACTCCGGCACGATCTCGATCGACGGCAAGCCGCTTCCCGCGGAGGGCAGGGAGCTGGCCCGGCTGCGCGCCGACGTCGGCATGGTCTTCCAGTCCTTCAACCTGTTCGCGCACAAGACCGTGCTCGAGAACGTGACGCTGGGCCAGATCAAGGTCCGCAAGGTCGACGCCAAGAAGGCCGAGGAGAAGGCCCGGGCACTGCTGGACCGGGTCGGCGTGGGCGCGCAGGCGGACAAGTACCCGGCGCAGCTCTCCGGTGGTCAGCAGCAGCGGGTGGCGATCGCGCGGGCCCTGGCCATGGACCCGAAGGTCATGCTCTTCGACGAGCCGACGTCGGCTCTCGACCCGGAGATGATCAACGAGGTCCTGGAGGTCATGCGGCAGCTCGCCCAGGACGGCATGACCATGATCGTGGTCACGCACGAGATGGGCTTCGCCCGGTCGGCCGCCAACCGGGTGGTGTTCATGGCGGACGGCCGCATCGTCGAAGAGGCCGAGCCGGAGCAGTTCTTCAGCAATCCGCGCAGCGACCGCGCCAAGGACTTCCTGTCGAAGATCCTGCACCACTGACGCCGCCGGCCCTTCGCCGAGGCCCTGCGTCACCCGCCCCCGACGGCCCGCATCTGATCGTTTGCTCCTCTGATCGTCCGATCGCAGTGCGATCACAGCCAAAGGATGTTCACCATGAAGCTCCGCAAGGTCTCCGCCGCCTCGGCCGCCGTCCTCGCCCTCGCCCTGACCGCCACCGCGTGCGGCGGTGACGACAGCGACAGCGGCTCCGGCGGCGGCAAGAAGATCACCATCGGCATCAAGTTCGACCAGCCCGGCCTCGGCCAGAAGACCCCGAACGGCTACGAGGGCTTCGACGTGGACGTCGCCACGTACGTCGCCAAGAAGCTCGGCTACACCGAGGACCAGATCGAGTGGAAGGAGGCGAAGAGCGCCGACCGCGAGACCATGCTGGCCCGCGGTGACGTCGACTTCATCGCCGCGACCTACTCGATCACGCCCAAGCGCGAGGCCAAGGTCGACTTCGCCGGCCCGTACCTGCTCGCGCACCAGGACGTGCTGCTCCGCGCGGACGACGACAAGATCAAGTCGCCGGAGGACCTCAACAACGCCAAGCTGTGCTCGGTCACCGGCTCGACCTCGGCCCAGAACGTCAAGGACAAGCTGGCCCCCAAGGCCCAGCTGCAGCCGTACCCGACGTACTCGGCCTGCCTGCCCGGCCTGCAGAACGGCGCCATCGACGCGCTCACCACCGACGACTCGATCCTCGCCGGTTACGCCGCCCAGTCGCAGTTCAAGGGCAAGTTCAAGCTCGGCGGCTTCAAGCTGACCAACGAGAACTACGGCATCGGCGTCAAGAAGGGCAGCGACCTCAAGGACAAGATCAACAAGGCTCTCGAGGAGATGGTCGCCGACAAGTCCTGGCAGAAGGCCGTGGACGAGAACCTCGGTCCGGCCGGCTACAAGAACGAGCCCGCGCCGAAGATCGGCGACATCAAGAGCTGAGGCAGCGCCTGACAGGGTGCGCCGCCCGCCGAAAGGGGCGGCGCACCGGGGCGGGCTTCCCTACACGCGAAAGCGCGGGAGATCGTGTTCGACTTTCTTGAGGATTACGACCTGCTGGGAGCCTTCTGGACGACGGTGCAGCTCGCTGTGCTCTCGGCCGTCGGCTCCCTGATCTGGGGCACCGCCCTGGCCGCCATGCGCGTCGGCCCGGTGCCGCTGATGCGCGGTTTCGGGACCGCGTACGTGAACATCGTGCGGAACATCCCGCTCACCGTCATCATCCTGTTCACGTCGCTCGGCCTGAACCAGACACTGGGTGTCTCCCTCGGCGCGAGCGACGTCGAGTCGATCAATTTCCGGCTCGCCGTACTCGGCCTGATCCTCTACACCTCGGCTTTCGTCTGCGAGGCTCTGCGCTCCGGCATCAACACCGTCCCGGTAGGACAGGCGGAGGCCGCCCGCGCGATCGGGCTCAGCTTCAGCCAGGTGCTGAGCCTGGTGGTGTTGCCCCAGGCTTTCCGTTCGTCCGTCGTCCCGCTGGCGAACGTACTCATCGCTCTCATCAAGAACACCACGGTGGCCGCCGCCATCGGTGTCGCCGAGGCTGCGCTGCTGATGAAGGAAATGATCGAGAACGAGGCACAACTGCTGCTGATCTCCGCGGTGATCGCGTTCGGTTTCGTGGTTCTGACACTGCCGACCGGCCTGATCCTCGGCTGGGTGGGCAAGAAGGTGACGGTGAAGCGATGAGCTCCGTCCTCTACGACGCCCAGGGGCCCCGTGCCAAGCGGCGCAACATCCTCTTCACGGTCGTCTTCCTGGTCGCCCTCGCCGCCCTGCTGTGGTGGGTGTTCAGCACCCTCAACGACAAGGGCCAGCTGGAATGGGCCCTGTGGAAGCCGTTCTTCACCGACACCGAGGCATGGTCCACGTACATCTGGCCCGGGCTCGAGAACACCCTGAAGGCCGCCGCGCTGGCAATGGTCATCGCGCTGCCGCTCGGGGCCGTCCTCGGCATCGCCAGGCTCTCGGACCACGTCTGGGTCCGCGCCCCGGCCGCGATCGTGGTGGAGTTCTTCCGGTCCATCCCCGTGCTGGTGCTGATGATCTTCGGCTTGGCCCTGTTCGCCGAGTACACCGGTGTCAGTTCCGACGACCGTCCGTTCTACGCGGTTGTCACCGGACTGGTGCTGTACAACTCCTCGGTCCTCGCCGAGATCGTCCGTTCGGGCATCCTGGCGCTGCCCAAGGGCCAGGCCGAGGGCGCGATGGCGATCGGTCTGCGCAAGGGCCAGGTCATGCGGCTGATCCTGCTGCCGCAGGCGGTCACCGCGATGCTGCCGGCCATCGTCAGCCAGCTCGTCGTCATCCTGAAGGACACCGCACTCGGCGGCGCGGTTCTCACCTTCCCCGAGCTGCTCGCCTCCGGCAACACGATGAGCGCCTACTACGGTGCCAACGTCATCGCCAGCTTCACCGTGGTCGCCGTCATCTACATCGCGCTCAACTTCGCCCTCACCAGCTTCGCGAGCTGGCTGGAGCAGCGGCTGCGACGGGCCAAGAAGTCGACCGGCGCGGTGCTCAAGGTGGATGACGCGGGAACGCCCGGAACCCCGACCGCCGGCACCGGCGTGGCCAAGACCTGACCTACGGTCAGAATGTGTGATCATCACGGAGGCAGTGGCGCGATTGCCGCTGCCTCCGTCGCTTGACGCAAGCAGCGGCAATGGGTTGCATACGTTCTGTGACCGTGCACCCTGCTTCAACTCCCTGTTCATCCACGTCCCCCGGGACGCCGTCACAGGCAGGGGGCACCGCACCGTGGACCCGGTGATCATCGCCGGAGCGGGGCCCGTCGGGCTCACGCTCGCCCTGGCGCTGGCGCGGCAGGAGGTGCCCTGCGTCGTCCTCGACGAGGGTCCGGGCAAGGACGAGCCGCGCCCGGCGCGCACCGTCGTCCTCGGTGAGGACACCGTCGCCCTCGTCGAGCGGCTGACCGGCGCGCCGCTGGCGGAGCTGGGTCTCCGTTGGGCCGGATGGCGGTCGATGCGGCGCAAGCAGGTGACGTGCGAGGTCACGTTCGGGGAGACCGGTCCCGCGCCGCTGCACATCGCCCAACACCTGCTGACCGGCGCCCTGCGGACGGCACTGGACCGCGAGCCGCTGGTGCGGATCGCGGTGGACAGCCGTCTGGACGGTGTGGAGCAGGAGACGTCCGGCGTCGCTGTCCACACCCGCGGTCCCGGAGGCACCTGGTGGCGCGGCAGTTACCTGGTCGGCTGCGACGGCCCCCGCTCGACCGTGCGCAAGCTCCAGGACATCCGCTTCCCCGGCCGCACGGCGGTGGAACGATACGCCGTCGCCGCGCTGCGCACCGAACTCCCGTGGACCGACGAGGCACTGCTCCACCGTGCGCCGCCGTGGCGGACGTCGGGGCCGTCGGCCGGCGAGATCGTCGGCCGCCCCCTGCCGGACGGCGTGTGGCGCCTGGACTGGCTGCTGCCGCCGGGCAAGGACCTGGTCACGCCCGAGCTGCTGGTGAACCGGGTCCGGGAGACCCTGGCGGGCTGGGGCGACGGGGGTGTTCCGGCCTACGAGCTTCTCGACACCGGTGTCCACACCGTCCACCACCGGCTGGCCCGCCGCTGGCGGGCGGGCCGCGTGTTCCTCGCCGGGGACGCGGCGCACCTGCTCGGCGCGCTGGGCACGCAGGGACTCGACGAGGGGCTGCGGGACGCCGGCAACCTGGCCTGGAAACTCGCCCTGGCCTGGCACCACGGCCCGCACGAGACGCTGCTCGACAGCTATCAGGAGGAACGCCGCACGGCCGTCGCGGGCCGGCTTCGCGCCGCCGACCAGGTACTGCCGCTGCTGCGCGGCGGCGGGGGCCTGAGGTCGTACGTCCCCGGCTCGGCGCGGGGCAACGACGCGCTGCTCGCCGACGGCCACCTGGGGCGGGGGACGCTGGGAGCGCCGGGGGTGTACGACCGGTCAGCACTCATGCCCGGGCGCCTCGACGGGGAGGTGCCCGTCGGCACGCCGCCCGGGGCTCCCGTCGCGGACGTGCGCGTCACGGCCGAGGACGGCACCTTCGTGCGGTTGCGCGACCGGCTGGGACGCGGTGCGCTGCTGGTCGTGCTGATCGCGCCGGGCACCGGGGTGTGGGACCGCAAGCACTGGGTGACCGCCGGCATCATGCCCCGGCTGGCGGCGGCGGTGACGGCACTGCCGCACCACGCCGAGCTGCTGGTCGCCGAGAGCTACCCCGGGGCCGCCGCGCACACGGTGCTGCTGGTGCGGCCCGACGGCCACCTCGTCACGGCGCTGAACGGAGTGCGCCCGGCCGACCTGTACGCGGCGGCCGAGGCGACGCTGGGCGGGGCGGCCGAGGTGGCAGAGGAGGCGGGTGCGGCGGCCGGGTCTCGTTGAGGGGCCGGCCCGCGTTCGCCTGTGGCCGGGGCCGGGGCCGGGGCCGAGACCGAGGGCATTGCGACCGCAGCCCGTTACCTGTCATTCGCTGTTCACCAGCCACCGTTCGCATGGTGACGGTGAGTTGACCAGCCCTCCGCGTCATGGTCTACTCCGGACCGTGACCGACACCGATGTGCTCCTGTGGCGGAGGGTCCACATGGACCTCGTCCGCTATGCGGGCTGCGTGTGTCGTCCGTCCTGCTGAATTCGCCCCCGCTTCTCCGCGCGCGCCGCCGCACCGACCTGCCGCCGCGCGCTTCTCGCGAACTTCCAGGACGGTACCCGTTGTCTGTCTCCTCCCCTGTCCCCATGCCTGTTCCCACGGCCACAGGCGCGTCCGCGCCGACGCAGGCCGTACTCCTCGGCTTCGTGCGGCGCGTGGCCGCCGACACCGAACTGATCGCCTCTCTTCCCCTCGACCCCGAGGACCGCACCTGGGTGCGGCTGACCGGCCCCGGTGGCAGTGAGGCCTGGCTGATCGGCTGGCCACCGGGCACGGGCACCGGCTGGCACGACCACGCCGATTCGGTGGGTGCCTTCGTGACCGCTGCCGGCGAGCTCAGGGAGAACGCTCTCGCCGCCCGGCTGCCCACCGAGGGCTGGAAGACCCTGGAGCTCACCGACGGCGTGGACCGGGAACACCGGCTGCCCGTGGGAAAGGGGCGCGCTTTCGGGCGGCACCACATCCACGAGGTGCTCAACGAGTCCCCGCACCGGCACGCGGTCTCCGTCCACGCCTACTACCCGCCTCTGCCGCGGATCCGTCGTTACAGCCGCAGCGGCCGGATCCTGCGCCTGGAAGAGGTCGAGCGTCCGGAGGACTGGCAGTGAGCGGACCGCAGGGAATCGACACGGTGCTGGAGCGGGTGCGCCGGGGCTACACACGCATCGAGCCGCGCGCCGCGTACGAGTCCGCCCAGGCCGGTGAGGCACTGCTGGTCGACATCCGGTACGCGGCCCTGCGCGATGCGGACGGGCTCATTCCGGGCGCGCTGGTGGTCGAGCGCAACGAGCTCGAGTGGCGTCTGGATCCGCAGGGCAGCCACCGGCTTCCCGAGGCCACCCACCACGATCTGCGTGTCGTGGTGGTGTGCAACGAGGGGTACGCCTCCAGCCTCGCGGCGGAGTCGCTGCACCGTCTGGGGCTGCACCGGGCCACCGATCTGGTCGGCGGGTTCCAGGCGTGGCGGTCGGCCGGGCTGCCGGTGACGGTGCCGTAACAGGTCTGCTCCCGGGGGCAGTCGGCGGACGGGCCGCGGCTGTCTCCGGGCCGACCTGGTGATCCTGCGCGGCGGAACGGTCAGAAACCTCCCTCGTCGAGGAAGTCCGGGTCCTCGCCCTCCTCCTCCAGGGCCCGGCGGACCACCCGGAGAGCCAGCCCCTCGGGGTAGCCCTTGCGGGCCAGCATGCCGGCGAGGCGGCGCAGCCTCTTGTCACGGTCGAGCCCGCGGGTGGCGCGCAGCTTGCGGGCGACGAGCTCGCGTGCGGTCTCCTCCTCCTGCTCGGCGTCCAGCCGGGACACCGCAGCGTCGATGAGCGTGGGGTCGACACCCTTGGTCCGCAGTTCCCGGGCGAGAGCGCGCCGGGCCAGGCCACGGCCGTGATGCCGGGACTCCACCCAGGCCTCGGCGAAGGCACTGTCGTCGATCAGGCCGACCTCCTCGAACCTGGACAGCACCTCCTCCGCGGCCTCCTCCGGGATCTCCCGCTTGCGCAGGGCGTCCGCGAGTTGCCTGCGTGTGCGCGGGGTCCCGGTGAGCAGGCGCAGGCAGATCGCCCGCGCCTGCTCCACCGGGTCCCGCGGAGGCTCCGCCCCCTCGGCCCTCGACGAGGAAGTGGCACCTCCGTCCTCGGCCGACTCCGCGCCCTCGCGTCGGCGCCGTCCGCGCGGGCCGCCCGCTCCGCGGCTCCGGCCGCCGCCCCGGCGCCCCCCGCCGCCGCGGCCCGGGCCGTCCTCGTGGAACGGCTCGCCCGTGTCGTACGACGCGACAGGTCCGTCCGTCCCGTCCGCGTCGTGCGCGTGCCCCCCGGCGGAGCCCTCGTCACCCGGTCCCGGACGCTCACGCTCGCGCGCGGTGACGTCCGGGTAGGCGTACTCGGCCCAGTCGGTTCGTCGTGTCACGGGTCAGCTCTTGGCTGCCGCGGCCTTGGACTTCGTGGCCTTGGCCGTCGCGGGGGCGGGCACCGCGGGGGCGGCGTCGGCCGGGGCGGCGGAGACCGCGGCGTCCGTGCCCGGCTCGGCGGCCGGCTCCTCGGGGCGCACGCCGACGCCCAGCTTCTCCTTGATCTTCTTCTCGATCTCGTTGGCGAGGTCGGGGTTGTCCTTCAGGAAGTTGCGCGCGTTCTCCTTGCCCTGGCCGAGCTGATCGCCCTCGTACGTGTACCAGGCGCCGGCCTTGCGGACGAAGCCGTGCTCCACGCCCATGTCGATCAGACCGCCCTCGCGGCTGATGCCCTGGCCGTAGAGGATGTCGAACTCGGCCTGCTTGAAGGGCGGCGCGACCTTGTTCTTGACGACCTTGACGCGGGTGCGGTTGCCGACCGCGTCGGTACCGTCCTTCAGCGTCTCGATGCGGCGGATGTCGAGTCGCACCGAGGCGTAGAACTTCAGCGCGCGGCCACCGGTCGTGGTCTCCGGGGAGCCGAACATCACGCCGATCTTCTCGCGGAGCTGGTTGATGAAGATCGCGGTCGTCTTGGACTGGTTGAGCGCACTGGTGATCTTCCGCAGGGCCTGGCTCATCAGGCGGGCCTGCAGACCCACGTGGCTGTCACCCATCTCCCCCTCGATCTCCGCACGCGGGACGAGGGCCGCGACGGAGTCGATGACGATGAGGTCGAGGGCGCCGGAGCGGACCAGCATGTCCACGATCTCCAGGGCCTGCTCACCGTTGTCCGGCTGGGACAGGATCAGGTTGTCGATGTCGACGCCGAGCTTCTGCGCGTACTCGGGGTCGAGGGCGTGCTCCGCGTCCACGAACGCGACCTGCCCGCCGGCCTTCTGCGCGTTGGCCACCGCGTGCAGGGTCAGGGTCGTCTTGCCCGAGGACTCGGGGCCGTAGACCTCGATGACGCGGCCGCGCGGCAGGCCGCCGACGCCGAGAGCCACGTCGAGCGCGGTCGACCCGGTCGGGATGACCTCGATGGGCTCCTTGGACCGGTCGCCCATGCGCATGACCGCGCCCTTGCCGAATTGCCGTTCAATCTGTGCGAGCGCGGCGTCCAGGGCCTTCTCGCGGTCGGTGCCTGCCATGGGTTCCACCCGGTTTGCTTGATTCGATCGCTTCACGTCAAAGACGCTAATGCCTGCCACTGACAATGGGCCTCGCCGTGGGGCCAGCCTGTGGATAACTCGGGCATTCCTCCCGCCGAACCCGGTCGAATCGCCCACCACGGCCCCTTCCAGAGCCTCCATGAGAATGGATGTTCGATTTTAGTGTCAAGCGCATCACACGACACCACCGAGCGTACGACCGGGCCCGCGGCTAGAGTGCGCGGACGCGAAGCGACTGGGGGGTCCCATGGCCAAGATCAGCATCAGCCTCGACGCCGAACTGGTCGTGGAGGTGATGGTCCTGGCCGGCATCGGCTCGCCCCAGGACGCCGTCGAGGCGGTGGTCCGGGACTACATCGCCCGTGGCCACCGTACGGAGACCCGCACAGAGGTCAAGGACCGGAACCTGCGTGAGATCGACGCCAAGCCGCAGGAACCCCAGGGCTGATCCCCGTCCCGCCGCCGTCGCACCGCCGGGACGGAGACGAGACGCGCGCCACGGGGTGGGCACCCGCCACGCGGCGGACGCCCACCCCGTGCCCGGCCGTCCGCTCCTCGTGCCCGGTCCCCCGCTCCCCGCGCGCGGTGACGGCGGGCGGCGCTTCGCACGGACGGACGGCCCTGCGGCGGGTTCCCTCCGGGCCGTCGTCCTCAGCGGAGGGCTGTTTCGCGGACGCCGGGACGCGGGCCGCGCCGACGCGCTGTACCCGCTCCCGAGTGTCTCCGGTGTCTCAGCCGGAGCGGCCTTCGCCGGAACCGTCCTTCTCCGAAGGGCGCCGCCGGGCCCACAGTTTCCGCGCCCGCGTGAACCCCCCGGCGCTCGCCCCGCGGCGGTCGCGGTGCCCGTGGACGCGCGGATCGTCCGTGACGTCGTACCGCTTGACGTACGCCCCGAGGAACGCCTGCAGGGTGGCGACCGCCGGGATGGCGATCAGCGCGCCGACGGCGCCGAGGAGGGCGGTTCCGGCGATCACCGAGCCGAAGGCGACCGCAGGGTGGATGTCCACGGTCTTGGACGTCAGCTTGGGCTGCAGCACGTAGTTCTCGAACTGCTGGTAGATCACCACGAAGCCCAGGACCCACAGCGCGTACCAGGGGTTGACCGTGAAGGCGATCAGCATGGGCAGCGCGCCCGCCAGATAGGTGCCGATGGTGGGGATGAACTGCGACACCAGGCCCACCCACACGGCGAGCGCGGGCGCGTAGGGCACCCCCAGTATCTCCAGCAGGATGTAGTGCGCGATGCCGGAGATCAGCGCCATCAGACCACGCGAGTACAGGTAACCGCCGGTCTTGTCCACGGCGATCTCCCACGCGCGCAGGACCTCGGCCTGCCGGGCGGGCGGCAGGACGGAACAGAGCGCGCGCCGCAGCCTGGGGCCGTCGGCGGCGAAGTAGAACGAGAACAGCACGATCGTCAGCATCTGGAAGAGGCCGCCGAGGACCTGCGCGGACACGTCGAGAACGCCGGTGGCGCTGTCCTGCACGTAGTTGCGCAGCCAGTCGGAGCGGAGCAGGCCCTCCTGGACGTCCACCCGTCTCAGCTCGGTGTGGAAATGGCCGTTGACCCAGTTGATGACGGAGTCGAGATAGTCCGGAAAGTCCTCGACCATCTTGACGATCTGGCCGGCGAGCATCGAGCCGAGCAGCGTCACGAACCCTGCGGCGGCGATGAGCACGGCGAGGAAGACGAGGAAGGTGGCCAGTCCGCGGCGCATGCCGCGCGCGGCCATCCAGCTCACCGCCGGCTCGATGGCGAGTGCCAGGAAGAACGCGATGAGGATGTTGATCAGCAGGCCGGTGAGCTGGTGGAAGGCCCAGCTGCCCAGCTGGAAGACGGCGACCAGGGAAAGGGCCAGCACCAGGGCCCGCGGCAGCCAGCGCGGCATGCGGTCGCCCGGACCCGCGCCGCCGGCTGGGGGCGGTGCGGGCGGCGTCGTGCCGGGCGGAGATGTGTGCCGGGGTGTCTGCCCGGTCTCGTCTGTGGATGCCACGGACCAAGTCTCACCCACGCCGGCGGCAGCGGACCGCCGGTTCTCGATCTTCGTGACCGGTCAGCGCCGTTCCTGTGGCACGCTCATGACGGTGCAGACCACTCGCCACACTTCTTTGGCGTCCCAGCCCGCGTCCAGCGCCTCGTGCACCGTACGACCGCCCAGCTCCGTCATCACGTGATCGCGCGCGAAGGTGTCGGCGTACCCCGGACCGAAGTGCTCCGTCATCCGCTCCCAGAAGACCGTCAACCGCATGACCCCAGTATCCCGCCCCTGAGAGTGGCCCCGGACCGGGACGGCGTGCCGGCACCGCTTTCCGCCCTACGGTCTGACGCATGGCCGAACCCGGAGCTTCCCCACTCCCCCCGGCGTCCCCGGCGCGCACTACGCTCGCGCGCGCGGAACGCTTCGTCTGGCTCACCGCGCGCGTGCTGGAGCAGCGCCTGTTCGCGTACCACTTCCGTGACGGAGGCGCCGAGCCGGTCGAGACCGCGCTGGACGCCTACCGCAACGAGGACGGCGGATACGGACACGCGCTGGAACCCGATCTGCGCGGACCGGTCAGCCGGCCGCTGCACACCGCGCACGCCCTGCGCGTCTTGGACGCCGTCGGGCGGTGCGGGAACCGGCGCGTGGAGGGTGTGTGCCGCTATCTGACCTCCGTCTCCACCGCCGACGGAGCCCTGCCGGCGGTCCACCCCCGCGAGCGCGGCTACCCGGCCGCCCCCTTCGTACCGGTGGTGGACGACCCTCCCGGGGAGTTGCTCGCCACCGGCCCGGCGGTCGCAGTGCTGCACCGCAACGAGGTCTGGCACGCATGGCTGTTCCGGGCGACGGACTTCTGCTGGCGGGCCGTCGAGTCGCTGCACGCCTCGCACCCGTACGAGGTCCGTGCCGCCGTCGCCTTCCTGGACTCCGTCCCCGACCGCCCGCGCGCACAGGCGGCGGCCGACCGGCTGGGCCGTCTGGTACGGGAGCAGCGCCTCGCGGTGCTGGACCCGGACGACCGCGGAACGTACCCGGTCTCCCCCGGCTACGCCCCGGGCGAACACCACTTCCCCCACGACTACGCGGAAGATCCGCACTCCCTCGCGCGCGCGTGGTTCACGGACGACGAGATGGCCCGCTCCCTCGACTTCCTCGCGGCGGAGCAGGACGAGGACGGCGGATGGCCGCTCCGGTGGCGCCGCTGGGCACCCGCCCCCGCGCTGGAGGCCCGGCCCCGGGTGACGATCGACGCCCTGCGCACGCTGCGGGCCTACGGCCGTCCCCTCGATTGACGCCCCGGCGGCCCCGTACCCTCCACGCGTCCGGGCCGCCGTCACCCCGCGCTCCCCGCAGCCCCTACGAGCGCGTGGCCGTCGGTGAAAGCCCATCGGCGGCGAGTGCGGCAAGGAGGGGCGGCGGCCGCTCCTGGGACCCACGGGCCGCGGGACCCGGTCACGAGTCGCCCCGCCCGGCAGGCCGCACGGTTCCCGGCCGACATCCGCGCAGCTCAGGCCGATTGTCAGTGCCGGGGTGCACGATGGGTCCATGGTCAGCTCCGCGCACCGAGCCCTGGACGGCTTCTCCCCCGCGACCCGCGGCTGGTTCACGGGGGCCTTCTCCGCGCCCACCGCCGCTCAGGCAGGCGCGTGGCGGGCCATCGCGGAGGGCTCGGACGTGCTGGTGGTCGCCCCCACCGGCTCCGGCAAGACGCTGGCCGCCTTCCTCGCCGCCCTGGACCAGCTGGCCTCCACTCCCCCGCCCGCCGATCCCAGGAAGCGCTGCCGGGTCCTGTACGTCTCCCCGCTCAAGGCCCTGGCCGTCGACGTCGAGCGCAATCTGCGCAGCCCGCTGACCGGCATCCGTCAGGAATCCGTCCGGCTCGGCCTGCCCGAGCCCGAGGTGAAAGTCGGCATCCGCTCCGGTGACACCCCGGCCGCCGAGCGCCGCGCCCTGTCCACCCGGCCGCCGGACATCCTGATCACCACTCCCGAGTCCCTCTTCCTGATGCTGACCTCGGCCACCCGCGACGCGCTGACCGGTGTGGAGACGGTGATCCTGGACGAGGTGCACGCGGTCGCGGGCACCAAGCGCGGTGCCCATCTCGCGCTCAGCCTGGAGCGTCTGGACGAGCTGCTGCCCAGGCCGGCCCGCAGGATCGGCCTGTCGGCGACGGTCCGCCCGGTGGACGAGGTCGCCCGCTTCCTCGCCCCCCGCGGCAAGGTGGAGATCGTCCAGCCGAAGTCGGGCAAGGAGTTCGACCTCTCCGTCGTCGTCCCGGTGGAAGACCTGGGGGAACTGGGCGGTTCCCCGGTCGCGGAGGGCAACGAGGGCGCCGAGCGTCCGTCGATCTGGCCGCACGTCGAGGAGCGCATCGCCGACCTCGTCCAGTCGCACCGGTCCACGATCGTCTTCGCCAACTCCCGGCGCCTGGCGGAGCGGTTGTGCAACAGACTCAACGAGATCGCCTACGAACGGGCGACCGGCGAGCCCCTGGACGAACATCACTCGCCCGCCGAGCTCATGGGCGGCTCGGGCGCGGCCCAGGGCGCCCCGCCCGTGATCGCCCGCGCCCATCATGGCTCGGTCTCCAAGGAACAGCGCGCCCTCGTCGAGGAGGACCTCAAAGCGGGCCGGCTGCCCGCGGTGGTCGCCACCTCCAGCCTGGAGCTGGGCATCGACATGGGCGCCGTCGACCTCGTCGTCCAGGTCGAGTCCCCGCCCTCGGTCGCCTCCGGCCTGCAGCGCGTCGGCCGCGCGGGACACCAGGTCGGCGCCGTCTCCACGGGCGTGGTCTTCCCCAAGTACCGCGGCGATCTGGTGCAGGCCGCCGTGGTCACCGAGCGGATGCGCAGCGGCGCCATCGAGGCACTGCGCATCCCGGCGAACCCGCTGGACGTCCTCGCCCAGCAGATCGTCGCGATGACGGCCCTGGACACCTGGCAGGTCGACGACCTGCTCGCCACTGTCCGGCGCGCCGCTCCCTTCGCCTCGCTGCCCGAGTCGGCGTTCACCGCCGTCCTGGACATGCTCGCCGGCCGCTATCCGTCCGACGCGTTCGCCGAACTGCGCCCGCGCGTGGTGTGGGACCGGGTCACGGGGACCGTCACCGGCCGCCCGGGCGCCCAGCGTCTCGCCGTCACCTCGGGCGGCACCATCCCCGACCGGGGGCTCTTCGGTGTCTTCCTCGCCGGAGCCGACCCGAAGAAGGGCGGCGGCCGGGTCGGCGAGCTGGACGAGGAGATGGTGTACGAGTCCCGGGTCGGGGACGTCTTCACCCTGGGCACCAGCTCCTGGCGCATCGAGGACATCACCCGCGACCGTGTCCTCGTCTCCCCCGCGCCGGGGGTGCCGGGCCGGCTGCCGTTCTGGAAGGGCGACCAGCTGGGCCGCCCGCTGGAGCTGGGCCGGGCACTGGGCGCCTTCCTGCGCGAGATCGGCTCCCTGCCCGCAAAGGACGCCCGGCTGCGCCTGCTCACCGCGGGCCTGGACGCCTGGGCGGCGGACAATGTCCTGGCCTACCTCGATGAGCAGCGCGAGGCCTGCGGCCATGTCCCCGACGACCGCACCATCGTCGTGGAACGCTTCCGCGACGAGCTCGGCGACTGGCGCGTCGTGGTCCACTCCCCCTTCGGTGCCCAGGTCCACGCACCCTGGGCGCTCGCGCTCGGCGCCCGCCTGTCCGAGCGGTACGGCATGGACGCCCAGGTCATGCACGCCGACGACGGCATCGTGCTGCGCCTGCCGGACGCCGATCTGCTGAGCCTGGACCTGCTCGACCAGGACCCGGCGAAGCCCGGCCCGGAGTACGACGCCGAGCAGGCGCCCGTCGGCGCGGCCGATGTCGTCTTCGACAAGGGCGAGGTCGACCGGGTCGTCACCGACCAGGTGGGCGGGTCGGCCCTGTTCGCGTCCCGTTTCCGCGAGTGCGCCGCCCGCGCACTGCTGCTGCCGCGCCGCAGTCCCGGCAAACGCACCCCGCTGTGGCAGCAGCGCCAGCGCGCCGCGCAGCTGCTCGAGGTGGCGAGCGAGTACGGCTCGTTCCCGATCGTCCTCGAGGCGGTCCGCGAGTGTCTCCAGGACGTCTTCGACGTGCCCGGCCTGGTCGAGCTGATGGGCGACCTGGAGTCCCGCAAGGTGCGTCTGGTCGAGGTCACCACCCCGGAGCCCTCCCCCTTCGCCCGCTCCCTGCTTTTCGGGTACGTGGCCCAGTTCCTGTACGAGGGCGACTCGCCGCTCGCCGAGCGCCGCGCCGCCGCCCTGTCGCTGGACTCACGGCTGCTGGCCGAGCTGCTCGGCCAGGCGGAGCTGCGCGAGCTGCTCGACGGGGACGTGCTGGCCGAGCTGGAGCGCGAGTTGCAGTGGCTCACCGAGGACCGGCGCGTCAAGGACCCGGAGGGCGTCGCGGACCTGCTGCGGATCCTCGGCCCCCTCACGGACGCCGAGCTGGCACAGCGCGGCGCCGAGCCCCAGTGGGCCCCCGAGCTGGCCGCCGCCCGGCGCGCGATCCGGGTACGGATCGCCGGCGTCGAGCACTGGGCGGCGATCGAGGACGCCGGCCGGCTGCGCGACGCGCTGGGCACCGCGCTGCCCGTCGGCGTGCCCGAGGCCTTCACCGAACCGGTCAAGGACCCGCTCGGCGACCTTCTCGCCCGCCACGCCCGCACTCACGGCCCTTTCACCTCGGTCACCGCCGCGGCCCGTTTCGGCCTGGGCGTCGCGGTCACCGAGGGCGCCCTGCAACGGCTGGCGGGGGCGGGCCGGGTCGTGCAGGGCGAGTTCCATCCGGCCGGGATCGGTCAGGAGTGGTGCGACGCGACCGTGCTGCGTCGGCTGCGCCGCCGTTCCCTGGCCGCGCTGCGGCAGGAGCTGGAGCCGGTGCCGCCGGCCGCGCTCGGCCAGTTCCTGCCCCAGTGGCAGCACGTCGGCAAGGGGCACGCGCTGCGCGGTGTCGACGGTCTGGTGCGGGCGATCGAGCAGTTGCAGGGTGCCTCCGTGCCCGCGTCCGCCCTGGAGAAGCTGATCCTGCCGTCCCGAGTGTCGGACTACGCGCCGGCGATGCTGGACGAGCTGACGGCCGCCGGCGAGGTGGTGTGGGCGGGAGCGGGCTCGCTTCCCGGCAAGGACGGCTGGGTCTCGCTCTATCTGGCGGACGCGGCCCCGCTGCTCCTGCCGCCCCCGCACCCCCTGGAGACGACCGCTCTCCACGAGTCCGTGCTGGAGAGCCTCTCCGGCGGTTACGGTCTGTTCTTCCGGCAGATCGCCGACCAGGTCCGCGCCACCACGCACCCGGACGTCTCCGATCCGCAGCTGGCCGACGCCCTCTGGGACCTGGCCTGGTCCGGGCGGCTGACCAACGACACGCTGGCCCCCCTGCGTTCCCTGCTGGGCTCGGGCCGCACCGCGGGTTCCACCGCCCACCGCGCCAGGCGTGCCGTGCCGCGCGGACGCTACGGCTCGCTGACCGCCGCGGCCCGCACCGCCTCCCGCACCGGCCCGCCGACGGTCGCGGGCCGATGGTCCCTGCTTCCCGCCCGCGAGGGCGACGCCACCGTGCGCGCCCATGCCCTGGCCCGCGCCCTCCTCGACCGGCATGGTGTGGTGACCCGCGGCGCCGTCGCCGCCGAGGGCGTCGAGGGCGGCTTCTCGGCGGTGTACCGGGTCCTGGCCGCCTTCGAGGAGAGCGGGCAGGCCCGGCGCGGCTATGTGGTGGAGGGGCTCGGCGCGGCCCAGTTCGCCATGGAGGGCGCCGTGGACCGGGTGCGTGCGGTCGCGGGCGCCCGCGAGCGCGGCACCGGCCCGTCGGACCACCCGGGCTTCGGCGACGGCAACCGGCTCGCACCCGACGGTCCCGCACCGTACGACCGGACTGCGGGGACCTTCCCCTTCGACGACTTTCCTGACGGCAGCCCCGGCGGCACGGGCGCATCGGGCCGTCCCGGCAATGTGTTCGCGTCCGGCTCCCGCCCCTCGGCGTCCCGCGACGAGTACGTCTCCCCGCGCGGCGGGTACGAAGCCGGTCCTCCCGGCCATCGTGGCCGCCCTTCCCTCGCGTCGCGGGCCGTCGTTCTGGCCGCCGCCGATCCGGCGAACGCCTACGGCGCGGCCCTCGGCTGGCCCGAGCCACCGGCCGGGGCGACCCACAAACCGGGCCGCAAGGCGGGTTCCCTGGTGGTCCTGACCGAGGGGGAACCGGCTCTCTACATGGAACGCGGTGGCAAGACCCTGCTGCTGTGGCCCTCCGCCCCGGACGCACCGCCGCACACGGATCCGGCCCTACGGGCGGCGACGGAGGCCCTCGCCGCGGCCGCCCGTGCCGGTTCCCTCGGCACGGTCACGGTGGAACGGATCAACGGCGCGGCGGCCCTGACATCCCCCTTCGGTCCGCTCCTGGAGGAGGCCGGCTTCGTCGCCACCCCTCGGGGTCTGCGCATCAGGGCGTGAGCCTGCCACCCTTGACCCATGCCCGAAGGAGACACCGTCTGGCAGGTGGCCAAGAGGCTGCACGGCGCACTGGCCGGCGAGGTGCTGACCCGCAGCGACTTCCGCGTGCCCCGGTACGCGACGGTCGACCTCACCGGCCGCACCGTCCTGGACGTCATCCCACGCGGCAAACACCTGCTCACCCGCGTCGAGGGCGGTCTGACGGTGCACTCGCACCTCAGGATGGACGGTTCCTGGAAGGTGTTCGCCGCCGGAGAGCGCTGGAGCGGCGGCCCGGCGCACCAGATCCGTATCGTCCTCGGCACCGCCGGCCGCACGGCCGTCGGCTACCGTCTGCCGGTGCTCGAACTCCTGCGCACCGCGGACGAGCAGCGCGCGGTCGGCCATCTCGGCCCTGACCTGCTGGGCCCGGACTGGGATCCCGCCAAGGCCCTGGCCAACCTCCGCGCGGACCCCGTCCGGCCCCTCGGGGAAGCCCTGCTCGACCAGCGCAATCTCGCCGGGATCGGCAACATCTACAAATGCGAGCTCTGCTTCCTGCTCGGCGTCACTCCGTGGCTCCCGGTCGGCAAACTGCCCGCCGACCGGGCCGAGAAGCTGCCCGCGCTGGCCAGGAGACTCCTGGAGGCCAACCGCGACCGTCCGGCCCGCCGCACGACGGGCCTGCCCGGCCAGGAGCTGTTCGTGTACGGCCGGGCGTCCCGACCGTGTCTGCGCTGCGGCACGCCGGTCCGTCTCGCCGACCAGGGTGACGGCTCCCGTGAGCGGCCCACGTACTGGTGCCCCGCCTGCCAGACGGGCCCCGTCCCCCACCGGGGCGGCTTTTCCGGCGCCGGACGGCGAAGGAGAGGGCCGTGAGACGACCGCAGCGGCAGCCGCGACGGTGACTCAGGAGGCCAGCAGCCCGTCCATCTGGCCGACCGCCTGCCGCATACCCTCGACCATGCCCATGGCGGTCAGCTGCTCCATCTGCTCCGCGGAGTCGAAGACCGAGCGCATCTCCATGCGGGTGCCGCCCTCGTGCTCGCTGAGCCGGACCTGCACCGCCGTGGTCGGCATCCCGGTGTCCGGAGCCCCGTCCTGGTCGGCGAATCCGTCGGTGAACTCCAGAGACGTCGGGGCGTCCACCGACGTGATCCGCCACCAGCCGCGATGCCTGTCGCCCTCCGGGCCGGTCATGAAGTAGGTGACGTCCCCGCCCGCTGTCAGGTCGTGCCGCTCCACGGTCGCCGGGTAGGACGGCGGGCCCCACCAGCGTTCCAGCTGCCGCGGGTCGGCCCACAGCCGCCACACCCGCTCGACGGGCGCGGTGAGATCGGCGACGAGGGTGAGGGTCAGTCGGTCGACGTCCTTGTCGACGCTGGTGACGGTCATCGGTCGTGTCCTTCCGTCCGGTCGTGCACAGCGCTGCCACGGTCCCGGACGGGCAGAGAGGGTGTGCTCCGTCCTGCCGCGCCGGGCCGCCTCGTGTTCGTCCAGGACCGGGATCCGTCCTGACGCTCTCCCGGGCCCGCAGTTCCTGTCCTCTGTCCCCGGGAAGAACGCGCCGGGTCCTGCGGGCGGACGGCCGTGCGCAGGGCGCGGCGCCACCGGCCCGCGTCCACGGCCCCCACTGCCTGGCTCCGCGGCACACAGTGCACCGGCAGCACGCTCAGCCCCCACCCTCCGATGGCGACCGCGCCCTCGGCCGCCCCCGCCCCGGGCACCAGCAGGAGACGCAGCACGGCCCACCACCACAATGCGCCGAGGCCCAGCGCGACGGCCCGGCGCACGATCGCCGTCGTCATCCGTTTTCGGCTTGGAACATCCAATGCTGCTTCTCGAGATCGGCCGTGATCCGGATGAAGATGTCCTGGCTGACCGGGTCCGGCTCCCCGGTCGCCGTGATCCGCTCCCGCATCCGTGTGATCACCGCACCCAGGGCGTCCACGATCGTCCGCACCGCGGTGGTGTCGTCCACCCATCCCTCCGGCGTGACCCCGATGCCACTGCCGACGGCCACCGTCGCGGCCCGGCCGTCCGGTGACACCCCGAGGGCCGAAGCCCGTTCGGCCACCGTGTCGGAGTGGGTGCGCGCGGTACCGACGACCTCGTCCAGCTGCAGATGCACGGAGCGGAAACGCGGTCCGACCACGTTCCAGTGGATCTGCTTCGCCACCAGGGCCAGGTCCACCAGATCGACGAGGGCGCCCTGCAGCGCCGCGGAGACGATCTTCAGGTTCGCGTCGGACAAAGGGCTCTTGACGACGTACATCCACACCTCCGACGGTTCGTCCCCGGCCATGTCCTTCCACGATGACCGGCGCGCCACCGACCGGCAAACGGGCGGACGCGCCCTGCGACCGAGGCCCGTCCCGGCGCACGGAAGAAACCCTCCGGACACGCAAAAACCCCGACCGCGTCTCTCCGGTTCTCCCGGAGAGACCCTGGCCGGGGTCTCCTGTGTACGTGTGGTGCGTGCGGGTCGGCGCTCAGGCGGCGACGACGTCCACCGCCTCCGCGGGTGCCTTGATGGTCACCCGTTCCGGCGGCACACCGGTCACCGACACGGAGCCCAGCATGGGGCGCACCGGCGCGGGCACGGTCTCGCTCGGCGTGGCCGCGGCGGACTGGGCCAGCTCCGCGAGGGCGAGTTCGTCGCTCACCTCACGCATGAGCTCGGACATCCGTACGTCCAGCGCGTCGCAGATGGCGGACAGCAGCTCGGAGGACGCCTCCTTCTGCCCCCGCTCCACCTCGGAGAGATAGCCGAGTGAGACTCGGGCGGACGAGGAGACTTCGCGCAGAGTACGGCCCTGGCGTTGGCGCTGCCGACGCAGCACGTCACCCAGCAGGCGACGGAGCAGAATCATCGGTGGCTCCCTCCTCGGACCGCGTAGCCGCATCCTTCACGCCCCACCGTACCGCCTCGTGCCGCGGCCGTGCGGGGAGCGATGTCGTGTTCACTCTGGGCTGCAAACATCAAAACCCCCCGTTCCGTTCCGTATCCTGTGCCCGCTCATTTCCGGTCTGTTCGCCCGTGAGCTCCCCGAGAAGGAGTACGAGCACGCTCCGTACACTCTCCATACGAATGTCCGCGCGGTCGCCGTTCAACCGCAGCGCCTCCACTTTTCCGCCGGAGCCGGAATCGTCGGATGATCCGAGAGGTCCGTCGACGGCCACGTAGACCGTCCCCACCGGCTGTCCGTCCTGGGGGTCGGGGCCGGCGACACCGGTTGTCGCGATGCCCCAGTCGGCGTCCAGGGCCTTGCGCACGCCGGACGCCATCTCCGCGGCGACCTGCGGGTCCACCGCTCCCCTCGCCTCCAGCAGCTCGGCGTCGACGCCGAGCAGGTCATGCTTGAGGTCCGTGGCGTAGGCGGTCACCGAACCGCGCAGGACTTTCGACGCGCCCGGGACCGCCGTGATCCCGGCCGCCACCAGTCCGCCGGTCAGCGACTCGGCAACGGCGAGGGTCTCGCCCCTCACCGTGAGCAGTCGCACCACGTCGGCGGCGGTGGAACTCACCCCTGTGTCTCCTTCAACGCCGCTCTGCGCTCGGCGATTCCCTGTCGGCGCAGCACGATGGCCTGCTTCACATAGTCCAGTCCGGTCACCACGGTCAGGACGACCGCCGCCGCCATCACCCAGAACCTGAGGGTGGCCAGGGGCCCCGTCAGCGCCAGCACGTACATCCCGACTGCCACGCCCTGGGTGAGTGTCTTCAGCTTGCCGCCGCGGCTCGCGGGAATGACTCCGTACCGGATGACCAGGAAACGCAGCAGGGTGATCCCGAGTTCCCGGCCCAGGATGACGGCCGTGACCCACCACGGCAGGTCGCCGAGGGCGGAGAGGCAGATCAGCGCCGCCCCCATGATCGCCTTGTCGGCGATGGGGTCGGCGATCTTCCCGAAGTCGGTGACGAGGTTGTAGGTACGGGCCAGATGCCCGTCGAAGAGGTCGGTGATCATGGCGATGGCGAAGGACGCCCAGGCGAACGAACGCCAGGCCGGGTCGTAACCGCCGTTGCCGAGCATCAGCGCGACGAACGCCGGCACGAGGAGCAGCCGGAGCATCGTCAGCAGGTTGGCGACGTTCCAGACGCTCGCCTGGTTGACGGCGGCCGCCGCGATCTTCCCGCCGCGCCCGGCGGCCCCGCCCTCGGTCGCCCCCCGCTGCGCGGTCGTGCCCGCGGCCCTGGGCTCCGTCGTTTCCTTCGCGGCACCCGATGCGCCGCGCGGGCCGGTCCTCCGCGCACTGGAGGAACCGCCCGCCGCGGACGCCGGGACTCCGGTCATCTGGCCGCCTCCTCGCTTCCGGTGGGCGTGCCCGGCAGCGGTTCGGCCACCAGGTCGACACCCTCCGTACCGACCACCTTCGCGTCGACCATACGACCGGCACTCAGTCCTTCGCCGCTCGTGAGCAGCACCTGGCCGTCCGTCTCGGGCGCCTGGTGCTCCGCGCGGCCGTACACGCCCTCCTCGTCGTCCACGGACTCCACGAGTACCCGCACGGTAGAGCCCATTCGCTCCTCGGCCCGCTGGGAGACGAGTTCCTCGGCGAGCCGGGACACATGCGCCAGCCGCTCGGCGACGACGTCCTCGTCGAGCTTGTTCCCGTAGCCGGCCGCCTCGGTGCCCTCCTCGTCGGAGTAGCCGAAGACGCCGATGGCGTCCAGCCGGGCGTGGGTGAGGAACCGCTCCAGCTCGGCGAGGTCGGCCTCGGTCTCGCCGGGGAAGCCGACGATGAAGTTGGAGCGCACGCCGGCCTCGGGGGCCTTGGTGCGGATGGTGTCCAGCAGCTCCAGGAAGCGGTCGGTGTCGCCGAAGCGGCGCATGGCGCGCAGCACGTCCGGCGCGGAGTGCTGGAAGGAGAGGTCGAAGTAGGGCGCGACCTTCGGCGTGGAGGTCAGCACGTCGATGAGGCCGGGGCGCATCTCGGCCGGCTGGAGGTAGCTGACCCGCACCCGCTCGATGCCGTCGACCTCGGCGAGCTCGGGCAGGAGCGACTCCAGCAGGCGGATGTCGCCGAGGTCCTTGCCGTAGGAGGTGTTGTTCTCGGAGACCAGCATGATCTCCTTGACGCCCTGCTCGGCCAGCCACCGCGTCTCGTTCAGCACGTCGCTGGGGCGGCGCGAGATGAAGGAGCCCCGGAAGGACGGGATGGCGCAGAAGGAGCAGCGCCGGTCGCAGCCGGAGGCCAGCTTCACCGAGGCGACCGGGGAGCCGTCCAGGCGGCGGCGCAGAGGCGCGCGGGGTCCGGAGGCGGGGGCGACGCCCTCCGGGAGGTCGGCGGGCGCATGTCCCGGCAGAGCGACGGCGGCACCGGCCTCCTGCCGCTCGGCGGGACTGATCGGCAGCAGCTTGCGCCGGTCGCGCGGGGTGTGCGCGGCGTGGACGCCGCCGCTGAGGATGGTCTGCAGCCGGTCGGAGATGTTCGCGTAGTCGTCGAAGCCGAGCACGCCGTCGGCCTCGGGCAGGGCTTCGGCGAGTTCCTTGCCGTACCGCTCGGCCATGCAGCCCACGGCCACCACGGCCTGCGTTCTGCCGTGACCCTTGAGATCGTTGGCTTCCAGAAGGGCGTCGACGGAGTCCTTCTTGGCGGCCTCGACGAAGCCGCACGTGTTCACGACGGCGACGTCCGCTTCCTCGGCGTTCTCGACGAGCTTCCAGCCGTCCGCCTCCAGACGGCCTGCGAGCTCCTCCGAGTCCACCTCGTTACGGGCGCAGCCAAGGGTGACGAGTGCGACGGTACGGCTTTCAGGCATGGGCTCAAGACTACTTCGTCCCGCGGACAGCCCACGTCGACGGGGTTGGCCGATCTTGGCCAACCCCGTGCACGCTCGTCCCTTCCGGCCCGCTTATCCGGCCTGCGGGTCGCCCTTCGTGTACGTCAGCCGCTCCACGGCACCCGGCTGGAAGTCGTCCTCGATCTCCTTGCCATTGACGTGCAGCTGGATGGCACCGGCGTCGCCGAGGACGAGGTCGACCTTCTCGTCGTCCTGGAACGTCTGGGAATCGCCCTGCTCCAGCAGGCCGTCGAAGAGCCGCCGGCCGTTGTGGTCCTTGACGGAGATCCAGCTGCGGCCGTCGGTCGCACTGACCTTGACGGTCACCTTGTCCTGGGGCGCTGCGGCGATGGCACTGTCGGTCGGGGCCGGCTCGGGGGCGGCCGGCTTCTTGGGCTCGGCGGTCGGGGACGCGGACTTGCCGGCGGACGGCTGGGAACCCTCGGCGACGCTCACCTCGGAGCCGCCGTCGTCGCCCTTCACGAACGTGAATCCGACGAAGCCGATCACGGCGACGATCGCGGCGACCATGGCCGCGGTCCAGTTGGGTCCGCGCCGCTCGGGCCGGATGCGCTCCGCCTCGAACAGCGGTGCCGCGGGGGTCGGGGAGGGACGTGAGCCGTGCTCGCGCTCGTACTGCGCGAGCAGCTCGGCCGGGTCGAGCCCGACGGCCTTGGCCAGGGCCCTGATGTGGCCGCGGGCGTAGACGTCACCGCCGCACGGCCCGAAGTCGTCCGCCTCGATGGCATGCACGATGGCGATCCGGACGCGGGTGGCACTGCTGATGTCGTCGACGGTCAACCCGGCGGCGATGCGCGCCTGTTGCAGGACACGGCCGACGGAGGGGCGGGCTTCCTCAGAAACGTCTTCGGACACGCCTTCGATCGGACGCTCGTCTTCAGGGGAGTTGCCGATGGACACGGGGGCGCCTTTCGAGCGTATAGCCGCCTGTGCTGGACGTTCAGTCTAGGGGGGGTACAAACGGGTGGGGCAACCGGACGACGGGACCGGTACGCCATCGGTATGGCTTCGTGTCCCGATGGTGGACCATCTCTTTGCCGCTTCTCCCCACTTGACGTATGCCGGGGGGAAACGGTTGCCCGGAGATCCTCGACAGGAGGATCACAGCCGGGCTGCCCTTGTGATCCACCGCGCGAGGGATCCGCGTGTACTCTTCCCTACCCCTCGGACTCCCCCCGGATCACCGCGAGCACACCGTCCAGCTCGTCGGCCTTCACCAGGACGTCACGGGCCTTCGAGCCCTCGCTCGGTCCGACGATGCCCCGCGACTCCATCAGGTCCATCAGGCGCCCGGCCTTGGCGAAGCCGACACGCAGCTTGCGCTGGAGCATGGAGGTCGACCCGAACTGGGTGGAGACGACCAGCTCGGCCGCCTGGCACAGCAGGTCGAGGTCGTCGCCGATGTCCTCGTCGATCTCCTTCTTCTGCTTGGTGCCGACGACGACGTCGTCCCGGAAGACGGGCGCCATCTGGTCCTTGCAGTGCCGGACGACGGCCGCGACCTCCTCCTCGGTCACGAACGCGCCCTGCATGCGGGTCGGCTTGTTCGCGCCCATCGGCAGGAAGAGGCCGTCGCCCTTGCCGATCAGCTTCTCGGCGCCGGGCTGGTCGAGGATGACCCGGGAGTCGGCCAGCGAGGAGGTGGCGAAGGCCAGCCGGGAGGGCACGTTCGCCTTGATCAGGCCGGTGACGACGTCCACGGACGGGCGCTGGGTGGCGAGGACCAGGTGGATGCCGGCCGCGCGCGCGAGCTGGGTGATGCGCACGATGGCGTCCTCGACGTCCCGGGGCGCCACCATCATCAGGTCGGCCAGCTCGTCCACGATCACCAGCAGGTACGGGTAGGGCTGCAGCTCGCGCTCGCTGCCCTCGGGCGGCTTGACCTTGCCCTCGCGCACGGCGCGGTTGAAGTCGTCGATGTGCCGGTAGCCGTAGGCCGCGAGGTCGTCGTAGCGCAGGTCCATCTCGCGCACGACCCACTGGAGGGCCTCGGCGGCCCGCTTGGGGTTGGTGATGATCGGCGTGATCAGGTGCGGAATGCCCTCGTACGCGGTCAGCTCGACCCGCTTGGGGTCGACCAGGATCATCCGGACGTCCTCGGGGGTCGCCCGCATCATGACCGAGGTGATCAGGCAGTTGATGCAGGACGACTTGCCGGAGCCGGTGGCGCCGGCGACCAGCATGTGCGGCATCTTCGCCAGCGAGTGCATGACGTAACCGCCCTCGACGTCCTTGCCGAAGGCGACCAGCATCGGGTCGTCGTCCTCGGCGGACTCCGCGAGTCTCAGCACGTCGCCGAGGTTGACCATCTCCCGGTCGGTGTTCGGGATCTCGATGCCGACCGCGGATTTGCCGGGGATCGGGCTGATGATCCGCACGTCGGGACTGGCGACGGCGTACGCGATGTTCTTGGTGAGCGCGGTGATCCGCTCGACCTTCACGGCGGGCCCGAGCTCGACCTCGTACCGGGTGACCGTCGGGCCGCGGGTGAAGCCGGTGACGGCCGCGTCGACCTTGAACTCGGTGAAGACCGTGGTGAGCGAGGCCACGACGGCGTCGTTGGCGGCGCTGCGTGCCTTGCCCGGGCCGCCCCGGGTGAGGAGGTCGAGGGACGGCAGGGAGTAGGTGATGTCGCCGGAGAGCTGGAGCTGTTCGGCTCGTGGCGGCAGCTCCCGCTCCTGCGGCAGCGGGGTCTTGGTGAGGTCGGGGACCTCCACCTCGGCCGGGGTCCGTCCGGACAGATCCTGCGCGGGCGGTTCCTTCCTGAGCTTCCCGGGCTGGGGGCGTGCGGCCGGGACCGGCGTGGGCGTCGGTGTCGTCGGTTCGCGGTCCCCCGTGCTCACGCCCTGGGTGAGGTCGGCGACCAGCGGCGACGGCGGCATTCCGTGCAGGACGGCGCCGTCGAGCGCGGCGGCGGCCGCGGCGGCGACGTCCACGGCGTCCAGGGGCCGGTCCGTGTCGGGCTGCGGCACGGCGGTCCGCCGGGACCGTCCGCGGCGCCGGGCGAGGGCCTGCTGCTCGGAGCCGTCCGGGTCGTACGGTTCGGCGGCCGGCGTCCCGCGCTTGTGGGGGCGTACGGGCAGCGCTTCGCGCCACTGTTCGTCGTACCGCTCGTCGTCCTCGGAGCACTCGACGGCCTCCGGGTCGGCGACGAGTCCCAGCCGTACGCCGAGCAGCCGCAGCCGCTGCGGGACGGCGTTGACGGGGGTGGCCGTGACGACCAGCAGGCCGAACACGGTGAGCAGCACGAGCAGCGGCACGGCCAGTACGTCGGTCATGGTGGAGGAGAGCGGGGTCGCCGCGCCCCAGCCGATCAGTCCGCCGGCATCCCTTATCCCCTGCATGCCGGCGCTGCGGGCCGGCGAGCCGCAGGCGATGTGGACCTGTCCGAGCACGCCGACGACGAGGGCGGACAGGCCGATCACGATCCGGCCGTTGGCCTCTGGCTTCTCCGGGTGCCGGATCAGGCGGACGGCGACGGCGCCGAGCAGGATCGGCACGAGCAGGTCGAGCCGGCCGAAGGCCCCGGTCACCAGGATCTCGACCAGGTCGCCGACCGGACCCTTGAGATCGGCCCAGGTGCCGGCGGCGACGACCAGCGTGATACCGAGGAGCAGCAGCGCGACGCCGTCCTTGCGGTGTGCGGGGTCGAGGTTCCTGGCGCCCTGGCCTATGCCCCGGAAGACAGCGCCGACGGCGTGCGCGACACCCAGCCAGAGAGCGCGCACGAGCCGGTAGACGCCCCCGGTGGGGCTGGGTGCCGGTGCGGGCGCGGGCTTTCTCGCCACCGCCTTCTTGGCGGGCGCCTTCTTCGGTGGTGCCTTTTTCGCGGCGGCCTTCTTCGCCGGAGCCTTCGCGGGAGCGGCCGCCTTCTTCGCGGGCTGCTTCTTGGCTGCGGAGGGACGTGAGGCCATGGGGGTGAGGTTACCGGGGGAGGCGGCGGTCGACACGTGTGCCCACCGCTTCACCCGTTCGTGTCGTCCATTCGTGAACCCGGAACTGACGTCCTCACCACAGGCGCTGACGCCTCTTCACGCCGGTGTGCCGCCGGTGGTCAGTTGACCGCGGGCTGGCCACCGGCGGAACCCGGTTCCAGCGCGTCCAGTGCCCGCCGCAGTCCCGTGAGCTTGCGCTCCAGGTGCGCCGCCGTGGCCACCGCGGCGGCGTCCGCCGACTCGTCACCCAGCTGTTTGGAGAGCGCCTCGGCCTGCTCCTCGACGGCCGCCAGCCGCGCCGAGAGCTCGGCGAGCAGCCCGGCCGGCTCCTTGGTCTCGGCGCTCCCGGTCCTGCCGCCGCCCTCCAGCTGCAGCCGCAGCAGTGCCGCCTGCTCCCGCAGCTGGCAGTTCTTCATGTACAGCTCGACGAAGACGGAGACCTTCGCGCGCAGCACCCACGGGTCGAACGGCTTGGAGATGTAGTCCACCGCGCCCGCCGCGTATCCGCGGAAGGTGTGGTGCGGGCCGTGGTTGATCGCGGTGAGGAAGATGATCGGGATGTCCCGGGTCCTCTCCCGCCGCTTGATGTGGGCGGCGGTCTCGAAACCGTCCATGCCCGGCATCTGGACGTCCAGCAGAATGACCGCGAAGTCGTCCGTGAGCAGTGCTTTGAGTGCTTCCTCCCCGGACGATGCCCGCACCAGCGTCTGATCGAGCGCCGAGAGGATCGCCTCCAGCGCCAGCAGATTCTCCGGCCGGTCATCGACCAGGAGGATCTTGGCCTTCTGCACCATGGCCCGCCCTCCTCGCCCCGGCGTGGGGCCTCCCCTGTCCGCAGGACTCGGGGCAGCACCGGCGGGTGCCGCTCCGGGGGACGACTCCCTTGCGCCGCCCGTCCTTGTGCCGGTCATCGTAGCCGCACCCCGCCTGTCGCCACACCCTGTCACCGCGATGTCACTGTGCACGTAGCAGAAACGCAGCGGGGGACCAGAAGGTTCCCCGAATCCCGCGCTTCCACACGGCTACGGGCACACTGAGTCAGCAACTGCGGGTGAGCGCGGGGCATCCCCGCCGTCCTCGCGCGATCCACGGCCGCGCACCGCCCGGACGCCCCGCTCGCCCGTGCCGTGTCCCCCGCTCACCCCTCCCGTGCCCACTGCTCCATGACCGTCAGCAGGTGGTCGGGGTCGACCGGCTTGGTGACGTAGTCGGAGGCGCCCGACTCGATCGCCTTCTCCCGGTCGCCCTTCATCGCCTTGGCGGTCAGCGCGATGATCGGGAGTCCGGCGAACTGGGGCATCCGGCGGATCGCCGTGGTCGTCGCATACCCGTCCATCTCGGGCATCATGATGTCCATCAGGACGACCGTGACGTCCTCGTGCTGCTCCAGGACCTCGATGCCCTCCCGGCCGTTCTCGGCGTACAGCACGGACAGGCCGTGCTGCTCCAGGACACTGGTGAGGGCGAAGACGTTGCGGATGTCGTCGTCGACGATCAGCACCTTCTGGCCGTTGAAGCGGATGTTCCGGCGCGGCTGCGACTCCGTCTCCTGGCCGGCGCCGGGCCGGCGCTCCTGCGAATCGATCGGTTCCCCGCTCTCGGCGACGGTCTTGCGGCGGTGCCGGAACAGCGTGGCACCGCCGTTCCGCGTGTCCTGGTACGACTCCTCCTCGGCCGGCGCCCCCGGCCGTTCGGGCTGCTCGGCCAAGGCGTCCGTGGAGTCCGGCAGTTCGTCCGCCTCCAGGGCCGGCGCGGCCTGCTGGTGGCCGTGCGCGGGCAGTTCACCCGGATGCAGCGGCAGGTAGAGGGTGAACGTGGAGCCGCGGCCGGGCTCGCTCTGCGCGTGGATCTCGCCGCCCAGCAGCTGCGCGATCTCCCGCGAGATCGACAGTCCGAGGCCGGTGCCGCCGTACTTGCGGCTGGTCGTGCCGTCGGCCTGCTTGAACGCTTCGAAGATCACCCGCATCTTGCTGGCCGCGATACCGATCCCGGTGTCGCTCACCGAGAACGCGATCAGCTCCCCGTCCGGGTCGGTCAGCGAACCGCCCTCCAGCAACTGCTCCCGGATGGCCTGCGGAACGTCGTCCCGGGCCGGCCGGATGACCAGCTCGACCGCTCCGGAGTCGGTGAACTTCACCGCGTTGGACAGCAGGTTGCGCAGCACCTGGAGCAGCCGCTGCTCATCGGTGTGCAGCGTGGCCGGCAGCTCGGGCGACACCCGCACCGACAGGTCGAGGCCCTTCTCCGCGGTCAGCGGCCGGAACGTGGCCTCCACATAGTCAACCAGCTGGACGAGCGCGATACGCGTCGGGGAGACGTCCATCTTGCCCGCCTCGACCTTCGACAGGTCGAGGATGTCGTTGATGAGCTGGAGCAGGTCGGAGCCTGCGCCGTGGATGGTCTCGGCGAACTCCACCTGCTTCGGCGTCAGATTCGCGTCGGCGTTGTCGGCGAGCAGCTTGGCCAGGATCAGCAGGGAGTTGAGCGGCGTACGCAACTCGTGCGACATGTTGGCCAGGAACTCGCTCTTGTAGCGCATGGAGACCGCGAGCTGCTCGGCCCGCTCCTCCAGGACCTGCCGCGCCTCCTCGATCTCGGTGTTCTTCACCTCGATGTCGCGGTTCTGCCGCGCGAGCAGCTCGGCCTTCTCCTCCAGTTCGGCGTTGGACGACTGCAGCGCCTTCTGCCGCTGCTCCAACTCCTCCGAGCGTTCCCGCAGTTGCTCGGTCAGCTCCTGCGACTGACGCAGCAGCACCTCCGTCTTGGTGTTGACGGAGATGGTGTTGACGCTCGTCGCGATCATCTCGGCGATCTGGTTGAGGAAGTCCTTCTGGATCTGCGTGAACGGGGTGAACGACGCCAGCTCGATGACGCCGAGCACCTTCCCCTCGAACAGCACCGGCAGGACGATCACCTGCGCGGGCGGCGCCTCCCCGAGACCGGAGGAGATCTTCAGGTAGCCGGTCGGCGCGTTCTCCACGAGGATCGTGCGCTTCTCCTGGGCCGCCGTCCCGACCAGCGCCTCCCCCGGCCGGAACGAGGTCGGCATGGAGCCCATCGAGTAACCGTACGAGCCGAGCATGCGCAGCTCGTACTGGTCGTCGTGGGCGGCGGCCGGCTCCTGTCCGTCGACCAGCGGCATCGCCAGGAAGAACGCGCCGTGCTGAGCGGAGACCACCGGGGTCAGCTCGCTCATGATCAGCGAGGCGACGTCCTGGAGGTCCCGGCGGCCCTGCATCAGCGCGGAGATGCGGGCCAGATTGCCCTTGAGCCAGTCCTGCTCCTTGTTGGCGATCGTGGTGTCGCGCAGGTTGGCGATCATCTTGTTGATGTAGTCCTGGAGCTCCTGGATCTCACCGGACGCGTCCACGTCGAT
Organism: Streptomyces sp. NPDC006384; assembly: GCF_042870695.1. Taxonomy (NCBI): domain Bacteria; kingdom Bacillati; phylum Actinomycetota; class Actinomycetes; order Kitasatosporales; family Streptomycetaceae; genus Streptomyces; species Streptomyces sp. NPDC006384. The sequence goes on from NZ_JBIAHR010000016.1 coordinate 184,239, forward strand.
CTTCAGGTTCAGGTCGCCACGGGTCACCGCGGTCGCCACGCGCGCGATGGCCCGCACCTGCCGGGTCAGATTCCCGGCCATCTCGTTCACGGACTCCGTCAGGTCCCGCCAGGTGCCGTCCACGTCCCGCACCCGCGCCTGCCCGCCGAGCCGGCCCTCCGTGCCCACCTCGCGGGCCACGCGGGTGACTTCCTCGGCGAAGGACGACAGCTGGTCGACCATCGTGTTGATCGTGGTCTTCAGCTCGAGGATCTCACCGCGCGCGTCGATGTCGATCTTCTTGGTCAGGTCGCCCTTGGCGATGGCGGTGGTGACCATGGCGATGTTGCGCACCTGACCGGTGAGGTTGGACGCCATCTGGTTCACCGACTCGGTGAGGTCCTTCCAGGTCCCCGCCACACCCGGCACGTGCGCCTGGCCACCGAGGATGCCGTCCGTGCCCACTTCACGGGCCACCTTGGTGACCTGGTCGGCGAACGAACTCAGCGTCTTCACCATGGTGTTGAAGGTGTCGGCGAGCTGCGCGACCTCGCCGCGCGCCTCGATCGTCACCGTCCGCGTCAGGTCGCCGTTGGCGACGGCGGCGGCCACCTGAGAAATGTTCCTCACCTGAACGGTGAGGTTCTTCGCCATCAGGTTGACGTTGTCGCTGAGGTCCTTCCAGATGCCCACGACGCCGGGCACATGCGCCTGGCCGCCCAGGATGCCCTCCGTGCCCACCTCACGGGCCACCCGCGTGACCTGCTCGGCGAACGACGACAGCTGGTCCACCATCGTGTTGACGGTCGTCACCAGCTCGAGGATCTCGCCCTTGGCGTCGACGGTGATCTTCTTCGACAGATCGCCCTTGGCCACGGCGGTGGTGACCTCGGCGATGTTGCGGACCTGCATGGTCAGGTTGTTGGCCATGCCGTTCACGGACTGCGTGAGGTCTTTCCAGGTGCCCGAGACACCCTGCACCTCTGCCTGGCCTCCCAGGCGCCCCTCGGTACCCACCTCGCGGGCCACCCGCGTGACCTCCTGGGCGAACGACGACAGCTGGTCCACCATCGTGTTCAGCGTGTTCTTCAGCTCCAGGATCTCCCCGCGCGCGTCCACGGTGATCTTCTGGGAGAGGTCACCACGGGCGACCGCCGTCGCGACCTGCGCGATGTTGCGGACCTGCGCGGTGAGGTTGCCGGCCATGCCGTTCACCGAGTCGGTCAGGTCGCGCCACACACCGGCGACCCCGGGCACCTGCGCCTGGCCTCCCAGGCGGCCCTCGGTACCCACCTCGCGGGCCACCCGCGTGACCTGCTCGGCGAACGACGACAGCTGGTCCACCATCGTGTTGATGGTGTTCTTCAGCTCCAGGATCTCCCCGCGCGCGTCCACGTCAATCTTCTGCGACAGGTCGCCGCGCGCCACCGCCGTCGTCACCTGCGCGATGTTCCTCACCTGACCGGTCAGGTTGGACGCCATCGAGTTGACGGAGTCCGTCAGCTCCTTCCAGGTCCCCGACACCCCGTCGACCCGGGCCTGACCGCCCAGGCGGCCCTCGGTGCCCACGTCCCGCGCCATCCTGGTGACCTGGTCGGCGAAGCTGGAGAGCTGGTCCACCATCGTGTTGACGGTGTTCTTCAGCTGGAGCATCTCCCCGGAGACGTCCACGGTGACCTTCTGCGACAGGTCGCCGTTGGCCACCGCCGTCGTCACCTGCGCGATGTTCCTCACCTGACCGGTGAGGTTGCGGAACGCGGTGTTGACGGAGTCGGTGAGGTCCTTCCACGTCCCCGCCGCACCCGGCACCTGCGCCTGACCGCCCAGCTCGCCCTCGACACCGACCTCCCGGGCCACCCGCGTGACCTCTGCACCGAAGGCGGACAGCTGGTCCACCATCGTGTTGACGGTGTTCTTCAGCTCCAGCATCTCCCCGGCCACGTCGACGGTGACCTTCTGCGACAGGTCGCCGTTGGCCACCGCCGTCGTCACCGCGGCGATGTCGCGCACCTGGGTGGTCAGGTTCCGGAAGACCGTGTTGACCGAGTCCGTCAGGTCCTTCCAGATACCCGCCGCACCCGGCACGTTCGCCTGGCCGCCGAGCTGCCCCTCGCCGCCGACCTCGTTGGCCACCCGCGTGACCTCGTCCGCGAAGATCCGCAGCGTCTCGGTCATCTGGTTGACCGTCTCGGCGAGCTGTGCGACCTCACCGCGGGCCGGCACGGTCACCTTCCGCGACAGGTCACCATTGGCGACCGCGGTCGTCACCTCGGAGATGCCGCGCACCTGGGCCGTCAGATTCCCGGCCATGGTGTTGACGGAGTCGGTCAGCTCCTTCCACACCCCGGCCACGCCCGGCACCTGCGCCTGACCGCCCAGCTCGCCCTCGGTGCCCACCTCACGGGCGACACGCGTCACCTCGGAGGAGAACGCGGAGAGCTGGTCGACCATCGTGTTGACGGTGTTCTTCAGCTCCAGCATCTCCCCGGCCACGTCGACGGTGACCTTCCGGGACAGGTCGCCCTTGGCCACCGCCGTCGTCACCAGAGCGATGTCCCGCACCTGTGCCGTCAGCCGGTACGCCATCGTGTTGACCGAGTCCGTGAGGCCCTTCCACGAACCGGACATCCCGTGCACCTGCGCCTGGCCGCCCAGCTTGCCCTCGGTACCGACCTCGCTGGCCACCCGCGTGACCTCGTCCGTGAACGTCGACAACTGGTCGACCAGGTTGTTCACGGTCCGCCCGACCTTCAGGAACTCACCGCGCAGCGGCTGCCCCGGGCCCTCGGCCGTCTGCGTGCGCAGCTCCATCCGCGGCGAGAGGTCGCCGTCCGCCACCGCCGACAGCACCCGGCTGACCTCGGAGACGGGCCGCACCAGGTCGTCCACGAGCGCGTTCGAGTTGTCGATCGCGGCCGCCCAGGACCCTTCGCAGACCCCCGTCTCCAGGCGTTCCGTGAGCTTTCCCTCACGTCCGACCATGCGCCGCACCCGCGCCAGCTCGCCCGTGAGGTGCAGATTCCGGTCGGCCACCTCGTTGAAGACCGCCGCGATCTCGGACATCACGCCGTCGCCGGACACCGTGAGCCGCTTGCGGAAGTTCCCCTCCCGCATGGCCACGAGGGCCGCGAGCAACCGGTTCAACGCCGCCGTGTCGACCGTCGTCGTCCCGCCTCGCGTCCTGCCCTGCCCACTCGGGGACTGTCCGCCTTTCGCGCGCGTCCTCGTGGCCCGCGTCGCTGCGCCAGACTCCACTGTGTCCCTCCCGCAGGGGTCGACCGTTACTGCTGTTCGTGGGTGCCATCACGCTCGGCGGACCGGTTGATGCCGCTTTCCCGTGCTGCCGCCCGGCGCGATCCGCGTGCTGGACCGCTTTCCGGGGTGCTGCCCACCATGGACGGCGGGCACTCGCCCCACCCGGACGTTTACAAGAAGCCTGCCCAGTGTTCCACCACGCCGACCTGACATGCCGACCTATGACCGTAACTCACAACGCCGCCGCTCGTTGAACAGCCGGGCAGGGCTTGTCCTTCGCCGGATCCGGATCCAGCGAGAAGCGGGCCTTCGGGTCAAGCGGAGTCACAACAGTTCGGCAGCTTCTCGGAGCTCATCGGCCGACCTGTGACGCGGGACGCGTCGCGTCGGTGTTCAGGGGCGTCCCTCCGGAGGACGCAGGGGGATACCCCTGAACACCGGTCCACTGGCCGACTACCCTGTACCGAGCGAGCCGGGGAATCGGGCATGGAGGGCGGGGCCGCCGACATATGGGGAGTTCTGTGATCACCGCGCGCGCGGCCGCCGGCTTCGAGCCCGTGGGGCGATCGGTCGCAAGCGCCCGCTCCTTCGTCCGCGACACCCTGCAGGGCTGGGGCTTCGGTGACGTCGTCGACGACGCCGTGGTCCTCACCAGCGAGCTGGTGACCAACGCGGTGGTGCACGCGGGTACCGCCGCCGACGTCGTGTGCCTGCGCAGCGACGACGGCGTACGCATCGAGGTGGCCGACCGTTACCCCGAGCGCGAGGTCCCGATCCAGGGTTCGGCCGTCGACATGGGCAGCCCCGACCGCGAGGGCGGGCGCGGTCTCCAGCTGTGCGCGGCCCTGGCCGCCCGCTGGGGCGTCGAGTACACGCCTACGCACAAGACCGTCTGGTTCCAGCTGGACCTGCCCGACCGTCCGGTCGGCACCCGCAGCGCCGGCCCCGCCCTCCCGGCCGCCATGCTCCCGGTCGCCGACGGCCGCGTCCGCGTCGCCGTCGTCCAGATCGACCGCACCGGCGCCGTCACGGCCTGGAACGAGGACGCCGAGGAGCTGTTCGGCTACCCGGCCGAGCAGGTCACCGGCAAGCCGCTGACCGACCTCGCCGCCTGGCCGCACACCCCGGGCACCAGCACCGGCATCGCCGAGGCGCTCCAGCTCTCCCGCTGGGAGGGCAGCTACGGCATAAGGGCCGCCGACGGCCGCGTCACCCCGGTCTACGCCTCCCATCTGCGGGTCCGTGACACCGACGGTGAGCCGTCCACGGTCTGCCTCCTCGTGCGGGATCACGAACGTGCCGTACTGCAGACGCCGCTGCGCGGGCCCGCCTCCGACGGCGGCACCTCCTCCGAGGGCCAGAACACGGACCCCTTCGAGGTGTTCATCGGCTCTCCCGCTCCGGACGACCTCGACGGCCTTCTGCAACGCACGGTCGAGCGCGCCCGCGACATGCTCGACGCGGACGCGGCTTTCCTGCTGCTCGCCACCGACGACGAGACGGAGCTGGAGGTCCGCGCCTCCACCGGTCTGCCGTCGGCGCGTCAGCGTTTCGCCCGCGTCCCCGTGGAGGCGGGCCCCGGCCGTTACGGTTCCGCGCGCATGCCGGCCGTCCACGACGACCTCGCCGCCGTGCCCGGTGCCGTCCCGCTGCTGAACGGCACCGGCATGCGCTCGGTCGTCACGGTTCCCCTCAAGGTCGAGGGCCGCCTCACCGGTTCCCTCGGTGTCGCGGCCGAGTCCCCCGGTCGGTACTCGAACGAGGAGGCGCTCCGCCTCCAGTTCGCCGCGGACCGGATCGCGCTGGCCGTCGAGTCCGCCCGCCTGGGCGAGCTGGAGCGGCTGCGCCGCGGCTCGCTCAGCTTCCTCGTCGAGGCGTCCGACCTCCTGGCGGGCACGCTGGACCGCGACCAGACGCTGGCGCTCATGGCCCAGATGACGGTGCCGACCCTGGCCACCTGGTGTGCCGTCTACACCATCGCCGACCAGGCCTCGGAGCCGTACCTCTCGTACGTCCTGCACGAGGACGAGGATCTGATCGACGGCATCAAGTCCCTCCTGTCGAAGATCGCCCCGCCCGACCCGGTGCCCACTCCGGGCGCGCGCGTCTGGCCGGCTCCCAGGGAGGTCGCCCACCAGGCGGCGCTGCGCACGTCCATGCGCAGTCTCGGTCTGAGCGGCGGCTCCACGCAGCAGGCCGGCCAGGGCATCGGCCCGACGCTGGCCACCGCCTCCGCGGTCGGTGGCGAGACGGTGGTCCTCCCTCTGGTCGCCCGCAACCGCGTCATCGGCATGTTGACCCTTGGCAAGCCGACCGACGAGCACTTCCGCCAGGAGATCCTGGAGCTCGCCGAGGACCTGTCCCGCCGGGCCGCTCTGGCTCTGGACAACGCCCGTCTGTACTCGGAGCGGACGGCCATCAGCCAGTCCCTCCAGCGCAGCCTCCTGCCGCCGGAACTCCCCCAGATCGACGGGGTCGAGGTCGAGGTCATCTACCGCGCGGCCGGCGAGGGCAACGAGGTCGGCGGCGACTTCTACGACCTCTTCCCCATCAGCGACGGCGCCTACGGTTTCGCCATCGGCGACGTCTGCGGTACGGGTCCGAACGCGGCGGCCGTGACGGGTCTGGCCCGGCACGCCCTGCGCCTGCTGGCCCGCGAGGGGCTCAGCGGACCAGCGGTTCTGGAACGCCTCAACTCCGCCATCCTCGACGAGGGAGCCCGCAGCCGCTTCCTCACCCTTCTGTACGGCGAGATGCGCCCGCAGGAGGGCGGCGGCGCGGAGCTGAAGGTCGTCTGCGCCGGCCATCCGCTGCCGCTGCGGCTGCGTCAGGACGGCACGGTGGAGCCTGCTGCCGAGCCTCAGCCGCTGCTCGGTGTCATCGAGGACCTCGAGCTCTACGAGCAGACGCTCACCCTCGAACCGGGTGACGTCCTGCTCTGCGTCACTGACGGCGTCACGGAACGCCGTGAGGGCGCCCGCATGCTCGGCGACGACGGCCTTGCCGACGTCCTGACCACCTGCACGGGTCTGACCGCGGGCGCGGTGGCGGCCCGCATCATGCGCGCGGTGGAGCGCTTCGCGTCGGACGCGCCGTCCGACGACATGGCGATCCTGGCGATGCGGGTACCGGAGCCCCACACCGACTGACCCTCCGGAACGGTTCAGGGCATGCGAAAGGCCCCGCCCATTGGGCGGGGCCTTTGCTTTGTGGAGCCCCCAAACGGAATCGAACCGTTGACCTTCTCCTTACCATGGAGACGCTCTGCCGACTGAGCTATAGGGGCCTGCTGCCTTTTCGGGGTTTCCCCCTCGGCAACGGAATAGATCATACCCCGAACAGAGGGGTGCTCCCAACACGGCTGTCAGATCGCGGCCGGCAACAGTCCTCCCAGTGCGTTGCACGCGGAGGCGATCCGCTGCATGTCCCTCTTCGTCAACGAAGCGTCGACCGGCAGCGCGAGCGTCTCGTCGGCGGCCCGCTCCGTCTCCGGCAGCGATATGCATCGCCGGAAGCCGGGCATCCGGTGCACGGGGGTCTTCACCGGCACCCAGCAGTCGACTCCCCTTCTCCGCACGGCTCGTGCGAAGGCGTCACGGTCGGGTCGGCCGTTGCCTGGCACTCTCACCACGTACTGCTCGAAGGTGTGCCCGTCTCCCCCGTCCGGAGTGAGTACTCCGGTCAACTTCCCGTCGAGGTAGGCCGCTCGCTGCCTGCGCCGGGCTATCTCGTCGTACGGCGCCTCGGTCTCCCGGTGCTCCAGCACGAGCAGGCCGTGCCGCTGACCGGACCGTCGCAGTCGCGTCATGTCCGCCAGGCGCCCGAATCGGTGCACTGCTATGACGGCCGCGGACCGGGGCGTCAGCACGGCCTCCATCGCCGACACGTCGAGACAGTACGTCGCGGGATCTATATCGGCGAACACCGGCACCGCGCCGGCCAGGACCACGGCCTCGGCGACCTCGACGTTCCCGAAGGCAGGTACGACGACCTCGTCACCAACTCCGACGCCGGCGGCCCTGAGCATTGCAGCAGTACCCATAGCGATAAGAGTGGTAGCGCGACGTGAACACTGAGTGACGGAAAACAAAAAAGGGTTGGACCCGGAACCGAAGTTCGGGGTCCAACCCTTTTGAATGATTGTTCGGCGGTGTCCTACTCTCCCACAGGGTCCCCCCTGCAGTACCATCGGCGCTGTAAGGCTTAGCTTCCGGGTTCGGAATGTAACCGGGCGTTT
>NZ_JBIAHR010000017.1:0-183593 GCF_042870695.1 Streptomyces sp. NPDC006384
GGCGAGCGTTTTGTGGGCACTGCTGCGCGACAACCGGGTGTTCACCCCCGATCCGCCCGTCCCGCAAACAGCTTGACACCGTCATTGAGACTCCTTGCAGCGACTTTTCGATGAAGCGCTGAGACTCCTGAGGGGACAGCGCCTGTGCCCGGATGATTCCATACCGGGCGGCGATCCCCCGGACGGTTTCCCGATGGCTGAGGACGCGACCGCTCCCCTGACTCTCCAGGTAGGCCACTTGCTCCCCTCCCTCCGGCACCATGAGGGTGAAGGGACCATCCACACAGGCGTGGTCGATCGTTCGGGTCGGCATCACCTGGATCTCCACGTTGGGGTTCTGCCCAGTCAGGAGCAGATGCTCCAACTGCCCCCGGAGGACGTCCACCCCGCCGATGGGCCGTTGGAGGACTGCTTCCTCCAGTACGAAACTGAGTACAGGCGCGGGTTTGCGGTCGAAGAGCTTGTGCCGTTCAAGCCGTGCCGAGACCATTTGTTCAATCTCGGCTTCGCTCCGCCGTGGACGCCAGACGGTGAACATGGCTCTGGCGTACTCCTCGGTCTGGAGCATGCCGGGAACGATCAGCGGGGCGTACTGGTGGAACTCGGCCGCCGTCTCCTCGATCCGGGCCGCGTCCCGGAAGAACGCTGGGTACCGGGTCAGCGCCACGGGTCGCTTCATGACCAGCAGCATGCCTTCGGCTTCCAGCAACTGATCGAGCTTGTCGATGGTGTCGGGCCGTGGGATGCGCCGTCCTTGCTCGATGGCTGCGATCTGCGCCTCGCTATATCCGAGAAGCTGCCCCAGAGCGGCCTGGGTGTGCCCGGCCCGCTCGCGGAGAATCTTGACCTGCCTGCCGAACGACCGCAGCAACTCGTCGGCCGGGTCCTCGCTCCGCCGCGCGACAGCCTGCTCCGGAATCTGCGTCATGGGTTTTCCCTCCAGCACCTGGCTCACCACTGACCCCGACAGGGCACCCACCGCAGCCGTACGACGACGCTGTGTGAGGATGTCGTTGCTGGTCAAGGTAAGCGCGTCGGCCCACGCTCGTGGCCATGACGACAGAAACGCACTCTTCCGGGGAGACCTGCCGACTTCCGCTGCCCGTGCGGGAGTTCCGTATGGCGTTCACGTCCACGCCGCGCGGCGCACGGCTGGCCCGCCGGCTCGCCTCCCATCGCCTCGACGCCTGGGGGCACCCGTACGAGTCCGACCTGAACCGCACGGTGACCCTGATCGTGGGCGAGCTCACCGCCAACGCCGTGACGCACGGTCGCGTACCCGGTCGTGACTTCAGGCTGTGTCTGTGGCTCGACCCGGCCGCAGGACTCGTACGGGTGGAAGTGACGGACACCCGGGACGACCGCCTGCCACCGCAGTCACCCTCACTGCCGCCCGAGCCGGATGCGGAGTCGGGCCGCGGCCTCTGCCTGGTCTCGGCTCTGGCGAGCCGGTGCGCGGTGGTACCGCGCACGGACGGAGGGCCGGGCAAGACGCTGCGCGCGGAGGTGGACATCTGAGGAGCCGGCGGCCCCGGCCGCCTAGGCTGGGTGTCATGCCGATCAGAGCCGTCGTCTGGGACGTCGACGACACCCTCTTCGACTACACCACCGCCGACCGCGAGGGCATGCGCGCCCACCTGGCCGCCGAGGGCCTGCTCGCCGGGTACGGGTCGGCCGAGGAGGCCCTCGTGCGCTGGCGGGAGATCACCGACCGGCAGTGGGCCCGCTTCGCGGCCGGCGAGGTGGACTTCCTCACACAGCGGCGCGACCGCACCCGCGTCTTCCTGGGCCGCCCCGGCATGACGGACGCCGAGGCCGACGACTGGTTCCGGCGTTACGTCGCCCACTACGAGGCCGCCTGGTCCCTCTTCCCGGACGTGCTGCCCGTCCTCGACGCCCTCGCCGGCAGCCACCGGCACGCGGTGCTCTCCAACTCCAGCCTCACCGTCCAGGACCGCAAGCTGCGGATCCTCGGCGTGCACGACCGCTTCGAGGCGATCCTGTGCGCCGCCGAGCTGGGCGTCTCCAAGCCCGAGCCCGGAGCCTTCCTGGCCGCCTGCGACGCCCTGTCGCTGGCCCCGGCCGAGGTCGCCTACGTCGGCGACCACCCGGAGATCGACGGGCGCGGGGCCCACGACGCCGGGCTGCTGTCGGTCTGGATCGACCGCGGCGGCGCGTACGCGACCCTCGATCCACCCACCGGTCCGCGCCGTATCGCGTCCCTCTCGGAGCTGCCGGCGCTCCTCGCCGCCGATACTCGTTTTGGAGCCCCGTCCACCTTCGGGTAATGTTCTTCCTGCGCCGCCGGGGAGCGGGCCGAAAGGGCCGGGAACCGGAAGCGCGAAACTAGAACAAGAACCCCTCTGGGGCTTGCGTTCCAGTGGCCTATGGTGTAATTGGCAGCACGACTGATTCTGGTTCAGTTAGTCTTGGTTCGAGTCCAGGTAGGCCAGCTCGCAGAGCTTATCTGCACCGCGGAGATCATCCGCAAAGCCCCCGTTGTGTAGCGGCCTAGCACGCTGCCCTCTCAAGGCAGTAGCGCCGGTTCGAATCCGGTCGGGGGTACAGATCCTTCCCGCGAGGACAGTCAGGGTAGCTCCCGCTGGCCTCGATGCAGGATCGCTAGGGCCCCCGTTGTGTAGCGGCCTAGCACGCCGCCCTCTCAAGGCGGTAGCGCCGGTTCGAATCCGGTCGGGGGTACTGACTGGTCTAAACCATCATTGGTCTATGGTGTAATTGGCAGCACGACTGATTCTGGTTCAGTTAGTCTTGGTTCGAGTCCAGGTAGACCAGCTCGGACCTGCGGAAACGCAGAGTCCACGCCCCCGTTGTGTAGCGGCCTAGCACGCCGCCCTCTCAAGGCGGTAGCGCCGGTTCGAATCCGGTCGGGGGTACACAGAGAAGGCCCTCCGCTTCGGCGGAGGGCCTTCGTCGTATCCGCCCGGCCGACTCGGCCCCGCCCTCACTCGAAGCCGTACCGCCGCGCCGTCTCCTCCTCCTGCGCCAGCCGGTGCAGCGCCTGGAGCACCGGCTCGTTGAGGACCGCCCCCAGGACCGCGAACTCCGCCCGCTCCGCCTCCGTCGGGTACCGCTCCAGGTTGTCCAGGTCCAGGGCGGCCGTGCGGTACATCAACTCCGCGTACGGCGCGAGCTGTTCGGCCCCCCAGTCGTAGCCGAGCCGGCGGAACGTGGCCACCCCCGTGACCAGCGCCCGGTACGCGGGGGAGAGGCTCGTCAGCTGCTTGGCGTTCTCCCAGCCGAGCCGGTCCAGGAGCGCGGCGACCTCCTGGTGCGCGGCCCGGACGTGCTCGTCCTCCTCGTCCGGCTGCGGGCCCTGCGGCAGCTCCCACACGGCCGCGCCCAGCCGGACGGAACGGCCCAGGGAGTCGTCGTCGATGTGCCGCAGCACCTCGCGGACGGTGGCCACCGGCACCTTGCCGACCTGGATCAGCGCCCGCACCAGCCGCAGCCGGCGCAGGTGCGTCTCGTCGTACTCCGCGGTGGTCGCGTTGATCTGGCGGCCGGGCGGCAACAGCCCCTCACGCAGGTAGTACTTGATCGTCGCGGTGGAGACACCGCTGCGGTTGCTCAGTTCGGCCAGCCGCATGTCTTGCGCCTTCCTTTGGGTAGCGGCACTATCCAAGCATGGCCGACACGGGAGAAGAGACCGGCCGCACCATGCGGCTGACGACCGCGGATGCTCGGGGGGACGTCGTCGTCCTGCTGATCGGGATGCGGATCAACAGGTTCTGGGCGGTGCACCACTGGCTGCCCGTGATGCTCGCGATGTTCCGGATGCTGGCGGAACTGAAACGGGCCCCGGAACGGGGACTGCTGTCGAAGGTGATGCTCACGGCCTCCCCGCGGACGTACTGCATCGTCCAGTACTGGGAGTCGAAGGAGAAGCTGTACGGGTACGCGAGCGCGGCGGACGCGTTCCACCGCGTCGTGTGGGCGCGGGTGAACCGGATGGACCGCAGCGGCAAGGTACGGGGTCACGTCGGCATCTGGCACGAGGCGTACGTCGTGCCGGAGGGGTCGTACGAGGCGGTCTACGGGGACATGCCGGCCTTCGGGCTGGCGGAGGCGCACGGTCAGGTGCCGCTGGAGGCCCGGGGGCGGTACGCGAAGGACCGGTTCGCCCACCGGTCGGGGGAGGAGAAGGCCGTCTGAACACCGTCGGGATCGCACTCCCGGCCGGGGAGGGCCTGCCGCGGCGTTGAGGCCGGCCCTTCCCGACGGGGAGTGCTCGCGGACACGGGTCAGCCGGAGCGGCGCAGAGCCTCGGAGAGGCGGCCGGCGGCGTCTATGACGGCCTGGGCGTGCATCCGGCCCGGGTGGCGGGTGAGACGCTCGACGGGACCGGAGACGGACACGGCGGCCACCACGCGGTTCGAGGGGCCGCGCACCGGGGCGGAGACGGACGCGACGCCGGGCTCCCGCTCGCCGATCGACTGGGCCCAGCCCCGGCGCCGTACGCCGGACAGCGCCGTCGCTGTGAAACGGGCGCCCTGCAGGCCGCGGTGGAGACGCTCGGGCTCCTCCCAGGCCATCAGGATCTGCGCCGAGGAACCGGCCTTCATCGTGAGCGTCGAGCCCACCGGGACGGTGTCCCTGAGGCCCGAGAGCCGCTCGGCCGCCGCCACGCAGATGCGCATGTCGCCCTGGCGGCGGTAGAGCTGGGCGCTCTCGCCCGTGACGTCACGCAGGTGGGTGAGGACCGGGCCCGCGGTGGCGAGCAGACGGTCCTCACCGGCCGCCGCGGCCAACTCGGCCAGGCGCGGGCCGAGAATGAAACGGCCCTGCATGTCGCGCGCCACCATACGGTGGTGTTCCAGCGCCACGGCCAGGCGGTGGGCCGTGGGTCGTGCCAGTCCGGTCGCCGCGACCAACCCCGCGAGGGTGGCCGGGCCGGACTCCAGAGCGCTCAGGACGAGGGCCGCCTTGTCCAGAACGCCGACGCCGCTACTGTTGTCCATGCAACGATACTCCCGTCTCACTCTGTGAAACGCAAGTTCAATTTTCCGTGGAACCCGCCACTCTTGGTGGCAGGAAGTCACAGCGGCCCGTGACGAAAGGGCCTGGTGGCGGTTGCCCGGAAACACAGGGGTGCGGGCGCCGCTTCCCCAAGATCTCTAGTTGGGCCGTCGCGTTGTCGCCAGCCGGAGGGAAAGCGATGGGTAGGACACTCGCGGAGAAGGTCTGGGACGACCACGTCGTCCGGCGCGCCGAGGGCGAGCCCGACCTCCTCTACATCGATCTGCACCTGCTGCACGAGGTGACCAGCCCGCAGGCCTTCGACGGCCTCCGCAAGAGCGGCCGCCCGGTGCGCAGGCTCGACCTGACCATCGCCACCGAGGACCACAACACCCCGACCCTCGACATCGACAAGCCCATCGCGGACCCGGTCTCCCGGGCCCAGCTGGAGACGCTGCGCAAGAACTGCGCCGACTTCGGCATCCGGCTGCACCCGCTGGGCGACGTCGAGCAGGGCGTCGTGCACGTCGTCGGCCCGCAGCTGGGCCTGACCCAGCCCGGTACCACCGTGGTCTGCGGCGACTCGCACACCTCCACGCACGGCGCCTTCGGCGCGCTGGCGTTCGGCATCGGCACATCCCAGGTCGAGCACGTGCTGGCCACCCAGACGCTGCCGATGGCCCGCCTGAAGACCATGGCGATCACCGTCAACGGCGAACTGCCCGAGGGCGTCACCGCCAAGGACCTGATCCTCGCCATCATCGCGAAGATCGGCACCGGCGGCGGCCAGGGCTACATCCTGGAGTACCGCGGCGAGGCCATCGAGAAGCTCTCGATGGAGGCCCGCATGACCATCTGCAACATGTCGATCGAGGCCGGCGCCCGCGCGGGCATGATCGCCCCCGACGAGACCACCTTCGCCTACCTCCAGGGCCGCCCGCACGCCCCCGAGGGCGCCGACTGGGACGCCGCGGTCGAGTACTGGAAGACGCTGCGCACCGACGACGACGCCGAGTTCGACGCCGAGGTCGTCATCGAGGCCGCCGAACTGTCGCCGTTCGTCACCTGGGGCACCAACCCGGGCCAGGGCGCGCCGCTGTCCGCCGCCGTCCCCGACCCGGCCTCGTACGAAGACGCTTCGGAGCGCCTCGCCGCCGAAAAGGCCCTGGAGTACATGGGGTTGGAGGCCGGCCAGCCGCTGCGCTCCATCAAGGTGGACACCGTCTTCGTAGGTTCCTGCACCAACGGCCGCATCGAGGACCTGCGCGCCGCCGCCGAGATCGTCAAGGGCCGCAAAGTCGCCGACGGCGTACGGATGCTGGTCGTCCCCGGCTCCGCGCGGGTGGGTCTGCAGGCCGTCTCCGAGGGCCTGGACGTGGTCTTCAAGGAGGCCGGCGCCGAATGGCGGCACGCGGGCTGCTCCATGTGCCTGGGCATGAACCCGGACCAGCTGGCCCCCGGCGAGCGCTCCGCGTCCACCTCCAACCGCAACTTCGAGGGACGGCAGGGCAAGGGCGGCCGCACCCACCTGGTGTCGCCGCAGGTCGCGGCCGCCACGGCGGTCCTGGGCCACCTGGCCTCCCCGGCCGACCTCGCCGCCTCCGACGTCCTCACGCCCGCTGGAGTCTGATCAGTCATGGAAGCATTCACCACCCACACCGGCCGGGCCGTCCCGCTGCGCCGCAGCAACGTCGACACCGACCAGATCATCCCCGCCCACTGGCTCAAGAAGGTGACGCGGGACGGGTTCGAGGACGGTCTCTTCGAGGCCTGGCGCAAGGACCCGCAGTTCGTCCTCAACCAGCCCGAGCGGCAGGGCGCCACCGTGCTGGTCGCCGGTCCCGACTTCGGCACCGGCTCCTCCCGCGAGCACGCCGTCTGGGCGCTGCAGAACTACGGTTTCAAGACCGTGATCTCCTCCCGCTTCGCCGACATCTTCCGCGGCAACTCGCTGAAGAACGGCCTGCTCACGGTGGTCATCGACCAGAAGATCGTGGACGCGCTGTGGGAGCTCACGGAGAAGGACCCCGAGGCCGAGATCACCGTCGACCTCGAGACCCGCGAGGTGCGCGCCGAGGGCGTCACCGCCTCCTTCGAGCTGGACGAGAACTCCCGCTGGCGGCTGCTGAACGGGCTGGACGACATCTCGATCACCCTCCAGAACGAGGCCGACATCTCCGCCTACGAGGCGAAGCGCCCGTCGTACAAGCCGCAGACGCTCCAGGTCTGAACCGGCAGGCAGGCAGGCAGGCAGGTAGGCAGGCCCGGCCCGCCGGGACCGACCCGCCGGATCCGGCCGACAGGTCCGGCCGGGCACCCGGCCCGGCCGCGCACAAGGTCGAGTTTCGGCCACCAGGAACCGCCTCCGTACCCCCGATCTTCCCGATCGGGGGTACGTCCGTGTCTGGGCCCGGTCATCCCCCGGAAGCCCCCACCGGATACACAACTCCCCACGTTACGGCCGTGTTTGCCGGGGTACACGCGATGTGGAACCCCCAGCTCCGTGACCGCCCGGACGGCCGCACGAGGCGGTAGTTGCCCCCTGCGCAGGCGACAACTCGCCCCAGATGGCACAATCTGTGCATGGAACACGACGGCCAACTCGAGCTCTATGCGGCGGTCGCGATCCGGCTGAAAGAAGCGCACACAAGAGTGCGCGCACTGCAAGTCCCGGAGGGCGTACGGATGGCGCTGACCCGGAAGCTGCTGGTCATTACGGCCGCGGCCAAACACGATCTCGCCGGCGCGGCCAGGCGTCTGGACCGCTTCACGGCGGACCTCGACGAGGGGCGATTCCCCGACGGGGAACCCTGAACAGGCCGGGCGACCGACTCCGTTGCGGCACAAGGGTGATTAGCCCGTTTCGTGTTTGATTTGCGGTATATATCTGCCTAACGTGCGAAAAAGCTTGAACACATTCGTTCTGGCGATGTCTCCGAAGGGGAAGACGTGAACAAGGCGCAGCTCGTAGAAGCGATTGCCGACAAGCTCGGCGGCAGGCAGCAGGCCGCCGACGCTGTCGACGCGGTCCTGGACGCCCTCGTCCGTGCTGTGGTCGCGGGCGACCGGGTCTCGGTCACCGGCTTCGGTTCCTTCGAGAAGGTCGACCGCCCGGCCCGCTACGCCCGCAACCCCCAGACGGGCGAGCGGGTTCGGGTCAAGAAGACCTCCGTGCCGCGCTTCCGTGCGGGCCAGGGCTTCAAGGACCTGGTGAGCGGAACGAAGAAGCTCCCGAAGAACGACATCGCGGTGAAGAAGGCCCCCAAGGGCAGCCTGTCCGGCACGTCGCCCACCATCTCCAAGGCCGCGGGCAAGAAGGCCGCCGCCAAGAAGACGACGGGTGCGGCGAAGAAGACCACAGGCGCGGCCAAGACCACCGCGGCGAAGAAGACCACCGCCAAGAAGACCGCCGGCACGGCGACGGCCCCGGCCAAGAAGTCCGCTGCCAAGACCACCACGGGTGCGGCGAAGAAGACCACCGCCAAGAAGGCCACCGCCAAGAAGGCCCCCGCCAAGAAGGCGACTGCCACCAAGGCCCCGGCCAAGAAGTCCACCGCCCGCAAGACCACCGCCAAGAAGGCCACCGCCCGGAAGAAGTGACGGGCGGCAGGGCACAGGGCACTCACGCGCCGGGCCGGACTCCCTCGGGAGTCCGGCCCGCGGCCTGTCCGGGACCCGTGCGGCGCCGGACCAGGAGGTCTGCTCAGAAGGTCTGCAGAGTCACCAGCGTGATCCTGCGGTCCGCGCCGTCCCCCTCGGTCTCGATGCGCACCCGCTGCCCGGGCCGCAGCAGCCTCAGCCCTCCCGCGTCGAACGCCGCCGCGTCGAAGGGCACGGGCGTGCCGTCGTCGAGCAGCACCTGCCCGCTGCGGCTGTCGGGGTCGTACGTGTACGCGGTCGCCTGCATGTCCCGCAGCCTACTGGCCGGCGATCAGCAGCCGCGCCGCCACCGCGGCCGTACGGGGCCCCACCCCCAGCGCCAGCGCGGTCCGCAGGTCGGCGCCGGTGTCGACGTCCTGCCGTACCGAATCCACCGTGCCGAGAAGGAGTTCCACCGCGCCCGAGGCCCGGTGGCGGACCCGGGAATCCGGGCCGAATGCCGGGAGCAATTCCTGGCCCGGCGCGGCGGCGAGCAGAGTCGTTCCGATTCCGGCCGCGTCGGAGAGAAAAGCGCGCCGGAATTGCGTGGCCGCCGTCAGTACCCGCGTCAATTCCGCCGGCCGCAGAGCGGGGAGATCGGCGTTGAGAGCGGCCACGGCGCTTCGGGGACGTGCGGCCCGGACCGCCGCGGCCCCGTGTGCCAGAGCGGCGTTCAGACCGTCCCCCGGCTCGTCCGCGACGACCCGGGCGCCCAGCCCCGCCAGCTCCCGGCCGGCCCGCGCGTCGTCCGTGACGACTGCCACATCCGCCACCGCCGGGCAGGCCAGCGCGGCCGCCACGGTGTCCTGCGCGAACGCCAGCGCGAGAACCGGCCGCATCCCGTCGTCCGCGGTGTCGGCCAGTCTGCTCTTGGCCCGGGCGAGGGTCTTCACGGGCACGACCAAGGTCCACTGCACGAGCGTTCCGTCCTTCTCTCGTCGCCGTCATTGTCACCCGCGGGATCTGGTGGTTCACCCGCCGGGGCGTACGGTGTTCTCGACAGAAGGACGGCCCGGGGCGACACTTGTCCGGCCCCAGGCCCAGGAGGAAAGGTGTCCGCGTGCCCCGCCGCAGAATCGGCTTCTGGTACCGCTTCGCCGCGGTGATCTGCAAACCGCCGCTGGTGCTTCTGATCAAGCGGGACTGGCGGGGAATGGAGAACATGCCGGCCGACGGCGGATTCATCACCGCCGTGAACCACAATTCGCACGTCGACCCCTTTGCCTACGCGCACTACCAGTACAACACCGGACGCGTACCGCGTTTCCTGGCGAAGAGCGGCCTTTTCAAGAAGGGATTCGTCGGCGCCGCGATGCGCGGAACCGGACAGATCCCCGTCTACCGCGAGAGCACGGACGCGCTCAGCGCCTTCCGGGCCGCGATCGCCGCCGTGGAGCGCGGCGAGTGCGTCGCCTTCTACCCCGAGGGCACCCTCACCCGCGACCCGGACGGCTGGCCGATGACCGCCAAGACCGGTGCCGCGCGCGTCGCCCTGCAGACCAGGTGCCCGGTGATCCCGGTCGCCCAGTGGGGCTGCAACGAACTGCTGCCGCCGTACTCCAGGAAGCCGCGCCTGTTCCCGCGCAAGACCCACCACGTGCTGGCGGGACCCCCGGTGGACCTGTCGCGGTTCTACGGCAAGGAGATGACCGCGGACCTGCTGAAGGAGGCCACCGAGGTCATCATGGCCGCCGTCACCCGTCAGCTGGAGGAGATCCGCGGCGAGAAGGCGCCCGACACCCCCTACGACCCGCGCCGCGAACGCATCGAGCAGCGGCGCCGGACCCAGGCACAGACGCGGACGGCACAGGCGCGGACGCACGCGCAGGGACAGCAGTCAGAAGGGCAGGGCACGTGAACAAGCCCGTCAAGGCGGCCGTTTTCGGCACCGGATCGTGGGGCACCGCCTTCGGAGCGGTCCTCGCCGACGCCGGGTGCGACGTCACCCTGTGGGGACGCCGCGCCGGACTCGCCGACGCCGTCAACTCCACCCGGACCAACCCGGACTACCTGCCCGGCGTCGAACTCCCCGAGAACCTTCGGGCCACCACCGACGCCGCCGAGGCCGCGAAGGGCGCCGACTTCACCGTCCTCGCGATCCCCTCCCAGACCCTGCGCGCCAACCTCGCCGCCTGGACGCCGCTGCTGGCGCCCGGCACCGTCCTCGTGTCGCTGATGAAGGGCGTCGAACTCGGCTCCGCGATGCGGATGAGCGAGGTCATCGAGGACGTCGCGGAGGTCGGCGCCGAACGCATCGCCGTCGTCACCGGTCCCAACCTGGCCCGGGAGATCGCCGCCCGCATGCCGGCCGCCGCCGTGGTCGCCTGCCCCGACGAGGCCGTCGCCCAGCGTCTCCAGAGGGCCTGCCACACCCCGTACTTCCGTCCGTACACCAACACCGACGTCATCGGCTGCGAACTCGGCGGCGCCGTGAAGAACGTCATCGGGCTGGCCGTCGGCATCGCGGACGGCATGGGCCTCGGCGACAACGCCAAGGGCTCCCTCATCACCCGCGGCCTCGCCGAGACCACCCGCCTCGGGGTGGCCCTCGGCGCGGACCCGCTGACCTTCTCCGGGCTCGCCGGGCTCGGCGACCTGGTGGCGACCTGCTCCTCGCCGCTGTCCCGCAACCACACCTTCGGCACCAACCTCGGCAAGGGCATGACCCTCGAGGAGACCATCGCCGTCACCAGGCAGACCGCCGAGGGCGTCAAGTCCTGCGAGTCGGTGCTGGATCTGGCCCGTCGGCACGGCGTCGACATGCCGATCACCGAGACGGTCGTCGGCATCGTGCACGAGGGCAAGGCCCCGGCGGTCGCCCTCAAGGAGCTGATGTCGCGCAGCGCGAAGCCCGAGCGACGCTGAGCGACGCCGCGCCGGACCCCGGACGCGACCCGCGCCACGCGGCCCCGCCGACGCTGTCTCGCGACCCTACGGGCGGGTACGCTCAACGCGATATGAGCACCGAGAACCTCCCCACCCAGAGCCCCGAGCAGCCGCCGCGCAAGCCGCGTGTGGCCGTCGTGTTCGGCGGGCGCAGCTCCGAACACGGGATCTCCGTGGTCACCGCCGGCGCCGTCCTCGCGGCCATCGACCGGACGAAGTACGACGTCCTGCCGATCGGCATCACCCAGGACGGGCGCTGGGCGCTCACCGCCGACGAGCCGGAGCGCATGGCGATCACCGAACGGCGCACCCCGAGCGTCGACCAGCTCGCCGAGACCACCGAGGGCACCGTGGTGCTCCCTGTCGACCCCGCCAGCCGCGAAGTCGTCTACAGCGAACCGGGCTCGGTGCCCAAGGCGCTGGGCGAGGTCGACGTCGTCTTCCCCGTCCTGCACGGCCCCTACGGCGAGGACGGCACCCTGCAGGGCCTGCTGGAGCTGTCCGGCGTGCCCTACGTCGGCTCGGGCGTGCTCGCCTCGGCCGTCGGCCAGGACAAGGAGTACATGAAGGCGGTGTTCACCTCCTACGGGCTCAAGGTCGGCCCGTACACGGTGATCCGCCCCCGCGAGTGGGAGCAGGACCGTTCCGCCGCCCGCAGGAAGATCGTCGACTTCGCCGGTGAGCACGGCTGGCCGCTGTTCGTGAAGCCCGCCCGCGCGGGCTCCTCCATCGGCATCACCAAGGTCGACGACCTCGCCGGCCTCGACGAGGCGATCGAGGAGGCCCGCCGCCACGACCCGAAGATCCTCGTCGAGGCGGCGCTGCGCGGCCGCGAGATCGAGTGCGGGGTGCTGGAGTTCGAGGACGGTCCCCGGGCCTCCGTCCCCGCCGAGATCCCGCCGCCCTCGGCGCACGCGTACTACGACTTCGAGGCCAAGTACATCGACTCCACGCCCGGTGTCGTCCCCGCCCCGCTGACGCCCGAGGAGACCGCCGAGGTGCGGCGCCTGGCCGTCGAGGCGTTCGACGCGGCGTCCTGCGAGGGACTCGTGCGCGCGGACTTCTTCCTCACCGAGGACGGCGAGTTCGTCATCAACGAGATCAACACGATGCCCGGCTTCACGCCGATCTCGATGTACCCGAAGATGTGGGAGGCCACCGGCGTCGGCTACGCGGAGCTGGTGGACCGGCTGGTCCAGGCGGCGCTGGGACGCTCCACGGGACTGCGCTGACCCTCGCCGGAGCCGCGGACGTCAGGAGGCGATCCCCTCGGGGATCGCCTTCTTCACGGCCGGGGCCAGATCCACCAGGGGCGCCATCCCGTTCCCGGCGCGCTCCTTCGGAATGGTCACCTCGACATACGCCTCCCGCAGCACCGAGGTGAACCGGAACGCACCGCCCTCCTGCTTCTGCAACTGCCAGCCGACGCCGTCGACCTCGACGCCGTCGGCCTGCGGATCGTCCATCTCCGCGGGCCGCTCCACCCCACAGCGCAGTATGATCAGCGGGTTTCCCCAGCCCGCCGTCAACGCCGAGGCGGGCTCGGGATCCTCACGGTTCAGGCCGTCCACCGTCGACGGCAGCGCCCTGTCCAGGTTCTGGCACAGCTCGGTGGCCTTCGCGTCCGGGCTGGGAACCGCCGCCGAGACGCTGTCGTCCGCTGAGGAACAGCCTGCGACGGCGATCAACAGCGCGAGAGCGGGCAGGCGGCGGCACCGGTGACGGAAGAAGTTCACCGGCCCAGCGTAGACGGGGGCTAGAGATGGACGACCGGGCAGGTCAGGGTGCGGGTGATGCCGTCCACCTGCTGGATCTTGGCCACCACCATGCGGCCCAGCTCGTCGACGGTGTCGGACTGGGCACGGACAATGACGTCGTACGGTCCCGTCACGTCCTCGGCCTGGATCACTCCAGGGATCTTGCTGATCGTCTCGGCGACGGTCGACGCCTTGCCGACCTCCGTCTGGATCAGGATGTACGCCTGTACCACGGAACCTCCACAGCGGCCACGAGGATCATGTGGGGAAAAGGAACGCCACGGTATCGCGTCGCCGCTCCCCGCGGGGAGACTTGCGGGGCGTGGAGCCCGCGCGCCGGGGTGCTGTGATGACACAGGTTGACGGCCGCGCCGGCCGTGACCACGTGCGGCCGGGCACGGACAGGTACAGGGACAGAAGGGGCGTAAGGCAATGAAGGGCACTGTTGGTGAGCTCGGTGAGTTCGGGCTCATCAGGGAGCTCACCTCCCGTCTCACCTCCACCCCGGCGGTCCGGGTCGGCCCCGGCGACGACGCCGCGGTGGTCGCCGCGCCCGACCGCCGGGTGGTGGCCAGCACCGACATCCTCGTCGAGGGACGGCACTTCCGCCGGGACTGGTCGACCGCGTACGACGTGGGCCGCAAGGCGGCGGCGCAGAACCTCGCCGACATCGCCGCGATGGGTGCCGTGCCGACCGCGCTGCTGCTCGGCCTGGTCGTGCCCGCCGAACTCCCGGTGACCTGGCCGACCGAGCTGATGGACGGGCTGCGCGACGAGTGCCAGGTCGCGGGCGCCTCCGTGGTCGGCGGCGACGTGGTGCGCGGCGACACCATCACCGTGTCCATCACCGCCCTCGGCGACCTGCGCAACCAGGAGCCCGTCACCCGGAGCGGCGCCCAGCCCGGCGACCTCGTCGCGGTGACCGGCTGGCTCGGCTGGTCCGCGGCCGGTTTCGCCGTGCTCTCCCGGGGTTTCCGCTCGCCGCGCGCCTTCGTCGAGGCCCACCGCCGTCCCGAACCGCCCTACCACGCGGGACCGGCCGCCGCCGGACTCGGCGCCACCGCGATGTGCGACGTGAGCGACGGGCTGATCGCCGACCTCGGGCACATCGCCGAGGCCAGCAAGGTCCGCATCGACATCCGCTCCGGGCAGATCGACATCCCGACCCAGATGAACGACATCGGCCAGGCCGTCGGCGTCGACCCGATGCAGTGGGTGCTCACCGGGGGAGAGGACCACGCGATCGTGGCCACCTTCCCGCCGGACGTGAAGCTGCCCGCCCGGTGGAAGGTCATCGGCGAGGTCCTCAACCCCTCCGCGCTGCCCCAGGTGACCGTCGACGGGGCGCCCTGGACCAGCAAGGGCGGCTGGGACCACTTCGGCACGGAGGCAGAGGCATGAGGCCGCCCCTGGTCCTCACGGTGGCCGGCTCCGACTCCGGCGGCGGCGCCGGCGTCCAGGCCGACCTGAAGACGATGCTCGCCCTCGGCACGCACGGCATGAGCGTCCTGACCGCGGTCACCGCGCAGAACTCCCTCGGTGTGCGGGGCGCCTGGGAACTGCCCGTGGAGGCGGTGCGGGCCCAGTACCGCGCCGTCGTGGACGACATCGGCGTCCAGGCGGTCAAGACCGGCATGCTGTCCTCGGCGGAACTGGTCGAGACCGTCGCCGAGTTGATCGGCGGCACCGACGCCCCGGCCGTCGTCGACCCGGTCGGCGTCTCCAAGCACGGGGACTCGCTGCTCGCCGCCTCCGCACTGGACTCCGTACGCACCAAGCTGCTGCCGGCGGCCACCGTCGCCACGCCGAACCTCGACGAGGTCGCCCAGCTCACCGGCGTACACGTCGAGTCGGAGGCCGGTCTGCGCCGGGCCGCCGCGGCCGTGCTGGAGTACGGCCCGCGATGGGTGCTGATCAAGGGCGGTCACCTGGACGGCGACGCCGTGGACCTGCTCACCGACGGCACCGAGGAGCACTGGCTGCGCGCCCCGCGCCTCGACAACCGGCACACGCACGGCACGGGCTGCACCCTCGCCTCGGCCATCGCCTGCGGCCTGGCGAAGGGACGGTCCGTACCGGAGGCGGTGACCGCGGCCAAGGAGTACGTCACCGGCGCGATCGCGGCCGGGTTCGCGCTGGGCGGCGGCATCGGTCCCGTCGACCACGGCTGGACGCTGGGGCGGGACACGCCCTCGGCGTGACTCCTGCGTCGGGCGCGGAGAACGGTCCCGGGTACCGCAAAAAGCCGGTCCACCGAGGTGGACCGGCTCAGTACGGCGTAACCGGACAGTGGCCGCGCGCGCTCAGCTGACGCGTCAGCGCGAGACCTTTCCGGCCTTGATGCACGAGGTGCAAGCGTTCACGCGCTTCGGCGTCCCGCCGACCACGGTACGCACGCGCTGGATGTTCGGGTTCCAGCGACGGGGCGTACGGCGGTGCGAGTGCGAGATGTTGTTGCCGAAGCCCGGCCCCTTGCCGCAGACGTCGCAGTTGGCAGCCACGGGTCACTCCAAAGACTTCAGATGCACTTACGGTGGATCCCGGCATGCCGGGACAGGATCTCGAGCACGAACGGTCCGGGATCTGAGTGGCGGTGCCAGGGGGAGAGCCCGATCGGATCGGGCAACCGGAGCAGCATACAACGACTGCTTCCGTACAACGAAACTACCATGACGGTGCGACGGTCCGCCCCCGGCCCTCTTCCGCCGGACGCCCCCTCGGGGTCTACGCTGCCTGCCACGTCCAGCAGCTCAGGGAGGCGCAGGTGGCGCAGGTGCCGCAGAGGTTCTTCGACGCTCTGGCGGTGCGCACCTGGTGCGGCCTGTCGCTGCGCGCACTCGGGCAGGCGCGTGAGGAGATCGACGCGATCAACGTCTATCCGGTCGCGGACGGGGACACCGGCACCAACCTCTATCTGACCGTGGAGTCCGCCGCCACCGCGGTGGAGGCGGTGTTCGCCGCGCACGAGGCCGGCGGCACGGCGAAGTCCGCCACCCCCGCGGACCCCGCGCGGGCCCTCGCCGGACCCACGCTGGCCGACGCCGTGGGCGCCATGGCGCACGGCGCGCTGATCGGCGCGCGGGGCAACTCCGGCACGATCCTGGCCCAGCTGCTGCGCGGCATGGCCCAGGCGCTCACGGCACCGGGTGAGCCCGCTCACACCGACGGCCCGGGACTGCGCCGGGCCCTGCGGCGCGCGGCCGACTCCGCACGGCAGGCCGTGGCCCACCCGGTCGAGGGCACCGTCCTCACGGTCGCCTCCGCCGCCGCCGACGCGGCGGACCGGACCGAGGGCGACTGCGCGGCCGTGGCGCTCGCCGCGCTCGAGGGCGCCCGCACGGCGCTCGCCGCGACCCCGGGGCAGCTGCTCGTGCTGGAGCGCGCCGATGTGGTCGACGCCGGAGGGCTCGGCCTGGTGACCGTGCTCGCCGCCCTCGTCCAGACCTTCACCGGACAGGCCCCGGCGGCCGGACCGGCCACCGCGGCGCACACGTGCGCGAAACGCCCCGGTCCGCCGGCCGGCGGGGAGTGTGCCGTGGCCGACGACGCCGGGGACGGCCCCGCCTTCGAGGTGATCTACCTCCTGGAGGCCGAGGACACCGCCGTCGCCCGGCTGCGGCAACGGCTCGACGCCCTCGGGGACTCGCTCGTCGTGGTCGGCGGCGACGGGCTGTGGAACGTCCACGTGCACGTCGACGACGCCGGCGCCGCCGTGGAGGCGGGCGTCGAGGCCGGACGGCCGTACCGCATCCGCATCACCCACTTCGGGCACGAAGAGGCACGCGCAGGTGGCGCCGGGCGCCCGCCCCGGGAGCGGACCCGGCGCGCCGTGGTCGCCGTCGTGCCCGGCGAGGGCCTGGCCGGGCTCTGCGCCGAGGCCGGCGCCACCACCGTGCTCGCCCGCCCCGGCGAGCCGCCCGCGAGCGGGGAGCTCGTCCAGGCCCTGCGGCGGGCGCACGCGCGCGAGGTCGTCCTGCTGCCCAACGACGCCGAGCTGCGGCACACCGCCGCCGCGGCGGCCGAGCAGGCCCGCACCGAGGGCATCCGCGTCGCGCTCATCCCGACCCGGTCCGCCGTCCAGGGCATCGCCGCGCTCGCCGTGCACGAACCCGAGCGGCGCTTCGACGAGGACGTCGTGGCGATGACCTCGGCGGCCGGCGCCACCCGCTACGCCGAGGTCACCGTCGCCGAGCACCGCTCCTGGACCACGGCCGGCATCTGCCAGGCCGGTGACGTCCTCGGCCTCGTCGACGGCGACGTGGCCGTGATCGGCACGGACGTCGCGGCCGTCGCGGGGACCGTGCTGGACCGCATGCTCGCGGCCGGCGGCGAACTGGTCACGCTGGTCCTCGGCGACGACGCCCCCGAGACCCTCGCCGGACTCCTGGAGGACCGTGTCCGCAGGACGTACCTCGCCGTCGACACCGTGGTCCACCGGGGCGGCCGGCAGGGCGCGCTGCTCCTGATCGGCGTGGAGTAGCCCGCCCTGTTCCGGCGGGGTCCGCGGCGTTGTCAGTGGCGTGGTGTGCAATGGATGCCGTGTCCGGACTGCAAGAACCCCTCAAGAAGGTGCTCGGCCCCGCCACCGCGAAGGTGATGGCCGAGCACCTCGGCCTGCACACCGTCGGCGACCTCCTCCACCACTATCCCCGCAGATACGAGGAGCGGGGCCAGCTCACCCACCTCGCCGACCTCCCCATGGACGAGCACGTCACGGTGGTCGCCCAGGTCGCCGACGCACGTCTGCACACCTTCGCCTCGTCCAAGGCCCCGCGCGGCAAGGGGCAGCGCCTCGAGGTCACCATCACGGACGGCAGCGGACGCATCCAGCTCGTCTTCTTCGGCAACGGCGTCCACAAGCCCCACAAGGAACTCCTGCCGGGCACCCGCGCGATGTTCGCGGGCAAGGTCTCCGTCTTCAACCGCCGCCTGCAACTCGCCCACCCCGCGTACGAGTTGCTGCGCGGGGACGGCGAGGGCGGAGAGGCCGTCGAGACCTGGGCGGGCGCCCTCATCCCCCTCTACCCGGCCACCGCCAAGCTGGAGTCCTGGAAGCTCGCCAAGGCGATCCAGACGGTCCTGCCCAGCGCCCGGGAGGCCGTCGACCCCCTCCCGGACTCCCTGCGCGAGGGCCGTGGCCTGGTCTCCCTCCCCGAGGCCCTCCTGAAGATCCACCGCCCGCACACCAAGGCCGACATCGAGGACGCCCGCGCCCGTCTGAAGTGGGACGAGGCCTTCGTCCTCCAGGTCGCCCTGGCCCGCCGCCGCCACGCCGAGACCCAACTCCCCGCGGTCCCGCGGAGACCGAAGCCGGACGGCCTGCTCGCGGCCTTCGACGACCGCCTCCCCTTCACCCTCACCGACGGCCAGCGGAAGGTCTCCCGCGAGATCTTCGACGACCTCGCCACCGACCACCCGATGCACCGGCTCCTCCAGGGGGAGGTCGGCTCGGGCAAGACGCTGGTCGCCCTGCGCGCCATGCTCGCCGTCGTCGACGCGGGCGGGCAGGCCGCGATGCTGGCGCCCACCGAGGTGCTGGCCCAGCAGCACCACCGGTCGGTCGTCGAGATGATGGGGGAGCTGGCCGAAGGGGGGATGCTCGGCGGGGCCGAGCACGCCACCAAGGTGGTGCTGCTCACCGGCTCGATGGGTGCCGCCGCCCGCCGTCAGACCCTGCTCGACCTGGCCACCGGCGAGGCCGGCATCGTCATCGGCACCCACGCGCTGATCGAGGACAAGGTGCAGTTCCACGACCTCGGCCTGGTCGTCGTCGACGAACAGCACCGCTTCGGCGTCGAGCAGCGCGACGCCCTGCGCGGCAAGGGCAAACAGCCCCCGCACCTGCTCGTCATGACCGCCACCCCCATCCCGCGCACCGTCGCCATGACCGTCTTCGGCGACCTGGAGACCTCCGTCCTGGACCAGCTCCCGGCCGGCCGCTCACCCATCGCCAGTCATGTCGTCCCGGCCGCCGACAAACCGCACTTCCTGGCCCGGGCCTGGGAGCGCGTCCGCGAGGAGGTGTCGGGCGGCCACCAGGCGTACGTCGTCTGCCCGCGCATCGGCGACGAGGACGAGGACCCGAAGAAGAAGGGCAAGCCGCCCGCGGACGACGCCGAGAAGCGGCCCCCGCTCGCCGTCCTCGACGTCGCCGAACAGCTCGCGAAGGGCCCGCTGCAGGGCCTTCGGGTCGAGGTCCTGCACGGCCGCATGCCGCCCGACGACAAGGACGCCGTCATGCGCCGCTTCGCCGCCGGGGAGACCGACGTCCTGGTCGCCACGACCGTCATCGAGGTCGGCGTCAACGTCCCCAACGCCACCGCGATGGTGATCATGGACGCGGACCGCTTCGGCGTCTCCCAGCTCCACCAGCTGCGCGGCCGCGTCGGCCGTGGCTCCGCCCCCGGCCTGTGCCTGCTGGTCACCGAGATGCCCGAGGCGAGCGCGGCCCGGCAGCGGCTGAACGCCGTCGCCGGCACCCTCGACGGCTTCGAACTCTCCCGCATCGACCTCGAACAGCGCCGCGAGGGCGACGTCCTCGGCCAGGCCCAGTCCGGCGCCCGCACCTCCCTGCGCGTCCTCGCGGTCATCGAGGACGAGGAGATCATCGCCGAGGCGAGGGCGGAGGCGGCGGCGGTCGTCGCCGCCGACCCGGAGCTGACGAGCCTGCCCGGCCTGCGGACGGCCCTGGACGCCCTCCTGGACGAGGAGCGGGAGCAGTACCTGGAAAAGGGCTGACCCCGCCCACCCGAGGACGCGTGGCACCGAACGACCCGCCACACTGGACGCAATGCCGCTCACAACCAAGGACCCCAGATGACCCGCGTGATCGCCGGCAAGGCCGGCGGACGTCGCCTAGCCGTCCCGCAGGGAGGCCGCACCCGTCCCACCTCCGACCGCGCGCGCGAGGGCCT
Organism: Streptomyces sp. NPDC006384; assembly: GCF_042870695.1. NCBI lineage: Bacteria > Bacillati > Actinomycetota > Actinomycetes > Kitasatosporales > Streptomycetaceae > Streptomyces > Streptomyces sp. NPDC006384. Next base: position 20,174 of record NZ_JBIAHR010000017.1, read on the forward strand.
CTTCTCCACCTGGCAGTCCCTGCTCGGCGGCCCTCTCGACGGCGAACGGGTCCTCGACCTGTACGCCGGATCCGGCGCCGTCGGCCTGGAGGCGCTGTCGCGCGGCGCGGGCCATGTCCTGCTCGTCGAGGCCGACGCCCGGGCCGCCCGTACCGTCCGGGAGAACGTCAAGTCCCTCGGGCTGCCCGGCGCCGAGGTCAGGGCGGGCAGAGCGGAACAGATCATTCACACCCCGGCCCCGGCCGAGCCGTACGACATCGTCTTCCTGGACCCGCCGTACGCCGTCTCCGACGACGATCTTCGCGAGATCCTGCTCACACTCCGCACCCAGGGGTGGCTCACTGAGCAAGCGCTCGTCACCGTGGAGCGCAGCACCAGAGGCGGCGAGTTCGGCTGGCCCGACGGCTTCGAGGCGATCAGGTCCCGTCGCTACGGCGAGGGAACGTTTTGGTACGGTCGCGCCGCCTCCACGTGCGAAGACGCACGATGACCGGACCTGAGAGCGAGGGAACTCAAGTGCGCCGCGCCGTCTGTCCCGGGTCGTTCGACCCGATCACCAACGGACACCTCGACATCATCGCCCGTGCCTCCCGGCTCTACGACGAGGTCTACGTCGCGGTGATGATCAACCAGGCCAAGAAGGGCCTGTTCGGGATCGAGGAGCGGATCGACCTCATCCGCCAGGTCACCGCCGAGTACGGGAACGTCCGCGTGGAGTCCTTCCACGGCCTCCTCGTCGACTTCTGCAAGCAGCGCGAGATCCCGGCCATCGTCAAGGGGCTGCGCGCCGTCAGCGACTTCGACTACGAGCTGCAGATGGCCCAGATGAACAACGGCCTCTCCGGTGTGGAGACCCTCTTCATCCCCACCAACCCCACCTACAGCTTCCTGTCGTCCTCCCTGGTCAAGGAGGTCGCGACCTGGGGCGGCGACGTCTCCCACCTGGTGCCGCCGCTGGTCCTCGAAGCCCTTTCGGAACGCCTGAAGCAGGACTGAGCACGCCCCCGCGCGCTCTCCGCACGCCCTTTGCGCACCCCCGGAGACTGACATCCCGTCACCCGGTGTCCCCCCGGCACCGGCGGGTCGTACAGTCGTGGCGTCCGTCTCCAACACAGCTGTAGAGAGTGGCGAGCACACGGTGGACGTGCAGAAGAAGCTCGACGAGATCACCGCGATGGTCTCCGGCGCCCGCGCCATGCCCATGTCGGCCTCGTGCGTGGTCAACCGCGCCGAACTGCTCGCCCTGCTGGAGGAGCTGCGCACCGGGCTGCCCGGCTCCCTCGCCCAGGCCCAGGAGCTGATCGGCGACCGCGAGCAGATGGTCGCGCAGGCCCGTCAGGAGGCCGACCGGATCATCGAGAGCGCGCACGCCGAGCGCGGCGCGCTGATCGCCGAGACCGAGATCGCCCGCCGCTCCCAGGCCGAGGCCGACCGGATCCTCGCCGAGGCCCGCCAGGAGGCCGACGAGATCCGTGCCGAGGCCGACGACTACGTCGACTCCAAGCTCGCCAACTTCGAGGTCGTCCTCACCAAGACCCTCGGCTCCGTCGGCCGCGGCCGCGAGAAGCTCCTCGGCACCGGTCCCGGCCTCGACGAGAACGGCTACGAGGACGAGGACGCCCCCGAGCGCAGCCACGACCCCGAGATCCTGCGCCGCGACGCCGACGCCTACGTCGACACCAAGCTCGGCGCCTTCGAGGCGGTGCTGGCCAAGACCCTGGAGGCGGTCGGACGCGGCCGCCAGAAGCTGCACGGCCGGATCGCCACCGACGACCTCGGCGCCCTCGCCGACGACCTGAGCACCGTCCAGCACTCCAGCGACGCCGACTACCTCGCCGGCCTCGCGGCCCTCCCGGACGCCCCCGCCGGGCCGCCCCGGCAGCGGGAGTACGGCGAGCAGCAGCCGGCCGCGGCCCAGGCGCCGGCCGTACCGCAGACGCCGTCGCAGCAGCCCGCGTACGGCTACGCCCAGCAGCAGCCCGACCCGTACACCGGCTACCAGCAGACCTACGCCGGCGGACAGGACGCGTACGGCTACCAGCAGCAGACCGCCGACGCCTACTCCTCCGGCTACGCACCGGCCGGAGGAACCCCCGTCCAGGGCTACGACCCCCAGGGCTACGCGCTGCCCCCGCAGCCGGAGCAGCCCCCGCAGCCGCCGGCCCAGCCGCACACCCTCGACGAGACCAGCCTCTTCGACACCAGCATGATCAGCGCCGAACAGCTGCGGGCCTACGAACAGGGCCGCGGACTCTAGCCCGACCGCCGGCCCCGGGGCCGGATTGGGCCGTGAGCGAAAGGTCCAGTATCCTGGCTCTTCGGTCGCGCGTACGTCCGCGATCAACGCTGCCCGGGGACACCGCAGGGCGGCGTTCCCCCCAGCACGAAGATCGAAAGCAGGAATGGCTCTGAACGCCCGCCTCGACCACCGCAACCCTCTCGTGTTCGACACACATGAGCTGGGGCGGCGTCCTGGTGCGCTGCAGCGCCTGAACCGCACGGTCGACGCTCCCCGGGACCTCGGTGTCGCGGGAGTCATCGGAGTGCCGGAAGGCGCCCCGGTGGAGCTCGAGCTCCGGCTCGAATCGGTCATGGAAGGGGTGCTCGTCACAGGCACCGCCCGTGCCAAGGCCGAGGGGGAGTGCGTAAGGTGTCTGGAGCCGCTGGAGCAGCAGCTCGAAGCGGACTTCCAGGAGATGTTCTCGTACCCTGACGCCGACGACCGGGGCCGCGTGAAGGCGGAACCGGCCGACGACGCCGAGGAAGACGAGGACAGGCTCTACATCGAGGACGGTCTGTTCGACCTCGAGCCCGTGCTGCGCGACGCGGTGGTGCTCGCACTGCCGATGCAGCCGGTGTGCCAGGAAGACTGCCAGGGCCTGTGCTCCGAGTGCGGGGTACGCCTGTCGGACGACCCGGACCACCACCATGACGCCGTCGACATCCGTTGGGCGGCTTTGCAGGGACTCGCCGGTTCACTCGAAGACGGCGAGAAGGACGAGATGAGCGGCGCCGAACCTGGCGTCGACGAGAAGCAGGAGAAGTAGCCGTGGCTGTTCCGAAGCGGAAGATGTCGCGCAGCAACACGCGCCACCGCCGGTCGCAGTGGAAGGCTGCGGTCCCCACCCTGGTTGCGTGCGAGCGCTGCCACGAGCCCAAGCAGCAGCACATCGCGTGCCCGTCTTGCGGCACTTACAACAAGCGCCAGGTCCTCGAGGTCTGAGCGGCTGGTGAGAGGCACTGTGTCAGTCCCCAAGAAGGCGGATGACGCCAAGGCGGACCCGTCCGCCAAGAAGAAGGTGGACAACAACCAGGCCTCGTCCCACACGCTTCTGGAAGGGCGGCTCGGCTATCAGCTCGAGTCCGCCCTTCTGGTGCGTGCGCTGACCCACCGTTCCTACGCGTACGAGAACGGCGGCCTGCCGACGAACGAGCGGCTGGAGTTCCTCGGTGACTCCGTCCTCGGCCTCGTCGTCACGGACACGCTGTACCGCACCCACCCCGACCTGCCCGAAGGCCAGCTGGCCAAGTTGCGGGCCGCGGTGGTCAACTCGCGTGCGCTGGCTCAGGTGGGCCGCGGGCTCGACCTCGGTTCCTTCATCCGGCTCGGCCGCGGTGAAGAGGGCACGGGCGGCCGGGACAAGGCGTCCATCCTCGCCGACACCCTCGAAGCGGTGATCGGCGCGGTCTATCTCGACCAGGGCCTCGACGCGGCCTCCGAACTGGTGCACCGCCTGTTCGACCCGCTCATCGAGAAGTCCTCCAACCTCGGTGCCGGCCTGGACTGGAAGACCAGCCTCCAGGAACTCACCGCGACCGAAGGGCTCGGCGTCCCCGAGTACCTGGTCACGGAGACCGGCCCGGACCACGAGAAGACCTTCACTGCTGCCGCCCGCGTCGGAGGCGTCTCGTACGGCACCGGCACCGGCCGCAGCAAGAAGGAGGCGGAGCAGCAGGCCGCGGAATCCGCGTGGCGGTCCATCCGGGCCGCGGCGGACGAGCGCGCCAAGGCGACGGCGGCCGAGCAGGCCACCGGAGCAGCAGCGGAGCCGGTCACCGGAGCGGTGGCCGAACCGGTCACCGAAGCGGTGGCCGAGCCGAACGCCGACGCACCGTCGGCCTCCGCCTGATCCACCGCACGTCCCGAACGCCCGTCCCGCTCCCGGGGCGGGCGTTCGGCTCGTCCACCCGACCGTCCGAGGGGATGCCATGCCCGAGTTGCCCGAGGTGGAGGTCGTCCGCCGCGGCCTGGAACGCTGGGTCGCCCACCGGTCCGTCGCCGACGCCGAGGTCCTGCACCCGCGCGCGGTACGCCGGCACCTCGCCGGCGGCGACGACTTCGCCCAGCGCCTGAAGGGCCACCGCGTCGGCGTGCCCGGCCGCCGCGGCAAGTACCTGTGGCTGCCTCTGGAGGACACCAACCAGGCGGTCCTCGCGCACCTCGGCATGAGCGGCCAGCTGCTGGTCCAGCCGCACGAGGCACCGGCCGAGAAGCACCTGCGCGTCCGCGTCCGCTTCGCCGACGCCCTCGGCACCGAGCTCCGCTTCGTCGACCAGCGCACCTTCGGCGGCCTGTCCCTGCACGACACCACCCCCGACGGACTGCCCGACGTCATCGGGCACATCGCCCGCGACCCCCTCGACCCGCTCTTCGACGACGAGGCGTTCCACCTGGCCCTGCGCCGCAGGCGCACCACGATCAAGCGGGCTCTGCTCGACCAGTCCCTGATCAGCGGCGTCGGCAACATCTACGCGGACGAGGCCCTGTGGCGCTCCCGCCTGCACTACGAACGCCCCACGGCGACCCTCACCCGCCCCCGCACCGCCGAACTCCTCGGCCACGTCCGGGACGTGATGAACGCGGCCCTCGCCGTCGGCGGCACCAGCTTCGACAGCCTGTACGTCAACGTCAACGGCGAGTCCGGCTACTTCGACCGCTCGCTCGACGCGTACGGCCGCGAGGGCCTGCCCTGCGGCCGCTGCGCCACCCCGATGCGCCGCCGGCCGTGGATGAACCGCTCCAGCTACTTCTGCCCGAAGTGCCAGCGCCCGCCGCGCGCCCCGTCCTGACCCGCGTCGTACCGCTCGCGCGCCGCGAGGACCTCGTCCATGTGCCCCTCCAGGCACGCGATGAGGCTGATCAGCCGCCCGGTCACCGCACGCCCCAGCGGTGTCAGTTCGTAGTCCACCCGGGGCGGGTTGGTGGGCCGGGCCTCGCGGTGCACCAGACCGTCGCGCTCCAGCGCGTGCAGGGTCTGGGACAGCATCTTCTCGCTCACGCCGTCGACCCGGCGCCGCAGCTCGTTGAAACGGAACGGCCCCTTGTGGAGCGCGCCGAGCGTCAGCGCGCCCCAGCGCCCCGTGACGTGCTCCAGGACGCCGCGCGAGGGACAGGTCCGGGAGAACACGTCGTAGGGGAGACCCCGCCCCGCCGTGCGCTCCTGCCTGGTCGACATGCTCCCAGCGTACGTGCGCACCGCGCCGCCCCGCAGAGCGTGCCGCGCGCCCGGCGGCACGCCGGGGGAGGGGCTCAGTAGCCGAAGTTCTGGGTCCACCAGGGCCCGCCGGGGCCGAAGTGGACGCCGACACCGAGGGTCCGGAAGTCGCAGTTCAGAATGTTGGCCCGGTGACCCGGGCTGTCCATCCAGGCGTCCATGACGGCCTGGGCGTCGGCCTGTCCGCGGGCTATGTTCTCGCCGCCGAGATCGCTTATCCCGGCCGCCTCGGCCCGGTCCCACGGCGTGGCGCCGCTGGGGTCGGTGTGGTCGAAGAAGCCCTGCTCCGCCATGGCCTGGCTGTAGTCCGCGGCCAGTTCGCTCAGCGCACTGTTCGCGGCCACCGGGCTGCAGCCCGCCTTGGCCCGCTCGTCGTTGACGAGCTTGACCACCTGGGCGGCGGCGACGGCCTGCCCGGACACCGTGGTGGAGGCGCCGGCCTTTTGCTCCGGAGTCTTCGTGGCCGTGCGCGAGGGGGAGGACTGCTGCTTCCGGGCGGGCGCGGACGACTCAGGCTCCGCCGTCGACGGCGTCCCGGACGGGGCGGCCGACGTCGGCTTCGAGGCCGAGGGGGAAGGGGAGGCGGAAGCGGAGGGCGACGAGGAAGAGGCGGAGGACGAGGGCGAGCGGCCCGCGGTGCCGCGGCTCGTGGGAGCGTCGGCGTCGTGACCGGTCTCGGCGCTGCCGGAGGCGCCGCCCAGCCCGGCCGGGCTGTTGGCCGGGACGTCCGCGGTCTCCACCCGGCCGCCGCCGTCGGCGGCGCCGCCGATCCGGTAGCTGTCGAGGCCGGGCACCACGCCCGTGGCCACCGCGACCGTACCGAGGGCGACGGCGGCGGAGACGCCGAGCAGGCCCGTGCGGACCGGCGTCGCGGCCCTCCTTGCGCGGCGCCGCCGGGATCCCGCGCGCTGTCGCGGACCGCCGTCGGGCACGAAGCCGTCACCGGGGGAGGGGACCGTGCGGCCGGTCCCGGGGTGCCCCGCGTCGGACGGGTCGTCCAGTGCGAACAGGTACGCGTCGCTCTTCGCGCGGACCTCGGCGTACGCCTCGGGGTTCGGATAGGGGGCGATGCCCGCCGAGGGGCGCTCGTCCGCGTGCGAGGCCGGCGGTTCGTCACGCCGGGCCGCGGTGCCGTCTGCGTGGTGGCTCCCCGCGGCGCTTCCGGCGGCGGAGCGTCGGTGGCGTCCCATGTCCTGGCCTTCCTCGTCCTCGCGGTCGACGTGTCCTCGCGATCGACATGTCCTCGCGTCACCACAGAACTCACACGTTCGGGTGAGTTTCAGATGGGATGCGTTGCGTCGGGACGGTACCGCATGACGCCAGGGAGTGAAGTGCCGAGAGAGACATTGACTGGTTAGGTTGCCCCCATGAGCGAGGATGTACGGCTGGTCGCGTGGGTGCGCGGACAGGTCCAGGGTGTGGGTTTCCGCTGGTTCACGCGGGCCAGGGCGCTGGAGCTCGGCGACATGAGTGGTTTTGCTCTCAATCTGGCCGACGGGCGCGTCCAGGTGGTCGCGGAAGGCCCGCGGGACCGCTGCGAGGAGCTCCTCGACTGGCTGCGCGGCGACGACACGCCCGGACGCGTGGACGGCGTCACCGAGATCTGGGACACACCCCGCGGCGGCTACGACGGCTTCGCCATCCGCTGACGCGGCCCCCGCCCGATGCCGGACCGGCGGCTCGCCGGAGGGCCGCCGGAAGGAAAACGGGCAGGTGGTTGCCAAGAGCGCCGGCCTCATGGCAGGCTCCGCACCCAGGATGATCGCCACGCCCCCGCGGGCCCGCAGGAGTCGCAGCGCCGCCGTTCCCCGGCCGCGCGCCCCCGGCGCCCGCCAATACGGGGTGTGATCGTGTTGACCGTCAAACTTTTTGGTGAGACGCTGAAAGTCCCCGCGCACCTCAGCTGTTTGGCATGGTTGAACGGCAGTAAAAACTGAAGAGTGCCAAGCACCGCGGGTGCGAATCCCTCACGACCCACACCGCTTCGGTCGGTCACTCATTGTGGAGGACCATCCATCATGGCAAAGGCGCTTCTCGGTTACGTCGGCGGCTCCGACCCGCGACTCCTCGCCGAGATGCGACGGCTCCAGCAGCGTGTCCAGGACCTGGAGTCCGAGCTCGGACGAATCCAGGCGGAGAAGGACGCGCTGGCGGCTGCCGCTTCTCACGACAGGATCATGGAGAGCATGGAGAGCGTTGACGCACACCAGGCGGAGCCTGCGCTCACCTGATCACTGCATCGCTCCACAACGGCAACAGCACCGGCCGGGCACGCCCGGCCGACCGCTCGGTTGCCGCAGTTGCAAGGGACGCTTCGGCGTCCCTTCTTTCTTCCCGCCCCGTTCTTCCTGCCCGCCCCGTGCACCCTTCTCCACGTCTGGTGTGCCCTGCATGTTCACTCGTGAAACCGCACCGGTTCACCGGCTCATGCAGTGAGACAGCGGCGAGAGGTAGAGTCCGGCGGCGTGCACCTGAAGGCCCTGACCCTGCGCGGGTTCAAGTCGTTCGCCTCGGCGACCACGCTCCGCTTCGAGCCCGGCATCACCTGCGTCGTCGGCCCCAACGGCTCCGGCAAGTCCAATGTCGTCGACGCGCTCAGCTGGGTCATGGGCGAACAGGGTGCCAAATCGCTGCGCGGCGGCAAGATGGAGGACGTCATCTTCGCCGGCACCACCGGCCGCCCGCCGCTCGGCCGGGCCGAGGTGTCCCTGACCATCGACAACTCCGACGGCGCCCTGCCCATCGAGTACGCCGAGGTCACCATCACGCGGACCATGTTCCGCAACGGCGGCAGCGAGTACCAGATCAACGGCGACACCTGCCGTCTCCTCGACATCCAGGAACTCCTGTCCGACTCCGGCATCGGCCGCGAGATGCACGTCATCGTCGGCCAGGGCCAGCTCGACTCCGTCCTGCACGCCGACCCCATGGGCCGCCGCGCCTTCATCGAGGAGGCCGCCGGCGTCCTCAAGCACCGCAAGCGCAAGGAGAAGGCGCTCCGGAAACTGGACGCGATGCAGGCCAACCTCGCGCGCGTGCAGGACCTCACCGACGAGCTGCGCCGCCGGCTCAAGCCGCTCGGCCGGCAGGCCGCCGTCGCGCGCCGGGCCGCCGTCATCCAGGCCGACCTGCGTGACGCGCGTCTGCGCCTCCTCGCCGACGACCTCGTCCGGCTGCGTGAGGCGCTGGAGGCCGAGATCGCCGACGAGGCCGCCCTCAAGGAACGCAAGGAAGCCGCCGAACGGGAACTGGGCAGGGCCCTGCGGCGCGAGGCGGAGCTGGAGGACGAGGTCCGCCGTCTCACCCCGCGCCTGCAGCGGGCCCAGCAGACCTGGTACGAGCTGTCCCAGCTCGCCGAACGGGTGCGCGGCACGATCTCCCTGGCCGAGGCCCGGGTGAAGAGCGCCACCTCCGCGCCCCCCGAGGAACGGCGCGGCCGCGACCCGGAGGACCTGGAACGCGAGGCCGCCCGCATCCGCGAGCAGGAGGCCGAACTGGAAGCGGCCCTGGAGGCGGCCGAGCGGGCCTTGGAGGACACCGTCGCCCGCCGCGCCGACCTCGAACGCGAGCTGGCCCTCGAGGAACGCCGTCTCAAGGACGTCGCGCGTGCCGTCGCCGACCGGCGCGAAGGACTGGCCCGGCTCGGCGGACAGACCGCCGCCGCCCGTTCGCGCGCCGCCGCCGCGCAGGCGGAGATCGAGCGGCTGGCCGCCGCCCGCGACGAGTCGCGGGAACGCGCCGCCGCCGCCCAGGAGGAGTACGAGGCGCTCCGGGCCGAGGCCGACGGGCTCGACGCCGGCGACGAGGAACTGGCCGAGCGGCACGAGGCCGCCAAGCGGCGGCTGGCCGAGGCGGAGGCGGCCCTGGGCGCCGCCCGCGAGGAGGCCACCGCGGCGGAGCGCGAGCGTGCGGCGACACGGGCCCGCCACGACGCGCTCGCCCTGGGCCTGCGCCGCAAGGACGGCACCGGCGCGCTGCTCGCCGCGCAGGAACGCCTCGCCGGACTGCTGGGCCCGGCCGCCGGCCTGCTGACCGTGACACCGGGGCACGAGATCGCCCTGGCCGCCGCCTTCGGAGCCGCCGCCGACGCCCTCGCGGTGACCTCCCCGGCCGCCGCCGCCGACGCCATCCGCCTGCTGCGCGGGCAGGACGCCGGACGGGCCGCGCTGCTGGTCGCCGGCGCCCCCGACGACGTACCGCGGGAGCCGCGCGGGGACGGGCCGCCGTACGCCGCCGATCTCGTACGCGGGCCCGCGGAGCTGATGCCCGCCGTGCGGCGGCTGCTGCGCGGGATCGTCGTCGTCGCCACCCTGGAGGACGCCGAGGACCTCGTCCGGACCCACCCCGGCCTGACCGCCGTCACCGCCGAGGGCGACCTGCTGGGCGCCCACTTCGCTCTGGGCGGGTCCGCCGGGGCGCCCAGCCTGCTGGAGGTGCAGGCGTCCGTGGACGAGGCCGCCGCCGCGCTGGCGGAACTGGACGTGCGGTGCGCGGAACTGGCGAAGGCGCAGGAGACGGCCGCCGGACGGCGCCGGGAGTGCGCCGCGCTCGTCGAGGAGCTGGGGGAGCGGCGCCGGGCCGCCGAGCGGGAGAAGTCGTCCCTCGCCCAGCAGCTCGGCCGCCTCGCCGGGCAGGCGCGGGGCGCGGCAGGCGAGGCCGAGCGGTCCGCCGCCGCGGCACAGCGGGCCCAGGAGGCGCTGGAGGCGGCGCTCACGGAGGCCGAGGAACTGGCCGAGCGGCTCGCCGTCGCCGAGGAGACGCCGCTCGAGGAGGAACCCGACACCTCCGTGCGCGACCGGCTCGCCGCCGAAGGCGCCAACGCGCGGCAGACCGAGATGGAGGCCCGTCTCCAGGCCCGGACCCACGAGGAGCGGGTCAAGGCGCTCGCCGGACGCGCCGACTCCCTCGACCGGGCGGCCCGCGCCGAACGCGAGGCACGCGCACGCGCCGAGCAGCGGCGCGCGCGGCTGCGGCACGAGGCGGCCGTCGCCGGGGCCGTCGCCGCGGGTGCCCGGCAGCTGCTCGCGCACGTCGAGGTCTCGCTGGCGCGCGCCGACGAGGAACGCACCGCCGCCGAAGCGGCCAGGGCCCGGAGCGAGCAGGAGCTGGCCGCCGCGCGCACCGCCGGACGCGACCTCAAGGCCGAGCTCGACAAGTTGACGGATTCAGTTCACCGGGGCGAGGTACTCGGCGCCGAGAAGCGGCTGCGCATCGAGCAGCTGGAGACCAAGGCGCTGGAGGAATTCGGTGTGGAACCGGCGGGACTCGTGGCCGAGTACGGGCCGCATCGACTGGTACCGCCCTCGCCCGCCGCCGAGGGCGAGCAGCTTCCGGACACCGGATCCGACGGCGGTCCCGCCGCGGGCGACGACCCGCGCAGCCGCCCCCGGCCCTTCGTCCGGGCCGAGCAGGAGAAGCGGCTGAAGGCGGCCGAACGGGCGTACCAGCAGCTCGGCAAGGTCAATCCGCTGGCCCTGGAGGAGTTCGCGGCGCTGGAGGAACGGCACCAGTTCCTCAGCGAGCAGCTCGAGGACCTGAAGAAGACCCGCGCCGACCTGCTGCAGGTCGTCAAGGAGGTCGACGAACGCGTCGAGCAGGTCTTCACCGAGGCCTACCGGGACACCGCCCGGGAGTTCGAGGGCGTGTTCGGCCGGCTGTTCCCCGGCGGCGAGGGCCGTCTGGTGCTCACCGACCCCGACAACATGCTCACCACGGGCGTGGACGTCGAGGCACGGCCCCCGGGCAAGAAGGTCAAGCGGCTCTCGCTGCTCTCGGGCGGGGAGCGCTCGCTGACCGCCGTGGCGCTGCTCGTGTCGATCTTCAAGGCGCGGCCGAGCCCGTTCTACGTCATGGACGAGGTCGAGGCGGCGCTGGACGACACCAACCTGCAGCGGCTGATCGGGATCATGCGGGAGCTGCAGGAGGCCTCGCAGCTGATCGTCATCACGCACCAGAAGCGGACGATGGAGATCGCCGACGCGCTGTACGGCGTGTCGATGCAGGGCGACGGAGTGTCGAAGGTGATCAGCCAGCGCCTGCGACAGCCCGCGTAAGAGGCCACAGAACGGACCCCTTGGCTTCAACTGTTGAACACATCGGTGACGACTTCATCGGATAACTCACATCTCCTTCCCTATTGACTTCGAAACTTGAAGGCATAGTCTCTGCAACGTTGCTTTTACCTTCAGGTCCCTTTCAGTGGCATCTCGAAGGCGAACCACCCCGGCAGCGTTGCCGGTAGCCCGAGGAGTACACGTGGCCAGCACATCGCAGGCACCCAGTCCCGGAGCCAGGACGGCTCACCCCGAACATCTCGGGCACGTCATCTTCATCGCGGCGGCTGCCGCGATGGGCGGCTTCCTCTTCGGTTACGACAGCTCCGTGATCAACGGCGCGGTCGAGGCCATCCGGGACCGCTACGACGTCGGTTCCGCGATGCTGGCCCAGGTCATCGCCATCGCGCTGATCGGCTGCGCCATCGGCGCCGCCACCGCGGGCCGCATCGCCGACCGCATCGGCCGCATCCGCTGCATGCAGATCGCCGCCGTCCTGTTCACCGTCAGCGCCATCGGCTCCGCACTGCCCTTCGCGCTGTGGGACCTCGCCATGTGGCGCGTCATCGGCGGTTTCGCCATCGGCATGGCCTCGGTGATCGGCCCGGCCTACATCGCCGAGGTCTCCCCGCCCGCCTACCGCGGCCGGCTCGGCTCCTTCCAGCAGGCCGCGATCGTCGTCGGCATCGCGGTGTCGCAGCTGGTCAACTGGGGTCTGCTGAACGCCGCCGGCGGCGACCAGCGCGGTGAGCTGATGGGCCTGGAGGCCTGGCAGGTCATGCTCGGCGTCATGGTCGTCCCGGCCGTCCTGTACGGCCTGCTCTCCTTCGCCATCCCGGAGTCCCCGCGCTTCCTGATCTCCGTCGGCAAGCACGACCGCGCCCGCCAGATCCTCGAAGAGGTCGAGGGCAAGGACGTGGACCTCGACGCCCGCGTCACCGAGATCGAGACCGCGATGCACCGCGAGGAGAAGTCCTCCTTCAAGGACCTGCTCGGCGGCAGCTTCTTCTTCAAGCCGATCGTCTGGATCGGCATCGGCCTGTCGGTCTTCCAGCAGTTCGTCGGCATCAACGTCGCGTTCTACTACTCCTCGACGCTGTGGCAGTCGGTCGGCGTCGACCCGACGGACTCCTTCTTCTACTCGTTCACGACGTCGATCATCAACATCGTCGGCACCGTGATCGCGATGATCTTCGTCGACCGCGTCGGCCGCAAGCCGCTCGCGATCATCGGCTCGGTCGGCATGGTGATCGGCCTGGCGCTGGAGGCCTGGGCCTTCTCCTTCGACCTGGTCGACGGCAAGCTCCCGGCCACCCAGGGCTGGGTCGCCCTGATCGCCGCCCACCTGTTCGTGCTCTTCTTCGCCCTGTCCTGGGGCGTGGTCGTCTGGGTCTTCCTCGGCGAGATGTTCCCGAACCGGCTCCGCGCCGCCGCCCTGGGCGTGGCCGCCGCCGCGCAGTGGATCGCCAACTGGGCCATCACCGCGAGCTTCCCGTCGCTGGCCGAGTGGAATCTTTCCGGCACCTACGTGATCTACACGATCTTCGCCGCGCTCTCCATCCCGTTCGTCCTGAAGTTCGTGAAGGAGACGAAGGGCAAGGCCCTGGAGGAGATGGGCTGACCGCCCGCCCCGTACCCGGGGAGAAGGGCCAAGTCCCCGCTGCCCTCTCCCCGCACCGTCCGCCGCCCCCGGCCCGGGTCACCACCGGACCGGGGGCGGCGGTCTTCCGCGCCCGCACCGGGCGGCCCTCCCGGCACCGGACGGTGATCCCGCCGCCGCTCTCCGGGGCCCGGACGGCATCCCGTTCCGTGCCACGCCTGCCCCGTCGGCAACGAAGGGCCGGGGCAGGGGTCGCGCATACTGGAGCCGTTATGGAAATCGTCATCCTTGCTGTAGTCATCGCCGTGGTCGTGATCGGCGCGCTCGGCGGGCTGGTGGTGGGCAGTCGCCGCAAGAAGCAGCTGCCCCCGCCACCGCCTCCCTCGACGCCCGACATCACCGCCCCTCCGGCCGAGCCGCACGTCGGCGACGAGGCCGAGACGCCGCGCGACGAACCGCGCCGGACGATAGAGGAGGTGGACCTCGCGGCCGGCGGCACCGCCACCGTCGAGGAACCGCCCGTCGTCGAAGAGCTCGAGATCCCGCAGCTCGAGGTCCCCGAGCCCACCGCCGGCCGTCTGGTCCGGCTCCGCGCCCGCCTCTCCCGCTCGCAGAACGCGCTGGGCAAGGGCCTGCTGACCCTGCTCTCCCGTGAGCACCTCGACGAGGACACCTGGGAGGAGATCGAGGACACGCTGCTCACCGCCGACGTCGGCGTGCAGCCCACCCAGGAACTGGTGGAGCGGCTGCGCGAGCGCGTGAAGGTGCTCGGCACCCGTACGCCCGAGGAACTGCGCGGTCTGCTGCGCGAGGAGCTGATCACGCTGGTCGGCCCCGACATGGACCGCGAGGTCAAGACCGAGCCCGCCACCGGCAAGCCCGGCATCGTGATGGTCGTCGGCGTCAACGGCACCGGCAAGACCACCACCACCGGCAAGCTCGCCCGGGTCCTGGTCGCCGACGGCCGCAGCGTCGTCCTCGGCGCCGCCGACACCTTCCGCGCCGCCGCCGCCGACCAGCTGCAGACCTGGGGCGAGCGGGTCGGCGCCCACACCGTGCGCGGCCCGGAGGGCGGCGACCCCGCCTCCGTCGCCTTCGACGCGGTCAAGGAGGGCAAGGACGTCGGCGCCGACGTGGTGCTCATCGACACCGCCGGCCGCCTGCACACCAAGACCGGCCTCATGGACGAGCTCGGCAAGGTCAAGCGCGTGGTGGAGAAGCAGGCCCCGCTCGACGAGGTGCTGCTGGTGCTCGACGCCACCACCGGCCAGAACGGCCTGATCCAGGCCCGCGTCTTCGCCGAGGTGGTCAACATCACCGGCATCGTCCTCACCAAGCTCGACGGCACGGCCAAGGGCGGCATCGTCGTCGCCGTGCAGCGCGAGCTGGGCGTGCCGGTCAAGCTGATCGGGCTCGGCGAGGGCGCCGACGACCTGGCGCCGTTCGAGCCGGCGGCGTTCGTGGACGCGCTCATCGGCGAGTGAGACCGCGCCGGCCCGGTGCCGGTACGCGCACGAGGAAGCGCCCGCCCCCCGAGGTGCAGTCGGGGGACGGGCGCTTCGCCGTGCCGGGCGGACACCGGGCCGGCACGGTACCGGGCCGGAGGACAGACCGCCTACGCCCGTGACCGGTGGGCCACGTACGCCAGGGTGCCCAGGAGCAGCCGCGCCTCCGGCGGCTCCGTCGCCGAGTCGAGGGAGGGCGGACGCAGCCAGCGCACCGGGCCCAGCCCGCCCCGGCCAGAGGGCGGGGCCGTGATGTACGCACCGGGGCCGAGGCCGCGCAGATCGAGGGCGGACGGGGCGTCCCAGCCCATGCGGTAGAGCAGCCGGGGCAGTTCGGCGGCTGCGCCGGGGGCGACGAAGAAGTGGGCGCGGCCCTCGGGAGCCACCGTGACCGGGCCGAGGGGCAGGCCCATGCGCTCCAGCCGGGCCAGCGCCCGGCGCCCGACCCCCTCGGCCACCTCGATCACGTCGAACGTCCGCCCCACCGGCAGCATCACCGCGGCACCCGGGAACTCGGCCCAAGCCGCGCTCGCCTCGTCCAGTGTCGACCCGGCCGGCAGCTCGGGTGCGAAGCCCAGCGGATGCGCGCCCGGCGCCGGACAGCCGGACCGGCCGCAGGAGCAGACGCCGCCGCTCACCCGGGCCCCCGGGACCACGTCCCAGCCCCACAGCCCTGTGAACTCGGCCACGGCGGTGACCTCCGACGCGCGCCCGCGTCGGCGCGCGCCGGACCGGATCTCGCGCGAACCCCGACTGGTGCCGATGCCGATCGTGAAGCCCATGCCCCCTCCAACGGGTCCGACGCAGCGGCGGTTACGCAGCGGACGCAACCGGTGACTCCCTGTTTCCGGCTTCCCCGGTGCGGCGCCGTTCAGGCGGCGTCCGGAAGCGCCTCAGGTGGTGCGCACGGCGGCGCGCGCCCCACAGTGCACCGGTGCGCCGATCCCCGGTCGGCCTATGTCAAGTGAATCGCGTGCGGGTCACTCTAGGTTCATCCGAAGGGGTGGCGAATGGTGGCGATTCTCGAATCGCCATGGCCGTGCGCGTGATCGAGGGATTACTTTGTGTGCACGGAGCCTTGGGCACATGCACGTGTGGGTATGCCGGAGGCAACCCGGGTTTCCGTTCGGAGAGTGATGTGGGCCGAACGGCGGGTATGAGGCACCGGCATTCTGATAGGGCTTGGCGCACTCGGCGACAGATGGTCTCGAGGGATGGGGGCGTTCCAGTGAGCGGCAACGGCGAAGGCGGCAGGAGCGCGAGCAGCGCGACGCACGCTGACAAGCGCCCCAATGAGCTGCTCACCTCGTGGTTCACGCGCAGCGGCTGGTCCAAGGGCGAGCTGGCCCGGCAGGTCAACCGCAGGGCCCGCCAGCTCGGCGCCGGACACATCTCCACGGACACCTCACGCGTACGCCGCTGGCTCGACGGCGAGAACCCGCGCGAACCGATCCCGAAGATCCTCTCCGAGCTGTTCTCCGAGCGTTTCGGCGTCGTCGTCTCCGTCGAGGACCTGGGCCTGCGCAGCACCCGCCCGGCGCCCTCCCTGACCGGCGTCGACCTGCCCTGGACGGGTCCGCAGACCGTGGCCCTGCTCAGCGAGTTCTCGCGCAGCGACCTGATGCTGGCGCGGCGCGGCTTCCTCGGGAGCTCGCTGGCCCTCTCCGCGGGCCCGTCCCTCATCGAGCCCATGCAGCGCTGGCTCGTCCCCTCGCCCCCCGCCCCTCCGTCCGAACGCGGGACGGCACCCGCCACGCGAGCGCGCGGCCGGCTCTCCAAGCCGGAGCTGGACCTGCTCGAGTCCACCGCCGTGATGTTCCGCCGCTGGGACGCCCAGTGCGGCGGCGGCCTGCGCCGCAAGGCGGTCGTCGGTCAGCTGCACGAGGTGACCGACCTTCTCCAGGAACCACAGACGGAGACCACCCGCGCCAAGCTGTTCAAGGTCGCCGCCGAGCTCGCCGAGCTGGCCGGCTGGATGTCGTACGACGTCGGCCTCCAGCCCACCGCGCAGAAGTACTTCGTGCTCGCCCTGCACGCCGCCAAGGAGGCCGGGGACCGGCCGCTCGGCTCCTACATCCTCTCCAGCATGAGCCGCCAGATGATCCACCTCGGCCGGCCCGACGACGCCCTGGAGCTCATCCACCTCGCCCAGTACGGCAGCCGCGACTGCGCGAGCCCCCGCACCCAGTCCATGCTGTACGCGTTGGAGGCCCGCGCCTACGCCAACATGGGGCAGCCCGGCCGCTGCAAGCGGGCCGTCCGCATGGCCGAGGACACCTTCGCCGAGGCCGACGAGTGGGACGAGCCCGAGCCCGACTGGATCCGCTTCTTCTCCGAGGCCGAGCTCCACGGCGAGAACAGCCACTCCTTCCGCGACCTCGCCTACGTCGCCGGCCGCAGCCCCACCTACGCCTCCCTGGCCGAACCGCTGATGCGCCGGGCCGTCGAGCTGTTCGCCAAGGACCAGGAACACCAGCGCTCCTACGCGCTGAATCTGATCGGCATGGCCACCGTGCACCTGCTGCGCCGCGAACCCGAGGAGAGCACCGTCCTCGCCACCGAGGCCATGGCGATCGCCAAGAAGGTCCGCTCCGAACGCGTCAACACCCGCATCCGCAAGACCGTCGACACGGCCGTACGCGATTTCGGCGACCTCGCCGAGGTCACCGACCTCACCGCGCGGCTCGCCGTCGACCTGCCCGAGACCGCCGAAGCGGTCTGACCGCCCACCGACCCCGGCCGCGGCCGGCCCTCCCGAACTGCCCGACTCGGCTCCCCCATGCCAGGTCATTCGGAGGCCGTCCGCGGCCGGCTTCCTTCTGCGCCCGAGCCGGCACCGCTCTCGCGGAGGTGGTTGCCCGCCGTGGGGGTTGCTCGGTCGATGGTTGCGGCCGTCGCCGGGAAGGCCGCGTCACGATATCCGTGACCCGGCCCGCGAACCGGCAGTTCATCCACGCGTAACACGCACCGCGCCTTCGTCATGGCGGCGAAACAACGAGGGGCGCCCACCGAAACGGCGCTGCGTCAATCTCAGGCGCACAACCGGCCAACCCCCTCACCCGCCCGCCCAGGCTTCGCCCGCACGGGGCCGTACAACGACGAGGAGACGCCGATGGCTCCAGCCATCACGCTCGCCGCGGAGACCCAGCTCTCCGCCGCCAACACGGGCTTCATGCTCATCTGCTCCGCCCTGGTGATGCTCATGACGCCGGCGCTGGCCTTCTTCTACGGAGGCATGGTCCGGGTCAAGAGCACCCTGAACATGCTGATGATGAGCTTCATCAGCCTCGGCATCGTCACCGTCCTGTGGGTGCTCTACGGCTTCTCCATGGCCTTCGGCACGGACTCCGGCGGCATCGTCGGCTGGAACTCCGGCTGGGTCGGCCTGAGCGACATCGGCCTGACCGAGCTGTGGGACGGCTACACCATCCCGGTCTTCGTCTTCCTGGTCTTCCAGATGATGTTCGCCGTCCTCACCCCCGCCCTGATCAGCGGCGCCCTCGCGGACCGCGTGAAGTTCACGGCCTGGGCCCTGTTCGTCGCCCTGTGGGCCACCGTCGTCTACTTCCCCGTCGCCCACTGGGTCTGGGGCGCCGGCGGCTGGGCCTTCGAGCTCGGCGTGATCGACTTCGCCGGCGGCACCGCCGTGCACATCAACGCCGGCGCCGCGGCGCTCGGCGTGATCCTCGTCATCGGCAAGCGGGCCGGCTTCGGGAAGGACCCGATGCGCCCGCACAGCCTGCCCCTGGTCATGCTCGGCGCCGGTCTGCTCTGGTTCGGCTGGTTCGGCTTCAACGCCGGCTCCTGGCTCGGCAACGACGACGGCGTCGGCGCGCTGATGTTCGTCAACACCCAGGTCGCCACCGGCGCGGCCATGCTGGCCTGGCTCGCCTACGAGAAGATCCGCCACGGCGCCTGCACCACGCTGGGCGCCGCCTCCGGCGCCGTCGCGGGCCTCGTCGCCATCACCCCGGCCGGCGGCGCCGTCTCCCCGCTCGGCGCGATCGCCGTCGGTGCCGTCGCCGGCGTGCTGTGCGCCATGGCCGTCGGCCTGAAGTACCGCTTCGGCTACGACGACTCCCTCGACGTCGTCGGCGTCCACCTCGTCGGCGGCATCGCCGGCTCCCTGCTCGTCGGCCTCTTCGCCAGCGGCAAGGGCCAGTCCGACGTCCAGGGCCTGTTCTACGGCGGCGGCCTCGACCAGTTCTGGAAGCAGTGCGCCGGCGTCTTCGGCGTCCTCGCCTACTCCCTGGCCGTCTCCGCGCTCCTCGCCCTCCTGCTCGACAGGACGATCGGCATGCGGGTGACGGAGGACGACGAGGTGGCCGGCATCGACCGCGCCGAGCACGCCGAGACCGCGTACGACTTCAGCGGCGCCGGCGGTGGCACCGCCCGGACGGCCGCCGCGCCGGCCGCCTCCGCGGCCGGGCAGATCCCGAGCAAGAAGGTGGACGCATGAAGCTCATCACCGCCGTCGTCAAGCCGCACCGGCTCGACGAGATCAAGGAGGCCCTCCAGGCCTTCGGAGTCCACGGCCTCACCGTCACCGAGGCCAGCGGCTACGGCCGCCAGCGCGGCCACACCGAGGTCTACCGCGGCGCCGAGTACACCGTCGACCTGGTACCCAAGATCCGCATCGAGGTACTGGTCGAGGACGACGACGCCGACCAGCTGATCGACGTCGTCGTCGAGGCCGCCCGCACCGGCAAGATCGGCGACGGCAAGGTCTGGTCCGTCCCCGTCGACACGGCCGTACGGGTCCGCACCGGCGAGCGCGGCCCCGACGCGCTCTGAACCGGGACGAGGGAACAGGAGCCGCCGGATGACGCGAACGGACGTGACCGACGAAGCAGTGGACCCGGGACCCGGCGGCTACGCGGCGGCCCGGCTGCGCCTCCTCACCGAGGAGACGCGGCCCGGGCCGCCGCGCCGTACGGCCCTCGCCGCACTGACGGACCACTGGCTGGCCGGCCTCTTCGCCGCGGGCGCCGACGGGCTCCGCGGGGTGTCGCTCGTCGCGGTCGGCGGCTACGGACGCGGCGAGCTGTCCCCGCGCAGCGACCTCGACCTGCTCCTGCTGCACGACGGCGGCGACGACAAGGCGGTCGCCGCCCTCGCCGACCGCCTCTGGTACCCCGTCTGGGACCTCGGGATCGCCCTCGACCACTCGGTGCGCACCCTCGCACAGGCGAGACGGACGGCCGGTGAGGACCTCAGGGTCCAGCTCGGCCTCCTCGACGCCCGCCACCTCGCCGGAGACTTCTCCCTCACCGCCTCCCTGCGCACCGCCGTCCTCGCCGACTGGCGCAACCAGGCACCCCGGCGCCTCCCCGGACTCCGGGACCTGTGCGCCGAGCGCGCCGAACGCCAGGGCGAGCTGCAGTACCTGCTCGAACCCGACCTCAAGGAGGCCCGCGGCGGCCTGCGCGACGCCACCGCCCTGCGCGCCGTCGCCGCCTCCTGGCTCGCCGACGCCCCCCGCGAGGGCCTCGCCGACGCCCGGCGCCGCCTGCTCGACGTACGCGACGCCCTCCACCTGGCGACGGGCCGGGCCACCGACCGGCTGGCCCTCCAGGAGCAGGACCAGGTGGCCGCCGCCCTGGGCCTGCCCGACGCCGACACGCTGCTGCGGCAGGTCTACGAGGCCGCCCGCGTCATCTCCTACGCCGGGGACGTCACCTGGCGCGAGGTGGGACGCGTGCTGCGGGCGCGATCCGTACGGCCCCGCCTGCGCGCCGTACTGGGCGCGGGCCGGCAGAGCGCCGAACGCTCCCCGCTCGCCGAGGGCGTCGTCGAACAGGACGGCGAGGCGGTGCTCGCCCGCACCGCGCGTCCCGAACGCGACCCCGTACTGCCCCTGCGCGCCGCGGCCGCCGCCGCACAGGCCGGTCTCCCCCTCTCCCGCCACGCCGTACGGCGCCTCGCGGCCACCGCGCGCCCCCTGCCCGTGCCCTGGCCCGCGGAGGCACGGGAACAGCTGGTGACACTGCTGGGCTCCGGGCGGCCCACCGTGGAGGTGTGGGAGGCCCTGGAGGCCGAGGGTCTGATCACCCGGCTGCTGCCCGGCTGGGAGCGGGTGCGCTGCCGCCCGCAGCGCAACGCCGTGCACCTGTGGACCGTCGACCGGCACCTGATCGAGACCGCCGTACGCGCCGCCGGGTTCGCCCGCCGCGTCCACCGGCCCGACCTGCTGCTGGTCGCCGCCCTGCTGCACGACATCGGCAAGGGCGGGCCCGGCGACCACTCGGTGGCGGGGGAGACCATCGCCCGGGACACGGCCGTCCGCATCGGCTTCGACCACGCGGACGCGACCGTCCTCGCCACCCTCGTCCGCCACCACCTGCTGCTCGTCGAGACCGCCACCCGGCGCGACCTCGACGACCCGGCCACCGTCCGCGCGGTAGCCGGGGCGGTCGGCACCCAGGGCACCCTGGAACTGCTGCACGCCCTGACCGAGGCGGACGCGCTGGCCACCGGACCGGCCGCCTGGTCGGCCTGGCGCGCCTGCCTCGTCGCCGACCTGGTCGCACGCGTCTCGGCGGTCCTCGCAGGGGAGCCCCTGAAGGAACCGGAGACCCCCGCGCCCACCGCCGAGCAGGAACGCCTCGCCGTCGAGGCGCTCCGCACGGGCGGCCCGGTGCTGGCCCTGCGGGCCCGGACCGAGCCGCCGGCCGCCGAGCGGGAACCCCTCGGCGTGGAGCTGCTCGTCGCCGTACCCGACCGGCCGGGCGTGCTCCCCGCCGTCGCCGGCGTCCTGGCCCTGCACCGCCTGACCGTCCGCACCGCCGAGCTGCGCTCCCTGCCCCTGCCCGACGGCGTGGCGGGCTCCGTCCTGCTGCTGGCCTGGCGGGTCGCCGCCGAGTACGGCTCCCTGCCGCAGGCCGCCAGGCTCCGCGCCGACCTCGTCCGTGCCCTCGACGGCACCCTGGACATCGCGTCCCGCCTCGCCGAGCGCGACGCCGCCCACCCGCGCCGCCGGGGCGTGGTCCCGCCCCCGCCCCGGGTCACCGTGGAGCCGGCCGCCTCCCGTCACGCCACGGTGATCGAGGTCCGCGCCCAGGACGCGCCCGGCCTGCTGTTCCGCATCGGCCGGGCCCTGGAGGGGGCGGGGGTGCGGGTACGGAGCGCGCATGTGTCGACGCTGGGTTCCAACGCCGTGGACGCCTTCTACGTCACCCGCCCGGAGGGGACGCGGCTGCCCGGGGAGGAGGCGGAGAAGGTGGCCCGGACGCTGGAGGAAGCGCTACGGGGGTGACGCGGCCCCCGCCGCACGGCTCCCGCACACCGAATGCGTCGGGCGGGAACGATTGTCCTGCGCAGCCGGATACCCTGGAAGGCGCTCAGACTGCCCCCGACTCCGAGGACCGACGCCGCCGTGTTCGACACTCTCTCCGACCGCCTCAGCGCGACTTTCAAAAACCTCCGCGGGAAAGGCCGGCTGAGCGAAGCGGACATCGACGCCACGGCGCGCGAGATCCGCATCGCACTGCTCGAAGCGGACGTGGCCCTCCCGGTCGTCCGGGCGTTCATCAAGAGCGTCAAGGAAAGGGCCCTCGGTTCCGAGGTCTCCAAGGCGCTCAACCCTGCGCAGCAGGTCGTCAAAATCGTCAACGACGAGCTGATCACCATCCTCGGCGGCGAGACCCGCCGCCTGCGCTTCGCCAAGCAGCCGCCGACCGTGATCATGCTCGCGGGTCTGCAGGGTGCCGGTAAGACCACCCTCGCGGGCAAGCTCGGCAAGTGGCTCAAGGACCAGGGGCACTCCCCGCTCCTGGTCGCCTGTGACCTCCAGCGCCCCAACGCCGTCAACCAGCTCAGCGTCGTCGCCGAGCGCGCCGGCGTCGCGGTGTACGCGCCCGAGCCGGGCAACGGCGTCGGTGACCCGGTCAAGGTCGCCCAGGACTCCATCGAGTTCGCCAGGGCCAAGGTCCACGACATCGTGATCGTCGACACCGCCGGCCGCCTCGGCATCGACCAGGAGCTGATGCAGCAGGCCGCGGACATCCGCGACGCCGTCCGCCCCGACGAGATCCTCTTCGTCGTCGACGCGATGATCGGCCAGGACGCCGTCAACACCGCCGAGGCCTTCCGCGACGGCGTCGGCTTCGACGGCGTGGTGCTCTCCAAGCTCGACGGCGACGCCCGCGGTGGTGCGGCCCTGTCGATCGCCTCGGTGACCGGCAAGCCGATCATGTTCGCCTCCAACGGCGAGAAGCTCGACGACTTCGACGCCTTCCACCCGGACCGGATGGCCTCCCGCATCCTCGACATGGGTGACCTGCTCACCCTGATCGAGCAGGCGGAGAAGACGTTCAGCCAGGAAGAGGCCGAGAAGATGGCCTCCAAGCTGGCGTCCAAGAAGGGCCAGGACTTCACCCTGGACGACTTCCTGGCCCAGATGGAGCAGGTCAGGAAGATGGGCAGCATCTCCAAGCTGCTCGGCATGCTGCCCGGCATGGGGCAGATCAAGGACCAGATCAACAACCTCGACGAGCGGGACGTCGACCGCACCGCCGCCATCATCAAGTCGATGACCCCGGCCGAGCGCCAGGACCCGACGATCATCAACGGCTCGCGCCGCGCCCGTATCGCCAAGGGCTCCGGTGTGGACGTCAGCGCGGTGAAGGGCCTGGTCGAGCGGTTCTTCGAGGCCCGCAAGATGATGTCCCGCATGGCCCAGGGCGGCGGCATGCCCGGTATGCCGGGCATCCCCGGCATGGGCGGCGGACCCGGCCGGCAGAAGAAGCAGCAGAAGAAGGCCAAGGGCAAGCAGCGCTCCGGCAACCCGATGAAGCGCAAGCAGCAGGAGCAGGAGGAGGCCGCCCGGCGTGCCGCCGCCGCGCAGGGCGGGGGTGCCTTCGGGCTGCCGCAGCAGGGCGGGCAGGACTTCGAGCTGCCGGACGAGTTCAAGAAGTTCATGGGCTGACGGCCCGCACCGTCGTACGCCGGGGGCGCCCCTTGCCGAAGGGGCGCCCCCGGCGTCGTACACGCACATGCCCGCGCGGCTTTCCTGTCGTAACGTCCCGGTATGACCAACCCCTCCCCGCCGCGCAAGGCCCCCGAGCCGCCCTGGCGCACCGAGGGCACGCCCGACGAGCCGCCGAAGCCGCCCTCCGGTGGACGGAGATGGCGCGGCGGCTGGTGGAACCTGGTCCTCGCCGCGCTGATCGTCTACCTCATCGCCAACCTGGTGCTGTCGTTCTTCAACGAGGGCGACGAACCGACCATCTCGTACACCGAGTTCAGCAGGCAGGTCGACGAGGGCAACGTCAGCAAGATCTACGCCAAGGGTGACGCGATCCAGGGCCAGCTGAAGAAGGCCCGGGACAATCCCGAGGGCGACGGGACGTACACCAAGTTCACGACCGAGCGGCCGACCTTCGCCGACGACCGGCTCTGGGCGGAGCTGACCGAGCACAAGGTGACCGTCACCGCCGAACCGGTCGTCCAGCAGCGCAGCTTCCTGGCCAACCTGCTGATCTCGCTGGCCCCGATGCTGATCCTGGTCGTGCTGTGGGTCGTCATCGCGCGGCGGATGCGCGGGGCGATGGGCGGCGCGGGCGGCATGCTCGGCCGCAAGGCGCCGCCCAGGCCGGTCGAGCTGGAGGCGGGCAAGCCGCGCACCACCTTCGCGGACGTGGCCGGCATCGACGAGGTGGAGGGCGAGCTCAGCGACGTCGTCGACTTCCTGAAGAATCCCGGTGCCTACCGCCGGATGGGTGCCAAGATGCCCCGGGGCGTCCTGCTGACCGGCCCGCCCGGCACCGGCAAGACGCTGCTGGCGCGGGCGGTGGCAGGTGAGGCGGGGGTGCCGTTCTTCTCCGCGTCCGCGTCCGAGTTCATCGAGATGATCGTGGGCGTGGGCGCCTCCCGGGTGCGGGAGCTGTTCGCGGAGGCGCGGAAGGTGGCGCCGTCGATCATCTTCATCGACGAGATCGACACCATCGGCCGGGCCCGGGGCGGTGGCTCCGGCATGGGCGGCCACGACGAGCGCGAGCAGACCCTGAACCAGATCCTCACCGAGATGGACGGCTTCTCGGGCGCCGAGGGCGTCATCGTCATCGCCGCCACCAACCGTGCCGACATCCTCGACCCGGCCCTGACCCGCCCGGGCCGTTTCGACCGGGTGGTGAGCGTCTCGCCGCCCGACCGGGACGGCAGAAAGGCCATCCTGGAGATCCACACCCGCGAGATCCCGCTCGCCCCGGACGTCGACCTCGCCCAGGTCGCCCGTACGACGCCGGGGATGACGGGTGCCGAGCTGGCCAACCTCGCCAACGAGGCGGCCCTGCTCGCGGTCAAGCGGAAGCAGGACCGGGTGACGCAGGCGAACCTCTCCGAGGCGCTGGAGAAGGTCCAGCTCGGTGCCGAACGCCCGCTGGTGATGCCCGAGGAGGAGCGCCGGCGCACCGCCTACCACGAGAGCGGCCACGCCCTGCTGGGCATGCTGCAGCCGGGCGCCGACCCCGTACGCAAGATCACCATCGTGCCGCGCGGCCGGGCGCTCGGCGTGACGCTGTCGACGCCGGACGCGGACAAGTACGCGTACACGGAGGAGTACCTGCGGGGCCGGATCATCGGCGCGCTGGGCGGCATGGCGGCCGAGCAGGTCGTGTACGACGTGATCACGACCGGTTCGGAGAGCGACCTCGAGCAGGTCACCCGGATCGCGCGCGGCATGGTCGGCCGCTGGGGCATGAGCGAGCAGGTCGGCCGGCTCTCCGCGCTGCCCGGCGACGCCCAGCAGGCCTACGGGCTGGCCGCCGCCCCGGGCACCCTGAACGCCATCGACGACGAGATGCGCCGGGTCGTCGACGAGTGCTACGCGGAGGCCGTCCGCAAACTGCGCGACCACCGCGGGCAGCTCGACGCCCTCGCCGAGGCGCTGCTGGCCGACGAGACGCTGGACGAGGCGGACGCCTACCGGATCGCCGGGATCACCCGGCTGAGGAAGGACGACCCGCGGGCCTGAGTCCGCCCGCCCCCGTACGCGGTGCGGACCGGTGCGGAGGCGGGCGGTGCGTCAGCGGATGCGTGCGACGAGGTAGCGGAACACGTTCGGCATCCACACCGTCCCGTCCGGACGCCGGTGCGGGTGCAGGGCCTCGGTGAGCTCCTTGTCCACCTGTTCCTGGTCGGTGGCGGCGATCGCCGCGTCGAACAGTCCGGTCGACAGCAGTCCGCGCACCGCACTGGCGACGTCGGCGTACCCGAACGGGCAGGCCACGCGTCCGGAGCCGTCCGGGGCGAGTCCGGCGCGGTGGGCGACCTCCTCCAGGTCGTCACGGAGCGCCGGGCGCCAGCTGCCGGCGCTGCGCAGCGGATCCGCCAGCTTGGTGGCCACCCGCAGCACGGACGTCGTGGCGCACCGCTCCGGCGGGCCCCAGCCGGCCAGCACCACGGCCGCTCCGCGCGCGGCGAGCGGTGTGGCCTCCGCCAGCAGCTCGCCCAGGCCCTCCGAGTCGCCCGCGAGGCATCCGATGGGCTCGAAGGCGGTCACCAGGGTGAAGGCGGGCGCCGACGGATCCCGTGCCTCGCGGGGGTCTCCCTCGACGATCCGGGCGTCCGTGCGCGCGGGGACGCTCCGCTCCCCGGACCGTTCCCCGGGCGCCTCGGGCAGCAGCCGCTGCCGTGCGAGGGCCAGGCGCTCCGGTGAGCCGGACTCGACGCCGGTCACGGCCGCGCCCCGCGAGGCGGCCATCAGCAGGGCCAGCCCGGAACCGCAGCCCAGTCCCAGCATCCGGGTGCCGTCGCCGACGTCCAGTCGCTCGTAGACGGCCTCGTAGAGCGGTACGAGCATCCGCTCCTGTATCTCGGACCAGTCACGCGCGCGTGCATCCAGGTCCACGCCGGGCGTCGCCCTCGCGTGGGATGAGTGCTGCCGCACGAGCGTAGGTGTCATAGGAAAGTGCCCCAATCGCCGACCGTTGCCGATGTGCCCGATTCCATGGCCCCCGTGCAGTGCGCTCGCACTCCCCCCGTATGTCAGGTAACTCCGGGCTCGCCGTGGCGTCCAGTGGTAGCGAGGGCCGGTTTGCCCGATCCCCGTCCGAGTGGCGAGATTTCACTTCCCGGTAACGTCCGCCTGGCCGCGGGATACGCCCGGTAGCCCCTTTCCGGGCTCCGCGGCGGATGGCCTGATCGTGCCGGTCGGTGATGACAGCGGGTGGCGACGGTGCCGGAGAGGCCGTTCCGGCCAGGGCCGGGCGGGCCGCGCGGACGTCCCCGGGGCCGCGGGCGGCCGTGGGGCGGGGCGGTGCCGCAGGCCGGCGGCCGACCCGGTAACGTCACGCCCGTCGCTGTGCCTGCCCGGGTGGCGTTCCTCCGTTCCGCCGGCGGCCGAAACGTCCCTTGCGCGTCCGCGCGTCCGCGCGCCCCGGCGTGCGGAGAGGGTCTACGCGCCGGCGCGTACGGCGGACTACGCACCGGCTTGGTACGAGCTGCGAGGCTTCTCCGCAGATCAGCGCACCCGCCCTCGTCACAGCGCATCAGCGGCAACTGACGGGTACGTGCAAATTATTTGGGATGCCCCGGAATAGGAACACAGCGGCACCCCGGCTCGTTGCCATTACGTGAGCACGACACCACCTGTTCTCGCCGCAGAGCTGGCGCAGGCGTGGGCCGACATTCAGCGGCACCACTCCGAGCTGCCCGATCTTGCCGCGCCCGAGTCCCTGATCGGAGAGTCGTCGTCCGCCTGCGGACACGAACTCTCCTTCGAACGACTGCTTCACGAGGCAGTCCACGGCATCGCCGCCGCGCGTGGAGTGCGCGACACCTCCCGTGCCGGCCGCTACCACAACCGACGGTTCCTCGCGATCGCCGAGGAGCTGGGGCTGGACCACCCCGAGGAGCCGCACCCCAGCAGCGGTTTCTCGCTGGTCACGCTCACCCCCGAGGCGAAGCGCCGCTATCGCCCGACGATCGACCGCCTCCAGCGGGCGCTGAAGGCCCACACCGCCGCGACCGCGGCCGACTCGGCCCGCAGCTTCCGCGGCCCGGCCGCCCGGCACGGCTCCTCCGGGGGCGGTGTGCGCGTGAAGGCGGTCTGCGACTGCGGGCGCAACGTGCGCGTCGTCCCGTCGGTCCTGGCGCAGGCCCCGATCGTGTGCGGCGGCTGCGGGAAGCCGTTCCGCATCCCGGAGGCGGTCGGCGCCGCCGCGGGCTGACGGTCCGGCCGCCCGCGGCGGCCGGACCGCGGGCAGGACCCCTCGGTCGGAAAGACCGGCCGTGTGTGGCAGAATGGCCAGCTGTACTCGACAGCCGAACAGGACCCCTCTCTCCTCCGGCTGACGCGTCCGTCGGGCACTCGGGTACCGCAACCCCACGCGGCATGCTCGCCGTGCCCAACCACGTCAATCCAGGAGAACCCACTCCCGTGGCAGTCAAGATCAAGCTGAAGCGTCTGGGCAAGATCCGTTCGCCTCACTACCGCATCGTCGTCGCCGACTCCCGTACCCGCCGTGACGGCCGGGCCATCGAGGAGATCGGCAAGTACCACCCGACGTACAACCCGTCGGTGATGGAGGTCGATTCCGAGCGTGTGGCGTACTGGCTCGGTGTCGGCGCCCAGCCGACCGAGCCCGTGCTCGCCATCCTGAAGAAGACCGGCGACTGGCAGAAGTTCAAGGGCGAGCCCGCCCCGGCGCCGCTGCTGCAGCCGGCCGAGAAGGCGGCCCGCCCGTCCTTCGAGGCGCTCGGTGGCGAGGACGAGGGCAAGGGTGAGGCCATCACCCCGAAGAAGAAGGCCGACAAGAAGGACGAGGCTGCCGCCGAGTCCGAGTCGACCGAGGCCTGAGCATGCTCGAGGAGGCTCTCGAGCACCTCGTGAAGGGCATCGTCGACAACCCTGACGATGTGCAGGTCGCCTCGCGCAACCTGCGCCGTGGGCGCGTGCTCGAGGTCCGGGTCCACCCGGACGACCTCGGCAAGGTGATCGGCCGCAACGGCCGCACCGCACGCGCTCTGCGCACCGTCGTGGGCGCCATCGGCGGCCGCGGTGTCCGCGTCGACCTCGTCGACGTGGACCACGTCCGCTGACGCTTCACAACGCAGCACCGGCTCGGGCCGGGGAGGGCCACACGGCCGTCCCCGGCCCGCAGTCGTCTGAGCCGTGACCGGCTCGCCGTACGTCCGAGTCGCAGTTCCGACAGGAGAACCAAGCACCGTGCAGCTGGTAGTCGCTCGCATCGGCCGCGCCCACGGCATCAAGGGCGAGGTCACCGTGGAGGTCCGCACCGACGAACCGGAGCTCAGGCTCGGCCCCGGCGCCGTCCTGGCCACCGACCCCGCGTCCGTCGGCCCCCTCACCATCGAGACCGGCCGCGTGCACAGCGGGCGCCTCCTGCTGCGCTTCGAGGGCGTCCACGACCGCACCGCCGCCGAGGCGCTGCGCAACACCCTCCTGATCGCCGACGTCGACCCCGACGAGCGGCCGGAGGAGGAGGACGAGTACTACGACCACCAGCTGATCGACCTCGACGTGGTGACCACGGACGGCACCGAGGTGGGCCGGATCACCGAGATCTCCCACCTGCCCACCCAGGACCTGTTCGTCGTGGAGCGCCCGGACGGCAGCGAGGTCTACGTGCCGTTCGTCTCCGAGATCGTCACCGAGATCGACCTGGAGGAGCAGCGGGCGGTCATCGACCCGCCGCCGGGCCTGATCGACGACCGGGCCGAGATCGCCTCCTCGCGCGGGACCACCGGGGACGACGCCTGATGCGGCTCGACGTCGTCACGATCTTCCCCGAGTACCTGGAGCCGCTGAACGTCTCCCTCGTCGGCAAGGCCCGCGCCCGCGGACAGCTCGACGTCCACGTCCACGACCTGCGCGACTGGACGTACGACCGGCACAACACCGTCGACGACACCCCCTACGGCGGCGGACCCGGCATGGTCATGAAGACCGAGCCCTGGGGCGACGCCCTGGACACCGTCCTGGCCGACGGCTACGAGTCGGGCTCCGGCGGGCCCGTCCTCGTCGTGCCGACGCCCAGCGGCCGGCCCTTCACCCAGGAACTCGCCGTCCACCTCTCCGAGCGGCCCTGGCTGATCTTCACTCCCGCCCGCTACGAGGGCATCGACCGTCGCGTCGTCGACGAGTACGCGACCCGGATGCCCGTGTACGAGGTGTCCATCGGCGACTACGTCCTGGCCGGCGGCGAGGCGGCCGTCCTCGTCGTCACCGAGGCCGTCGCCCGGCTGCTGCCCGGCGTCCTCGGCAACGCCGAGTCCCACCGGGACGACTCCTTCGCCCCCGGCGCCATGGCCAACCTGCTGGAGGGGCCCGTCCACACCAAGCCGCCCCTGTGGCGCGGGCGCGGCATCCCGGACGTGCTGCTCAGCGGTCACCACGGGAAGATCGCCCGCTGGCGCCGCGACGAGGCCCTGCGGCGCACCACCGCCAACCGGCCCGACCTCATCGAACGGTGCGAGCCCGCGGCCTTCGACAAGAAGGACCGCGAGATGCTCTCCATCCTGGGCTGGGAACCCGATCCGGACGGGGAGCCGTACGGCCGATTTTGGCGCAGGGTGCCGGGCGTGGAACAATAGGCCGCTGTTGTGCGTCCGTCCGGAGCGCGCCCCTGCCACAGGGGGAGACGACGCCCGTCCCGACCCGCACGACCCTCCTTCCGAAACACCGAGTTTCCGTTGATGACCTGTGGCATCAGCGAAGAAAGCAGACGAAATGTCTCACCTGCTCGACTCCGTCGACGCCGCGTCGCTGCGCAGCGACGTCCCGGCCTTCCGCCCCGGCGACACCGTCAACGTCCACGTCCGCGTCATCGAGGGCAACCGCTCCCGCGTGCAGCAGTTCAAGGGTGTCGTCATCCGCCGCCAGGGCGCCGGCGTGCGCGAGACCTTCACGGTCCGCAAGGTCTCCTTCTCCGTCGGCGTCGAGCGCACCTTCCCGGTGCACACCCCGATCGTGGAGAAGATCGAGCTCGTCACCCGCGGTGACGTCCGTCGCGCCAAGCTGTACTACCTGCGCGAGCTGCGGGGCAAGGCCGCGAAGATCAAGGAGAAGCGCGAGAGCTGAGCGCACTCCGAGGTCCATGACCCGGCCGGATAGCATCTGGCTGCGATGGACACCGAAGCACAGCCCACGGAGCGCGACCGCTCCTCCCGCCCTTCCGGCACCGAGCACCCCTCGGAGCCGGCGGGCCCGGAGGAACGGTCGCGTTCCGCGTTCCCGGGGCGGATCGCCGGCTGGGTGCCCGGCGGACGCCTCACCCTCACCCTGCTCGTCCTGCTGGTGTTCCTCCTGCTGGTCAGCACCTTCGTGCTGCGGCCGTTCCAGATTCCCAGCGGCTCCATGGAGCAGGGGCTGAGAATCGGTGACCGGGTCCTCGTGAACAAGGTCGCGTACCGCTTCGGCGGCCGTCCGCAGCGGGGCGACATCGTCGTGTTCGACGGCACCGGGCTCTTCGGGCACGGCGACTACATCAAACGCGTTGTCGGTGTGGGCGGGGACCATGTGGAGTGCTGCGACACGGAGGGGAGGGTCCGGGTGAACGACAGCGCGGTCGACGAGTCGGCCGTCCTGTACCCCGGCGACCGCCCGTCCACGGTGCCCTTCGACGTCGTCGTGCCCGACGGCACCCTGTTCGTCCTCGGCGACCACCGCGGCAACTCCAGCGACTCCCGGGACCGCCTGGGCTCGCCGGGCGGCGGCATGGTGCCGGTGGACGCGGTGATCGGCCGCGCCGACTGGATCGTCTGGCCCTTCGGGCACGCCACGCACCTCGACCGTCCCGATGTGTACGCGCGCGTGCCGGAACCGGCGGCCGAGGGCGCCGATGGGTAGCCGGGGCAAGCCCCGGGGAGCGCCCGGCAGCCCCGCGGGGAACCCGCTGCCCTCCGGCTCCCGGCGGTCCGCGTCCTCCGGCTCCCGGCGGTCCGCGCCCTCCGGCGGCCGTACCCGCGCCGAACGGCGCAAGCTCCAGCGCAAGGTCAGACGGCGCCGCAGACGCGGCGCGGTCAAGGAGATCCCC
Source organism: Streptomyces sp. NPDC006384 (assembly GCF_042870695.1). Lineage (NCBI taxonomy): Bacteria > Bacillati > Actinomycetota > Actinomycetes > Kitasatosporales > Streptomycetaceae > Streptomyces > Streptomyces sp. NPDC006384. The sequence continues at coordinate 51,824 of NZ_JBIAHR010000017.1, forward strand.
CTCCTCATCGGCGTCGCCGTCCTCATCGCGCTGGTCCTGAAGACCTTCCTCGTCCAGGCCTTCGTCATCCCGTCGGGCTCCATGGAGCAGACGATCCGGATCGGCGACCGGGTCCTGGTGGACAAGCTCACCCCGTGGTTCGGCTCGGAACCGCAGCGCGGGGACGTCGTCGTCTTCCGGGACCCCGGCGGCTGGCTCCAGGGCGAGCAGACCACCGGGAAGGACGACGACCCCGTCGTCCTCGAGCAGGTGAAGGAGGGCCTCGCCTTCATCGGGCTGCTGCCCTCCGACGACGAGAAGGACCTCATCAAACGGGTCGTCGGCGTCGGCGGCGACCACGTGAAGTGCTGCGACGCCCAGGGCCGGATCACCGTCAACGGCGTCCCCCTGGACGAGGACTACCTCTACCCGGGCGACGTCCCGTCCACGACGCCGTTCGACGTCACCGTCCCCGAGGGGCGGCTGTGGGTGATGGGCGACCACCGGTCCGACTCCGCCGACTCCCGTTTCCACCAGGGCGCCGACTTCGGCACGGTGTCCGAGGACGGAGTGGTGGGACGGGCCGTGGTGATCGCGTGGCCGTTCGGTCACTGGACCTCCCTGGACGAACCGGGGACGTACGCCTCCGTGCCCGACGCGGCCTCCGGACCGGTCGCCGCTCCCACGTCGTCGCATAGGGTTGCCCCCTACGATCCGAACACAATGATCCGACTCCCGATCCCTGCGGAACTCCCGCTCGTTATGGGAGTGGTGGGCCTGCGCCGAGCACGGTGCGGGCTGCGGCAGAGAGTGAGGAGTTGGCGTGGGGGATGTGGCGGTTGGCGCACGGTCCGGTCACGACGGCGAGGAGCAGCGGGGACGTCCCGTGGAAGCGGCCGGCCGGACGGCGGACGGCGCCCCGGCCTCCGGGAGCGGCTCCAGGACCGAGGACGGCAGGGTGACGGACGAACACAACAGGACGACCGAGGACGAAGGAGTGGGCGCGAACCCGCCCGCGACGCCCCCCGCGGCCGGTAAGCAGCGCTCCTTCTGGAAGGAACTGCCCATCCTCATCGGCATCGCGCTGGTGCTCGCGCTGCTGATCAAGACCTTCCTGGTGCAGGCGTTCTCGATCCCGTCCGCATCGATGCAGAACACCCTGACGGAGGGCGACCGCGTCCTCGTCGACAAGCTCACCCCGTGGTTCGGGTCCGAGCCCGAGCGCGGCGAGGTCGTCGTCTTCCACGACCCCGACCAGTGGCTCGCGGGCGAACCGACACCCGACCCGAACGCCCTGCAGACGTTCCTCAGCTGGATCGGCCTGATGCCGTCCACGGACGAGAAGGACCTGATCAAGCGCGTCATCGGGGTCGGCGGCGACACCGTGGAGTGCAACGGCACCGGGCCGCTCAAGGTCAACGGCAAGGAACTGAAGGAGCAGTACGTCTACCCGGGCAACACCCCGTGCAGCGTCGACGACCAGGGCGGCCAGTTCAAGGTCAAGGTCCCCGAGGGCTCCATCTGGGTCATGGGCGACCACCGGCAGAACTCGCGGGACTCCCGCTACAACCAGTCGGACCGCAACGGCGGCATGGTCCCCGTGAAGGAGGTCGTCGGCCGCGCCGTCGTGGTCGCCTGGCCGATCAGCCACTGGGACACCCTGCCCGTGCCCGACACCTTCGACCAGGCCGGTCTGGACGACCAGCAGGCCGCCGCGGCGGCGCTCACGGTCGCCCCCCAGGGCCTGGCGGTCGCCGGCGCCCTCCCGGTGCTCTGGTGGCGCCGCCGCAGGCACACCCCCGCGAAGACCCGCTGAGCCCGCCGGGACACGGTGGAGCCCCGCGGCTCCTGGCGTCCGCGTCCGCGGATCCCGGCGCCCGGAAGGGGGCTGCCCCGTCCGGGTACCGCCGGGTAGGGTGCGGACCCATGGGTGGCGAGAGCACGACACGTACGGCCCCGCGCGGCGGCGGCGTGAACACGGCCCCGGCGGGCAGCAGGGCCGGACAGCGGCTGTCCGGCCTCGCCGTGGCGCTGGGCCTGGTGCTGTTCCTCGGCGGATTCGCCTGGGGAGCGGTGGTCTACCGGCCGTACACCGTGCCGACCACCTCCATGACGCCGACGATCCACGCCGGAGACCGGGTGCTCGCACAGCGGATCGACGGCTCGGACGTCCGCCGCGGCGACGTCGTCGTCTTCAAGGACGCCGGCTGGGCCGACGCCCCCATGATCAAGCGCGTCGTCGCCGTCGGCGGGGACACCGTCTCCTGCTGCGAGAAGGGCCGCCTCACGGTCAACGGCAAGGCGATCGACGAGCCCTACCTGCCCGCTGGCACACTCGCCGAGGGCGGCGGCTTCCCGGCCGTGACCGTCCCCGAGGGACGCCTGTTCCTGCTCGGCGACGAACGCGGCAGCTCCGTGGACTCCACCTCCCACCTCACCGACGCCGCGCAAGGCAGCGTGGCGAGTGCCGCCGTGGAGGCGCGCGTGGACGCCGTGGTCTGGCCCGTGAACGGCATGCTCGAGCGGCCGTCCGGCTTCGGGGCGGTGGGCGCCGTCTCCTCGCCCGGCCCGCTCAGGACGGTGACCGCGCTGGTCGTCGCCGGGGCCGTGCTGATCCTCGGCGGCGCCGCGTACGGGCCCGTCGCCAAGCGGGCCGCGGCCGCCCGCGCCCGGACCGGGACGGGGAACGCCGGTGGCCGCTGAGCCGGTCCCGGCCGGCCGGGACACCGGCGAGGGCGGACTGCGCAGGGTGGCCCGGGTGGTGCTGCTCGACCCCGAGGACCGCATCCTGCTGCTGCACGGGCACGAACCCGACGACCCGGCCGACGACTGGTGGTTCACCCCCGGCGGCGGCGTGGAGGGCGACGAGACCCGCGAGGAGGCCGCCCGGCGGGAGCTCGAGGAGGAGACCGGCATCACCGAGGTCGAACTCGGCCCCGTGCTGTGGCGGCGCCGGTGCTCCTTCCCGTTCGCGGGCCGCCGCTGGAACCAGGACGAGTGGTACTACCTGGCCCGCACCGCGCAGACCGCGACCGAGGCGGCCGGCCTGACCGAGCTGGAACGGCGCAGTGTCGCCGGATTCCGCTGGTGGACCTGTGCGGAACTGACCCGGGCGCATGAGACGGTGTATCCGACCAGACTCGCCGAGCTGCTGCGCACGCTGCTCGACGAAGGTCCCCCCGCCGCCCCGGTGACCCTGGACACCGAAATCGTCTAGGGCCGCGCGGGACTGGCGCACAATGGGTGGATCGTACGGCTGAAGGGGAACATGCCATGAGCGCCGAGGACCTCGAGAAGTACGAGACCGAGATGGAGCTCAAGCTCTACCGGGAGTACCGCGACGTCGTCGGTCTGTTCAAATACGTGATCGAGACCGAGCGGCGTTTCTATCTCACCAACGACTACGAGATGCAGGTCCACTCGGTCCAGGGCGAGGTGTTCTTCGAGGTCTCCATGGCCGACGCCTGGGTGTGGGACATGTACCGGCCGGCCCGCTTCGTGAAGCAGGTGCGCGTGTTGACGTTCAAGGACGTGAACATCGAGGAGCTGAACAAGAGCGATCTGGAGCTCCCCGGCGGGTGACGGAGTTTTCCACAACCGGTGAGTAGTCCACCGTGAGTCACGGGCTCGGCCCGTCTGCGTGATCGTCGGCACCGGAGGTGGTGCCGACATGAACGCACGAGGTGCGCTGGGCAAGTACGGCGAGACGCTCGCCGCCCGCCGGCTGGGGGAGGCCGGACTGACGGTCCTGGAGCGCAACTGGCGCTGCGGACGGACCGGCGAGATCGACATCGTCGCCCGGGACGGGGACGTCCTGGTCGTCTGCGAGGTCAAGACCCGCAGGGCCGGTTCGTTCGAACACCCGATGGCCGCGGTGGGCCCCGAGAAGGCCGAGCGGCTGCGGCGACTGGCCGCGCGCTGGATCCAGGCCCACGGGGGAGCCCCGCCCGGAGGCGTCCGCATCGACCTGGTGGGCGTGGTCCTGCCGCGGCGCGGCGCGCCCGTCGTCGAGCACGCGCGGGGGGTGGCGTGATGGGATTCGCACGCACCTGTTCCGTGGCCCTCGTCGGCGTCGAGGGCGTGGTCGTCGAGGTCCAGGCCGACCTGGAACCGGGCGTGGCCGCGTTCACGCTGGTCGGACTGCCCGACAAGAGTCTGAGCGAGAGCCGGGACCGGGTCAGGGCGGCGGTGGTGAACTCGGGCGCCGAATGGCCGCAGAAGAAGCTGACGGTGGGACTCAGTCCGGCATCCGTGCCGAAGAGCGGCAGCGGTTTCGACCTCGCCGTCGCCGCAGCAGTGCTCGGCGCCGCCGAGCGCATCGATCCGCGGGTGCTGTCCGACATCCTGATGATCGGCGAGCTGGGCCTGGACGGGAGGGTGCGTCCGGTGCGCGGCATCCTGCCGGCGGTGCTGGCCGCGGCCGAGGCCGGGTACGAGCAGGTCGTCGTGCCCGAGTGCGCCGCCGCCGAGGCGTCCCTGGTGCCGGGTGTCTCGGTGCTCGGCGTACGCAGCCTGCGCCAGCTGATCGCCGTCCTCGCCGACGAGCCCGTCCCGGAGGAGGAGCAGGACCGTCAGTGCGGGCCCGACCCGCTCATGGCCGGCCTGCGCATGCCCGGCACCGGCGCCGCCACGGGCATGCACAGCATGGGTGCGGCCCAGCACGACCACGACCTCGCCGACGTGGTCGGCCAGACGTCGGCGCGCACCGCCGTGGAGGTCGCGGCGGCCGGCGGGCACCATCTGTTCCTGGAAGGGCCGCCGGGCGCCGGAAAGACCATGCTCGCCGAGCGGCTGCCCGCCGTCCTGCCCAGGCTGGGCCGGGCGGAGTCGCTGGAGGTCACCGCGGTCCACTCGGTGGCCGGCCTGCTGCCGCCCGGCAAACCCCTCATCGACGTCGCCCCCTACTGCGCGCCGCACCACTCCGCCACGATGCAGGCCCTCGTCGGCGGCGGCCCCGGCACGGCCCGGCCCGGCGCGGTGTCGCTCGCACACCGGGGGGTGCTTTTCCTGGACGAAACCCCCGAATTCAGCAGCCACGCCCTCGACGCGCTGCGCCAGCCGCTGGAGTCCGGGCACGTCGTCATCGCGCGCAGCGCGGGCGTCGTGCGGTTCCCGGCACGCTTCCTGATGGTGCTGGCCGCCAACCCCTGCCCGTGCGGGCGCTTCACGCAGAGGGACGGCCTGTGCGAATGCTCGCCCGCGTCGATCCGCCGCTACCAGGCAAGACTGTCCGGCCCGCTGCTCGACCGGGTCGACCTCCGCGTCGAGGTGGACCGGGTCACCCGCCGGGAGCTCGCGGGGGACGGCGCCCGGGGCGACTCCACCGCGACGGTCGCCGATCGGGTACGGACTGCGCGCGAAAGGGCCGCCACCCGCCTCGCCGGCACCCCTTGGCGCTCCAACAGCGAGGTGCCCGGCCGTGAGCTGCGCAGCCGCTGGCACGCGGCGCCGGGCGCGCTGGACGAGGCGGAACGCAGCCTCGAACGGGGCGTGCTCACCGCCCGGGGCCTCGACCGCGTCCTGCGCGTCGCCTGGACCGTCGCCGACCTCGTCGGCCACGGCCGGCCCGACGCTGGGGACGTCGCCCTGGCGCTGCAACTGCGCACCGGGGTGCCGCGCGGCGTGCCCATGGCGTTGGGGGCGCTGACATGACAAGGGACGACGCGATGATCACCAGTGACGGCGACGGCGACGGCAATGGCTCCGCGGAGGCGGAACTGCTCGGCCGGGTCTTCCTCACCCGGGTCATCGAGCCCGGTGACGAGACCGCCGGAAGGTGGGTGCGCGAACACGGCGCCGTGGAAGTGGCGCGGCGGCTGCGGGAGGGCGGGACCGCCCTGTCAGGGGTGAGCGCGAAGCGGTGGGCCGGACTCCGGGCCCGGGCCGAGCGGGCCGATCCGGGCAGGGACCTCGCCGTCGCACGGGCGGCGGGGGTGCGGTTCGTGACGCCCGGCGACACCGAATGGCCCCGGCAGCTCGACGACCTGGGGGACGCCAGACCGCTCGGACTGTGGGTGCGCGGCCGGCCCAGCCTGCGCATGTGGGCGCTGCGGTCGGTGGCCGTCGTCGGCGCCCGCGCCTGCACCGAGTACGGCGCCCACATGGCGGCCACCCTCTCCGCCGGCCTCGCCGAACGCGGCTGGGTCGTGGTGTCCGGCGGTGCCTACGGCGTCGACGGCGCCGCGCACCGGGGCGCCCTCGGTGCCGGCGGGGCGACCGCGGCCGTCCTCGCCTGTGGTGTCGACCGACCGTATCCGCCCGGGCACGCCGGGCTGCTCGCCCGGATCGCCGAGCAGGGACTGGTGGTCGGGGAGCTGCCGCCGGGCGACCATCCCACGGCGAGCAGATTCGTCCTGCGCAACCGCGTGATCGCCGCGCTCACCCGGGGCACCGTGGTCGTCGAGGCCGCCCTCCGCAGCGGTTCGCTGGTCACCGCACGGGCGGCGCAGCGCCTGGGCCGGCACACGATGGGGGTGCCCGGGCCGGCCACCAGCGGACTGTCCGCGGGAGTGCACGAGCTGCTGCGCGGCGATGCCGTCCTCGTCACCGACGCCGCGGAGGTGGTGGAACTCGTCGGTGACATCGGCGAACTGGCCCCGGACCGGCGCGGGCCGGTCCTCCCCACCGACCTGCTGGAGCCCCGGTCCCGGCAGGTGCTCGAAGGGCTCCCGGCACGCGGGGCGGCGGGGGCGGAGGAGATCGCCTGCCGCGCCCAGACCACGCAGGACGACGCGGTCGCGAGACTGTACGAACTTCGAGCACTCGGTTACGTCGAACGACACGGCGACGGCTGGAAGTTGACACGCCAGGCGATGATCTCGGTCCGGGGCGGACGCAGCCCGCGCTGACACAGCGTGTTCGGCCGTCCGGGGGAATCCCTACGCCCTTGGGAATTCCCGTAGTTGAGGCACACGAGTGATCACACCGAGTGATTGCCGTCCCCTCTGCAGAGCGTTCAGCGGAACGTATCTGCGCACGGTCACCCCGCCGCTCTTCGCACACCGCGACACCCCAGTCACGCTACGCTCACGCATACCCCCCACGCGGATCGGCGACAACAGCGACAACCAGACAGCAGACCGGCGACCTGATCCAGGCGCCAGATCACGGCAGAACGGCACAAGGCGACGAATGCCCCAGCACACCTCCGGGCCCGACCGGGCGGCGATCCCCCCAGCCGCCCGCGACGGTGGCAGCGTGCGACCGCCCGCCCCCTCGACGCTCGACGAACTGTGGCGGTCGTACAAGGCGACGGGGGACGGGCGGCTGCGGGAACAGCTGATCCTGCACTACTCGCCCCTGGTGAAGTACGTGGCGGGCCGGGTGAGCGTGGGGCTGCCGCCCAACGTCGAGCAGGCGGACTTCGTCTCCTCCGGGGTGTTCGGACTGATCGACGCGATCGAGAAGTTCGACGTCGACCGGGAGATCAAGTTCGAGACGTACGCGATCACCCGGATCCGGGGCGCCATGATCGACGAGCTGCGGGCGCTCGACTGGATCCCGCGTTCGGTGCGGCAGAAGGCGCGGAACGTGGAGCGGGCCTACGCGACCCTGGAGGCGCGGCTGCGGCGCACTCCGTCGGAGGGCGAGGTGGCCGGCGAGATGGGGATCGCGGTGGAGGATCTGCACGCCGTCTTCAGCCAGTTGTCCCTGGCCAACGTGGTGGCGCTGGAGGAGCTGCTGCACGGCGGGGGCGAGGGCGGGGACCGGCTCAGCCTCCTGGACACCCTGGAGGACACGGCCGCCGACAATCCGGTCGAGGTCGCCGAGGACCGGGAGCTGCGGCGGTTTCTGGCACGGGCGATCAACACTCTGCCCGAGCGGGAGAAGACCGTCGTCACCCTGTACTACTACGAGGGTCTGACCCTCGCCGAGATCGGCAATGTGCTGGGCGTCACCGAGAGCCGGGTCAGCCAGATCCACACCAAGTCCGTACTGCAACTGCGGGCGAAACTGGCGGGATTCGGCCGCTGACCTCGCCGGACGCCACGCGGCCGGCCGCCGCCGCGAAGGGCCCGGCGACCGGCCCGGCGACGGCCCGGTGCCCCCGGCGCCGGGCGGGCGGCTCCCGCACGGGGCGGCGCCTCCGTAAAGTGGTGGCGTGCCAAGGATTCGAGCGGCCTCCGTGGCCGAGCACCGGTCGATGCAGCGTGCCGCCCTGCTGGACGCGGCACGCTCCCTGCTGTCCGACGGCGGGACGGAGGCGCTGACCTTCCCCGCCCTCGCCGAGCGGACGGGCCTGGCCCGTTCCTCCGTCTACGAGTACTTCCGGTCGCGGGCGGCGGTCGTCGAGGAGCTGTGCGCCGTCGACTTCCCGGTCTGGGCCGCGGAGGTCGAGGCGGCGATGGAGCGCGAGGCCACGCCCGAGGGCAAGATCGAGGCGTATGTGCGCACCCAGCTCGACCTGGTCGGCGACCGGCGGCACCGGGCCGTGGTGGCCATCTCCGCGAGCGAACTGGACGCCGGGGCACGGGAGAAGATCCGGGCGGCGCACGGCGGGCTGGTCGCGATGATCGTCGAAGCGCTGGGCGAGCTGGGGCACGGACAGCCGCGGCTGGCGGCGATGCTGCTGCAGGGGGTCGTGGACGCGGCCGTGCGGCGCCTCGAGCTCGGGGCGGAGGAACCGGCGGTGATCACGGAGGCGGCGGTCTCCATGGCGCTGCGAGGCGTACGGGGCTGACCGCCCGGACGGCGGGAGCCACCCCGGCGCCGGACGGGCGCGGCCGGCCGCGGGCCCAGGGCCTCTCGTTCGGCTCAGGCCGGGCTCGTGGGCCCCGGCACCACGCCTCGCCGCGTTGTCGTCGGTTGCCCTGGCTCCGCCATGACGCCCTCCTCCGCCTTGCGATGCACGGCACCGGACCCCGCTCCCTGATCCGGCCTGAGCCGAACGAAAGACCCTAGGCCCGTGGCCGGCCGGGAAGGGGGACTCCCAGCACCGGCAGCAGCCTCGACGGGCCGGTGTCGAGCAGCCAGGGCGGGAGCAGGGAGAGCGGGTCGAGGTAGACGTCGCCGCGCAGCAGGCCCCAGTGCAGGCAGCCCGTGCAGTGCGAGCCGCTCGCCCCGACCGTGCCGAGCACCTCGCCCGCCGCGATCTCCTCGCCCTTCTCCACCGACGCGGTCACCGGCTCGTACGTCGTCCGCAAGGGTGGTTCGCCCGTCCCCGACAGTTCCAGCGAGACCACGCCCCGGCCCGCCACCCGCCCCGCGAAGGACACCCTTCCCGCCGCCACCGCCCGCACCGGGGTCCCGGCCGGTGCGGCGAGATCCACACCGCGGTGCCCCGGACCGTACGGGGACGCCGGGGGCTCCCAGCCCCGCAGGACGGCGGGCCGGGAGCCGACCGGCCAGACCCGGGCCAGAGCCGGCACCGCCGGCGCCGGCTCCCGCAGAGGATCCGCCACCGGGACCATCGCCGCCCCCGCCGAGCCCGCCGAGCCCGCCGAGCCCGTCGAGCCCGAGTCCGCCGGCCCCGGAAGCCCGGGGTGCGACGGCCCGGCGAGCACGACGGCCGACAGCACCGCCACCCACGTACACACACCCACGCATCGTCTCGCTCGCATACGGGAACCGTCCCGCACCGGCACCGGCCGCCGCCCGGCCCTGTGGACCACGCCCCGCTTGTGGAAAGCCGCGTCACCCGGCGCCCCTCGGGTCCCGTACACTTCTGGTGGCGACCCGGGTGACCGGGTCGACTTCGCACGCCCCGACACGAAGCCCCCCAGGCTCGTGGCAGCGCCCCTCGGTCCTCAGCGGCACGGCGCATCGCGGGCGTCAGGCGTGGAGGCCGTCCGGCTTCCGCGGCACAACCGAGAACTCAAGGAGATACGGCCATGGCCGTCGTCACGATGCGGGAGCTGCTGGAGAGCGGCGTCCACTTCGGTCACCAGACCCGTCGCTGGAACCCGAAGATGAAGCGCTTCATCTTCACCGAGCGCAACGGCATCTACATCATCGACCTGCTCCAGTCGCTGTCGTACATCGACCGCGCCTACGAGTTCGTCAAGGAGACCGTCGCCCACGGCGGCACGGTCATGTTCGTCGGCACGAAGAAGCAGGCGCAGGAGGCCATCGCGGAGCAGGCCACCCGCGTCGGCATGCCCTACGTCAACCAGCGCTGGCTGGGCGGCATGCTCACCAACTTCTCGACCGTCTACAAGCGCCTGCAGCGCCTGAAGGAGCTCGAGCAGATCGACTTCGAGGACGTGGCCGCCTCCGGCCTCACCAAGAAGGAGCTGCTGGTCCTCTCCCGCGAGAAGGCCAAGCTGGAGAAGACCCTCGGCGGTATCCGCGAGATGTCCAAGGTGCCCAGCGCCGTCTGGATCGTGGACACCAAGAAGGAGCACATCGCGGTCGGCGAGGCCCGGAAGCTCAACATCCCGGTCGTCGCCATCCTCGACACCAACTGCGACCCCGACGAGGTCGACTACAAGATCCCGGGCAACGACGACGCGATCCGCTCCGTCACCCTGCTCACCCGCGTGATCGCCGACGCCGTGGCCGAGGGCCTCATCGCCCGCTCCGGTGTCGCCACCGAGGGCAAGGGCGACAAGGCCGCCGGCGAGCCGCTGGCCGCGTGGGAGCGCGACCTGCTCGAGGGCGAGAAGAAGGCCGACGAGGCCGAGAAGCCCGCCGAGGCCGCTGCCGAGGCTCCGGCCGAGGCCCCCGCCGAGACGCCCGCGGAGGCTCCGGCCGAGGCTGCCGCCGAGGCCCCCGCCGCGGACGCCGAGCAGGCCTGACCCCTCACCCCCTTCGGGTTCTGGACGGCGGGGATCACACAGTCCCCGCCGTCGGCCCGTAGATCTTCAGACTTCGAGAGAGATTCCGGAATCATGGCGAACTACACCGCCGCCGACGTCAAGAAGCTCCGCGAGCTCACCGGCGCCGGCATGATGGACTGCAAGAAGGCGCTGGACGAGGCCGAGGGCAACGTCGAGAAGGCCGTCGAGGCGCTCCGCATCAAGGGCCAGAAGGGCGTCGCCAAGCGCGAGGGCCGCTCTGCCGAGAACGGTGCCGTCGTCTCGATCATCGCCGACGACAACACCTCGGGCGTCCTCGTCGAGCTGAAGTGCGAGACGGACTTCGTCGCCAAGGGCGAGAAGTTCCAGAACGTCGCCAAGGCCATCGCCGAGCACGTCGCCAAGGCCGCCCCGGCCGACATCGAGGCGCTGCTCGCCTCCGAGATCGAGCCCGGCAAGACCGTCCAGGCGTTCGTGGACGAGGCCAACGCCAACCTCGGCGAGAAGATCGTCCTGGACCGCTTCGCGCAGTTCTCCGGCGGCTTCGTGACCGCGTACATGCACCGCACGATGCCCGACCTGCCCCCGCAGATCGGTGTCCTCGTCGAGCTGGACAAGCCGAACGCCGAGATCGCCAAGGGCGTCGCCCAGCACATCGCCGCCTTCGCGCCGAAGTACCTCTCCAAGGAGGACGTGCCGGCCGAGGTCGTCGAGTCCGAGCGCCGCGTCGCCGAGGAGACCACCCGCGCCGAGGGCAAGCCCGAGGCCGCCCTGCCGAAGATCGTCGAGGGCCGCCTCAACGGCTTCTTCAAGGACGCCACGCTGCTGGGCCAGCCCTACGCGCTCGACAACAAGAAGTCCGTCCAGAAGGTCCTGGACGAGGCCGGTGTCACCCTGAAGCGCTTCACGCGCATCAAGGTCGGCATCTGAGTCCGTACCGCGACGGACGCGCGACCCCGGTAGGGTCGGCAGCAGTCGTCCGCGCCGTTGCCGTCCGCCGCCGCGCACACGCGTGCGGCGGCGGACGACAGCAGAACTGACGAGGAGGCCATTGCCGCGTACGGGATGCGAACACGCCCCCACCGGCAATGGCCTTCTTCGTGTGTGTGACCCACGTAGAAGAGGCGAGATCTCCATGACCACCAAGGCCGAGAAGAGCGACGACGGCAAAGTACGCGGCCGCTTCATGCTGAAGCTGTCCGGAGAGGCCTTCTCCGGCGGCGGGGGCCTGGGCGTCGACCCCGACGTGGTGCACGCCATCGCCCGCGAGATCGCGGCCGTCGTCCGCGACGGCGCGCAGATCGCCGTCGTCATCGGCGGCGGCAACTTCTTCCGCGGCGCCGAACTGCAGGTGCGCGGCATGGACCGCGCCCGCTCCGACTACATGGGCATGCTCGGCACCGTCATGAACTGCCTGGCCCTCCAGGACTTCCTGGAGAAGGAGGGCGTCGACTGCCGCGTGCAGACCGCCATCACCATGGGCCAGGTCGCCGAGCCGTACATCCCGCTGCGCGCCGTGCGCCACCTGGAGAAGGGCCGCGTGGTCATCTTCGGCGCCGGTATGGGCATGCCGTACTTCTCCACCGACACCACCGCCGCCCAGCGCGCCCTGGAGATCGACGCCGAAGCCCTGCTCATGGGCAAGAACGGCGTGGACGGGGTCTACGACTCCGACCCGAAGACCAACCCGGACGCCGTGAAGTTCGACGCGCTCGGCTACGGCGACGTCATCACCCGCGACCTGAAGGTCGCCGACGCGACGGCCGTCACGCTCTGCCGTGACAACAGCCTCCCCATCGTCGTCTTCGAGCTGCTGAAGGAGGGCAATATCGCCCGCGCCGTCAAGGGTGAGAAGATCGGCACGCTCGTGGGCGACCACGGCAGCCGGGACTGACCGGAGAACCACCCCCTGTCCGCGGACGCCACCTGTCCGGGGGACGGACGGGACGGGACCGGGCCGGGGGATGGACAATGTCCCGCCGGTCGGGAACCGTGCAGGAAGAAGACGCGACGCAGCCGGCCGCGGCTCCGACCAGGAGCAGAAAGCGGCCGGGCCTACTCAAGACACGCAGGAGCAAGTGGTGATCGAAGAGACCCTCCTCGAGGCCGAGGAGAAGATGGAGAAGGCCGTCGTGGTCGCCAAGGAGGACTTCGCCGCGATCCGCACCGGCCGTGCGCACCCGGCGATGTTCAACAAGATCGTGGCCGACTACTACGGCGCGCTGACGCCGATCAACCAGCTGGCCTCGTTCTCCGTGCCCGAGCCGCGCATGGCCGTGGTGACCCCCTTCGACAAGAGCGCCCTGCGCAACATCGAACAGGCGATCCGCGACTCCGACCTGGGCGTCAACCCCAGCAACGACGGCAACATCATCCGGGTCGTGTTCCCCGAGCTGACCGAGGAGCGCCGCCGCGACTACATCAAGGTCGCCAAGAGCAAGGGCGAGGACGCCAAGGTGTCCATCCGCTCCGTGCGCCGCAAGGCCAAGGACACCATCGACAAGATGGTCAAGGACGGCGAGGTCGGCGAGGACGAGGGCCGCCGTGCGGAGAAGGAGCTCGACGACACCACCGCCAAGTACGTCGCCCAGGTGGACGAGCTCCTGAAGCACAAGGAAGCCGAACTGCTCGAGGTCTGATGAACGACTCTTCCTGGGGAGCGCCGCCACAAGCCGGGTACTGGGGGCCGTCCGGCCAGGGGCCCGTCCAGGGGGCCGCCCCGGCGGGTTCCGCGTACGATGCGCACCACGCGCAGCAGACTCGCCCCATGCCCATCGTGCCCGACCTGCCCGAACACGGCGGAGACCAGGATGACGACCGGGGGGCCGCCCAGCCGGGCGGCCCCCTGTTCCGAGACGAGCCGTTCCGCGACGACCCGTATCGCGGCGAGAACCCGTCGGCGCAGCCGTATGCGGCGGCGGCGCCGCAGAATCCGGAGCCCATGCCCGACGCCTCCCGGCCGGCACAGCAGCCGCCGCCGTCGCAGCCGCAGAAGAAGAGCGCGGGGCGTGACCTGGGGGCCGCCATAGGGGTGGGCGTCGGACTCGGCGCGGTGATCGTCGCGTCGCTGTTCGTCGTCAAGTCCGTCTTCGTCGGCGTCGTCGCGGTGGCCGTCGTGGTGGGCCTGTGGGAACTGACCACGCGGCTGCGGGAGCGCAAGGAGATCAAGGCGCCCCTCGTGCCGCTCGCGGCCGGCGGCGCGGCGATGGTCGTCGCCGGGTACGTGCGCGGTGCCGAGGGCGCGTGGGTCGCCATGGCGCTCACGGTGCTGGCCGTCCTCGTCTGGCGGATGACCGAACCGCCGGAGAACTACCTCAGGGACGTCACGGCGGGTGTCTTCGCGGCGTTCTACGTGCCGTTCCTGGCCACCTTCGTCACGATGATGCTGGCGGCCGACGACGGCCCCTGGCGCGTCCTGACCTTCCTGCTGCTGACGGTCGTCAGCGACACCGGCGCGTACGCGGTCGGGTGGCGCTTCGGCAGGACCAAGCTCGCCCCGCGCATCAGCCCCGGCAAGACCCGCGAGGGCCTGCTCGGAGCGGTGGCCTTCGCGATGGCGGCGGGCGCGCTGTGCATGCAGTTCGCCATCGACGGCGGCACATGGTGGCAGGGGCTGCTCCTCGGCCTCGTGGTCGCCGTCAGCGCCACCCTGGGCGACCTCGGCGAGTCCATGATCAAGCGGGACCTCGGCATCAAGGACATGGGCACGCTGCTGCCGGGCCACGGCGGCATCATGGACCGGCTGGACTCGCTCCTGCCGACGGCACCGGTGGTGTGGCTGCTGCTGGTGGTCTTCGTCGGGGCGGGCTGACCCGCTGCTCCGTCCGGCCTGTTCGAGAGGGACCCGTTGCGCCACAGGGCGCCGGGTCCCTCTTCGTACGTCCGGACGGTGGCGCCCCGGCGTGTCACGCGCTCCGTGTGCCGTACCAGCGCCACTCGGTGAGGCGTGGGCGATCGGGCAGGGCGGTGCGGCCCGTCGCCCACAGCAGGGTCTCCCATGCGTCGGGACCCATGGGGACATGAGGAAAGAGCCTCTTCAGGACCCGTTCGCACAGCTCCCTCGGCGGCGACCACTCCAGGTTCAGTCCCTGGCCGATGTCATGGGTGTGCACGAGGGTCTCGACGACGGCCATGGCGGCGAACCCCTCGGGGTCCGAGGGCCCGAAGACGTGGTGGGCGACGGTGTCCGAGGGGGCGGTGTGCAGGACGGACGCGAGCAGGCCACCGCACGCCTCCAGGACGGTCAGGATCCCTTCGAGGCCCGAGTCCCGCTCGACGAAGAAGACGTTGGCCGGCCCGCCGTCCCGGTCGCTGCTCGTCCTGAAGGGCAGCAGCGAGGACATCGGCGGCTTCGCGAGCCCGAACCTCGCGGCGTAGGTGAACAGGTCGTCGGCCAGGTGCTCGAGCGTCTCCCAGCACGTCCACTCGAGCGTTCCCGCCCTGGCGTCCAGGTCCCCGGGGTCCGCATGCCGCAGGGTCTCGACGGCCAGGCGGACGACCCGGCGCACATCCTCACCGTCGACCGCGGTGTCCGTTTCACACATGCCGAAGATCGTAACAATGCGTGTACATGCCGAACGGCCGGTCCGTCCCGGCATGCTTCCGCGCTGCCGCCGGAGGCCACCGACCGTCGCCGGCGGCGGCCATGACGGGCGACGGACGCAGGTCACCCGAGTGGATCTGCGACACTGGTCGAGTCATGCCTAAGCCCGGAGAACTCACATTCGTCGCCCCGCGCGGAGCCAAGAAGCCGCCGCGGCACCTCGCCGACCTCACGCCCGCCGAGCGCAAGGAGGCCGTCGCCGCGATCGGCGAGAAGCCGTTCCGCGCGAAGCAGCTCTCGCAGCACTACTTCGCGCGGTACGCCCACGACCCCGAGCAGTGGACGGACATCCCGGCCTCCTCGCGCGAGGGTCTCCGGGACGCGCTGCTGCCCGACCTGATGTCGGTCGTGCGGCATCTGTCGACCGACCAGGGCACCACCCGCAAGACGCTGTGGAAGCTGTTCGACGGGACGCTCGTCGAGTCCGTGCTCATGCGCTACCCGGACCGGGTGACCATGTGCATCAGCTCCCAGGCGGGCTGCGGCATGAACTGCCCCTTCTGCGCCACCGGGCAGGCCGGCCTGGACCGGAACCTGTCGACCGCCGAGATCGTGCACCAGATCGTCGACGGCATGCGGGCGCTCCGGGACGGCGAGGTCCCCGGCGGCCCCGCGCGGCTGAGCAACATCGTGTTCATGGGCATGGGCGAGCCCCTCGCCAACTACAACCGGGTCGTCGGAGCCATCCGCCGCCTCACCGACCCCGAGCCCGACGGGCTGGGGCTGTCCCAGCGCGGCATCACCGTCTCGACGGTCGGTCTGGTCCCCGCGATCCACCGGTTCGCCGACGAGGGCTTCAAGTGCCGCCTCGCCATCTCGCTGCACGCCCCCGACGACGAGCTGCGCGACACCCTCGTCCCCGTGAACACGCGGTGGAAGGTGCGCGAGGTGCTGGACGCGGGCTTCGAGTACGCCGCGAAGTCGGGGCGCCGGCTGTCCATCGAGTACGCGTTGATCCGCGACATCAACGACCAGGCGTGGCGCGGCGACCGGCTCGGACGGCTGCTCAAGGGCAAGCCGGTGCACGTCAACCTGATCCCGCTCAACCCGACGCCGGGCTCCAAGTGGACCGCCTCGCGGCCCGAGGACGAGAAGGCGTTCGTGGAGGCCATCGCGGCGCACGGTGTACCGGTGACCATCCGGGACACCCGTGGACAGGAGATCGACGGGGCGTGTGGTCAGCTCGCCGCGAGCGAGCGGTAACCTGACCGGCGTACAACTTCACATCCGACATCTTCATATTCCGACAGGGGAGCGCCACAGCGCTGAGAGTGCGGCACCGGCCGCAGACCCTCCGAACCTGGCCCAGGTCATTCTGGGTAGGGAGATCGGTCATCACTCGAGCTGTTGCGCCCTGCCCGGGATCCTCGTCAGAGGTCCCGGGCAGGGCCGCGTCTTCTCCTGGTCACCCAGGAGGAATCAGTGAGCATCACCAAGAAGGCCAGTGTCCTCGCCGTCGGGCTCGGGCTCGTCGGCGGGCTGACCGCCTGCGGGTCGTCGTCCGGCGGCGACGGCGACGGGTCCGGTTCGAAGACCGTGACCCTCGTCAGCCACGACTCGTGGGCCGCGTCCGAGAAGGTCATCGCGGACTTCGAGAAGAGCTCCGGCTACAAGGTCAGGGTCCTGGAGGACGGCGACGCCGGGCAGGCCGTCAACAAGGCCCTCCTGACCAAGGACAACCCGCAGGGCGACGTCTTCTTCGGCGTCGACAACACCCTGCTGTCCCGGGCCCTCGACAACGGGCTGTTCCAGCCGTACGAGCCCAAGGGCTCGGACACGCTCCTGCCCGAGTACCGGGCCGACCAGGGCAAGCACCGGGTCACGCCCGTCGACACCGGGGACATCTGCGTCAACTACGACAAGGCGTACTTCAGCGAGCACAAGCTGACCCCGCCCGACTCCTTCGACGACCTGACCAAGCCGGAGTACAAGAACCTCCTGGTCACCGAGGACGCCGGCAGTTCCTCGCCCGGGCTCGGTTTCCTGCTCGGCACCGCCGCCGAGTACGGGGACGAGGGCTGGCAGGACTACTGGAAGAAGCTGAAGGCCAACGGCGTCAAGGTCGTCGACAGCTGGGAGCAGGCGTACAACGAGGAGTTCTCCGGCTCGGCCGGCGGCAGGAAGGCGAAGGGCGACCGCCCGCTCGTCGTCTCCTACGCCTCCTCGCCGCCCGCCGAGGTCATCTACGCCGACCCGAAGCCGGACACCGCGCCCACGGGCGTCGCCGCCGGCACCTGCTTCCGCCAGGTCGAGTACGCGGGCCTGCTGAGCAACGCGAAGAACCCCGAGGGCGGCAAGGCGCTGCTGGACTTCCTGATCAGCAAGGAGTTCCAGGAGGACATGCCGCTGAACATGTTCGTGTACCCGGTGCGAAAGGAAGCCCAGGTCCCGCCGGAGTTCGCGAAGTACGGGCCGCAGGCCGAGGACCCGCGGACCATGGCCCCGGAGAAGATCGCCGACAACCGTGACCGGTGGGTCAAGTCGTGGACCTCGCTCCTCCTGAAGTGACCCAGGTGACCAAGTCCGCCGGGTCCGCCCGCGCCGCCGGCACCCGGCGGCGCGGGAACGCGGCGCGGCTCGCCCTGATGGCCGGCCCCGTCGCGTTCTTCGCGGTCTTCTTCGCCTACCCGGTCGCCGCGATCGTCGCGCGCGGACTGAAGGCCGACGGGACCTGGCAGCTCGGACGGGTCTGGGACGTCCTGGCCCAGCCCGACGTCCGGCACGTGCTGTGGTTCACCACCTGGCAGGCCCTCGCCTCCACCGCGCTCACCCTGCTGGTCGCCCTGCCCGGCGCCTACGTCTTCGCCCGCCTCGACTTCCCCGGCAAGCAACTGCTGCGGGCCGTGGTGACCGTGCCGTTCGTGCTGCCGACGGTCGTGGTGGGCACGGCGTTCCTGGCGCTCGTCGGACGCGGCGGGCTGCTCGACGAGCTGTGGGGCGTACGCCTGGACACCACGGTGTGGGCCATCCTGCTCGCGCACGTCTTCTTCAACTACGCCGTCGTCGTGCGCACCGTCGGCGGGCTGTGGGCACAGCTCGACCCGCGCCAGGAGGAGGCGGCGCGGATGCTCGGCGCCTCCCCCCTGCGGGCCTGGCGGCGGGTCACCCTGCCGGCGCTCGCGCCCGCCGTGGCCGCCGCCGCGCTGATGGTGTTCCTGTTCACCTTCACCTCCTTCGGCGTCGTCCAGATCCTCGGCGGGCCCGCCTTCTCCACCCTGGAGGTGGAGATCTACCGGCAGACCTCGCAGATCTTCGACCTGTCCACGGCCGCCGTGCTGACGCTGATCCAGTTCGCCGCGGTCTGCGCCGTCCTCGCCGTGCACGCCTGGACGGTACGGCGGCGCGAGAGCGCCCTGCGGCTGGTGGACGCCTCCCGCACCGCGCGCCGGCCGCGCGGGGCCGGACAGTGGACGCTGCTGGCGGGCGTCCTCGTCACCGTCGCCGTCCTCGTCGTGCTGCCGCTCGCCGTGCTGGTGCAGCGGTCGTTCGGCGGCGGCCTCGGCTACTACCGGGCGCTGACCCGGGAGGACGGCGGCACCTTCCTCGTCCCGCCGGTGCACGCGGTCGGCAACTCCCTGCAGTACGCCCTCGTCGCCACCGTCATCGCCGTGGCCGTCGGCGGTCTGGCGGCGGCCGCGCTGGCCCGGCGCGACGCGGGCCGCCTGGTGCGCGGCTTCGACGCGCTGCTGATGCTGCCGCTCGGCGTGTCCGCCGTGACGGTCGGCTTCGGGTTCCTGATCGCGCTGGACGAGCCCCCGCTGGACCTCAGGTCCTCCTGGATCCTGGTGCCGCTCGCCCAGGCGCTGGTCGGCGTCCCCTTCGTCGTACGGACCATGCTGCCGGTGCTGCGGGCGGTGGACGTACGGCTGCGGGAGGCGGCGGCGGTGCTCGGGGCGTCGCCGTGGCGGGTGTGGCGGGAGGTCGATCTGCCGATGGTGCGGCGGGCGCTGCTGGTCGCCGCCGGGTTCGCCTTCGCGGTGTCGCTCGGGGAGTTCGGGGCGACCGTGTTCATCGCCCGGCCCGACAACCCGACGCTGCCGGTCGCCGTGGCGCGGCTGCTGGGGCGGCCCGGTGACATGAACTACGGGCAGGCGATGGCCCTGTCGACGATTCTGATGGTGGTGTGCGCCGTGGCCCTGGTGGTGCTGGAGCGGCTGCGGACCGACCGGAGCGGGGAGTTCTGAGGATGCTGCTGAGTCTGCGGGACGCGACCG
Organism: Streptomyces sp. NPDC006384; assembly: GCF_042870695.1. NCBI lineage: Bacteria > Bacillati > Actinomycetota > Actinomycetes > Kitasatosporales > Streptomycetaceae > Streptomyces > Streptomyces sp. NPDC006384. The sequence continues at coordinate 71,356 of NZ_JBIAHR010000017.1, forward strand.
TCCGCTTCGGCGGTCGGGCCGTGCTCGACGCCGTCGACCTGGACGTCGCCGAGCACGAGGTCGTGTGCGTGCTGGGGCCCAGCGGCAGCGGGAAGTCGACGCTGCTGCGCGCGGTCGCCGGCCTCCAGCCGCTGGACGCCGGGCGGGTGGAGCTCGACGGACGCGACCAGTCCGGGGTGCCCGCGCACCGGCGCGAGGTCGGGCTGATGTTCCAGGACCATCAGCTGTTCCCGCAGCGGGACGTGGCCGGGAACATCGCCTTCGGACCGCGGATGCGCGGGGCGTCGCGGGCCCGGCAGCAGGAGGACGTACGGGAGCTGCTGGAGCTGGTGGGGCTGCCGGGGGCCGGCCGCCGGTCCGTCGCCGCGCTCTCCGGCGGTGAGCAGCAGCGGGTGGCGCTGGCCCGCGCCCTCGCCCCCCGGCCCCGGCTGCTGATGCTGGACGAGCCGCTCGGCCAGCTCGACCGCTCGCTGCGGGAGCGGCTGGTGGTGGAACTGCGCGAGCTGTTCGGCCTGTTGGGCACCACCGTGCTCGCCGTGACGCACGACCAGTCGGAGGCCTTCGCGCTCGCCGACCGGGTGGTGGTGATGCGGGACGGGCGGATCGCCCAGGAGGGGACGCCGCTCCAGGTCTGGCAGCGGCCGGCGGACGCCTTCGTCGCCCGCTTCCTCGGCTTCGACAACGTGACCGAGGCGAGCGTCACCGGACAGGCCGCGGTCACCCCCTGGGGCAAGGTGCCGGTCCCCGAGGACGCCCCCCAGGGGACGCGGACCGTGCTGGTGCGGCCCGCCGGGGTCCGGCTCGTCCCCGCCGACGCCGGACTGCGCTGCACGGTCGCCGCCCGTACCTTCCGCGGCACCCACGTCGCCGTCCAGCTGCAGCCCGGGGACGCGCCGCGCCTGGAGGCGGCGTGCGCGCTGCGGGACGCACCCGAGGTCGGGGACGTGGTCGGGGTGGAGTTCGACGGGGAGGAAATCGTGGTGCTCGGTTGATCGCCCGCTCCTAGGATGCGGCGTATGACATCACTGACGTACGAGCGCTATTGCGAGGAAATCGCCCGCCAGGCAGGCGAGTTGAGGGAGCTGGTGACCTCCGGCGCCGACCTCGCCGCCACCGTCCCGACCTGCCCGGACTGGTCCCTGGAGGAGTTGGTCCGGCACACGGGCGGCGCCCTGCGCTGGGTGGAGCTGCTGGTACGCACCCGGGCGAAGGAGAACATCCCCGACGAGGAGGTCCCCGGCGTCGAGGGACCGGAAGCCCGGGGTGACGCCGCCGCGCTGGACGCCTGGCTGGCGGAGTCGGCCGCCGCCCTCGTCGGTGCGCTGCGCGAGGCCGGCCCGGACGCGAAGGTCTGGTCGTGGGGCGAGCGGCACGACACCGGTTTCTGGGCCCGCCGGATGACGCACGAGATCACCGTCCACCGCGCGGACGCCGTGCTCACCGCCGGACAGCCCTACCGCGTCGCGCCGGACGTGGCCGCCGACGCGATCGACGAGTGGCTGGAGATCGTGCAGTTCGTGCAGCGGACCGGCGCGCTCCCCCGGGCGACCGAGCTGCGTGGCCCCGGCCGCAGCATCCTCCTGCACGCCACCGACGCCGACCCGGGGCTGAACGCCGAGCGGAGCGAGACGGGGGTCCCTCCGGCCGAAGGCTGGGGGAGGCTGATCGAGCTCGGCGAGGACGGCGTCACCTGGCGCCGCGGACACGAGAAGGCCGACGTCGTCCTGCGGGGGCCCCTGACGGACGTCCTGCTCGCCTTCTACCGCAGGCTGCCGCCGGACGCCCCCGGGCTGGAGGTGCTCGGCGAGCGCGAGCTGCTGGACTTCTGGCTGGAGCGGGCCTCCTTCGGCTGACCCGGCCGGCGGCCCGCCCCCCGGCCTTCCGCCGGCCGGGGACGGGCCACCGCACGCGCGGTCACCGGCGGTTCAGCCCTGGACGGCCGCCGGGTCCATCCAGACGACCTCGAAGGTGTGGCCGTCGACGTCGTCGAAGGCGCGGCCGTACATGAAGCCGTGGTCCTGGGTCTCGCCGGAGACCGAGCCGCCGGCCGCGACCGCCTTGTCGATCATCTCGTCGACCTTCTCGCGGCTCTCCGCGCTCAGCGCGATCAGCACCTCGCTGGACTTCGTCGAGTCCACGATCTCCTTCTTCGTGAACTGGCGGTACTTCTCCGGCGTGTGCACCATCACGACGATGGTGTCGCTGAGCGGGATCGACGCGGTGGTGTCGTCGCTGAACTGGGCGTTGATCTCGTAACCGAGGCCGGTGAAGAACTTCTTCGAGGCGTCGAGGTCGTCGGTGGCCAGGTTCACGAAGATCATCTGCTGGTACATGGGGGCCTCTCCCGTCATCGCGGTGCGCTGTCGTGCCGTTGTGGTGCCGTTGTGGTGCCGTTCGCTGGATCAGACGGGAGAGGCGGGCGGAAGTCATCGGCGGACGGGAGATTTTTTCCGGGACGTTCTTCGGCAGCGTTCCTCAGCGGGCCAGGGGCAGCGCGGCCAGCGCCGCGACGAGCAGGGTCAGCGGGCCGAAGAGGACCAGCAGCGCGCCGGCCCGCACCGCGGCGGCGGCACGCAGCGTCGACGCGGGCGCGCCCAGCCGCAGCAGCGCGGCGGTGGTGTCGGCGCGGTTCTGCCTGGCCTCGACGGCCGCGGTGAGCAGGGTGGCCACGGCGCAGCCCGCGACGACCGCGGCGCCGAGGGTGCCCAGGGGGCCGGGGAACGGTCCGTCCGTGTCGTACAGCGTCGCCACCGCGTAGGCCGCGGACGCGACGGCGCAGACCACGCCCAGGGGGCGGCCGACACGGTCCGACTCGGCCATCAGGACGCGGCCGGCGAGGAGGCGCAGGGCGCCGGGGCGGACGGCCTGCAGGAGGCGGCCGCACAGGTGGGTGAGGCCGGGGCCGGCCAGGGCGAGGCCCAGGGCGGTCAGGGCGAGGCCGAGGAGGACGCCGGCGGAGGGGGCGGAGGCGGCCGTGTCACCGGCGTAGGTCTCCACGGTGAGGCCTGCGGCCAGGACGGTGATGCCCCAGGGGAGGGTGGTGGTGCCCCGGCGGGACGGGGCGGCCGGGGGGCCTGCGGAGTCCGGGGTGCCCGGTGCGGGCGGGGGGACGTCCACCGCGGCGGACGGGGGACGGGATCCGCCCGCCGGGACGAGCGGGGCGCCGCCCCCGGAGGAGGAAGCGCCGGCGCCCGCCGTCGCCTCGGCGGTACGGCGGCTCGCGGGCTCCGCGGCGTGGGCGTCGACGAGTTCCGCGCCGCACACGCCGGGCGAGCCGGCGGGAGTCGCGGCGGCGGGGCCGGGGGCCCGGCGGGCACCGTAGCGGCCGTAGGCGCCGAAGGTCTCGCGGGCCGCGCCCCAGGCGTACGCGCCGAAGCGGCCGTAGCGGCGGGTGCCGGTGGCGGTCGTACGTGTCTCGCGGGGCCGCAGGGTCAGGGCCACCGCGGCGGACGCGGTCGCCGGGACCAGCGTCAGCAGGGTGACGGCCGCCGGGTAGGGGAGGGACAGGCCGACGGCGAGGGAGTCGGCCACGGCGCCGTCGACGGGCCCGCCGGACAGGTCGCCGCGCAGGCGGAGGAAGGCGAGCAGGGCCGCCAGCGAGCCGAGTGCCGCGGCCAGGGCCGTGGTCGTCGCGGAGACGGCCATCAGCCGGCCGGGGCCGAGGCCGACGGCCGACAGACCGGGCCGGGGCCGGGTGCCCGGGTCGGTGCGGGCCACGGCGACGGCGAAGTACACGGTGGCGGCGAGCGGGGCCGCGCACCAGGCCAGCCGGAGCGCGGAGGCGCCGGGCGCGTGAGGGTGGCCCATCGCGTGGCCGAGGGCGCACAGCAGCAGGAAACCCGTGCCCGCCGAAGCGGCCGTCACCAGCAGGCGGCGCAGCTGGACGGCGAGCCGGGCGCGACGGGTCAGACGGAGAGCGAGCACGCCGCCCGGCCTTCCGTCGCGGGGCCGCCGGAGGCCACCGTGGTCTCGGCCACCGGCGGCAGGTGCACGGTCCGCACCCGACGCCCGTCGAGCAGGGACACGGTGCGGTCCGCGAGGGCGGCGGTCTGCGCGTCGTGCGTGGCGAGCACGACGGTGATGCCGTGCGAGCGGGCCGCCGTGGTCAGCGTGCGCAGCACATGGGCGCGGTCGGCGCGGTGCAGGGGGGCCGTCGGCTCGTCGGCGAAGAGCACCGAGGGGGCGACCGCGAGCGCGCGGGCGATGCAGACGCGCTGCCTCTCGGCCTGCTGGAGTTCGTGCGGGCGCCGGCGGGAGACGTCGCCGACGTCGAGGCGCTCCAGCCACTCGGTCGCCGCCGTCCTGGCCCGGCGCCGGCCGGTGCCGCGCAGCATCAGGGGCAGGGCGGTGTTCTCCCAGACGTTGAGTTCCGGGACGAGGACGGGGGAGGGGTCGATCCAGGCGAACCGGTCGCGGCGCAGCCGTTCCCGGCCGAGCGGGCCCATGGTGTGCACGGGCACGCTGTTGAACCACACCTCGCCGTCCTGCGGCCGGACCAGACCGGACAGGCAGCGCAGCAGGGTCGTCTTGCCGCTGCCGCGCGGGCCGCCGACGGCGAGGATCTCGCCCTCCCGGACGCCGAGCGAGACGCCCTGCAGGGCGGGCGAGCCGTCCTGGTGCTGGAAGTGCAGGGCGCGGGCCCAGAGCACGTCGTTGTCCGGCCGAGCCTCCATGGGCGTACACCTCGGTTCTGATCCGTGTTTCCCCGTCACGTCCTCCGTCCGGGTGAACGAAGGCGGGGCCGATCGGTCACGAGGCACCGTAGGCAGCGGCCGGTCGGGGGCCGGACAGCACGCGGCCCCGGGCCGCCGTTTCTCACTCGAACGGTCGGCGCCGGGGCCGGTGATGATCATCCGTAAGGATGACCGGAGCTCCGTGGTGCGCGCGCCGGGGTGCGGCGCCGCGGGATCAGAGCTTCGTCCACGCCTCCGTCAGCGTGGCGCGCAGGATCTGCTCGATCTCGTCGAAGGTCTCCTGGTTGGAGATCAGCGGCGGGGCGAGCTGGATGACCGGGTCGCCGCGGTCGTCGGCACGGCAGTACAGGCCGTTGTCGAAGAGCGCCTTGGAGAGGAAGCCGTACAGGACGCGCTCGGTCTCCTCGTCGTTGAACGACTCCTTGGTGTTCTTGTCCTTGACCAGCTCGATGCCGTAGAAGAAGCCGTTGCCGCGGACGTCGCCGACGATCGGCAGGTCGAGCAGCTTCTCCAGGGTGGCGCGGAAGTTGCCCTCGTTGTCGAGGACGTGCTGGTTGAGGCCCTCGCGCTCGAACAGGTCGAGGTTGGCGAGGCCGACCGCGGCGGAGACCGGGTGGCCGCCGAAGGTGTAGCCGTGCAGGAAGGTGTTGTCACCCTTGTAGAACGGCTCGGCCAGGCGGTCGGAGACGATGCAGGCGCCGATCGGGGAGTAGCCCGAGGTCATGCCCTTGGCGCAGGTGATCATGTCCGGGACGTAGCCGAACTTGTCGCAGGCGAAGGTCGTGCCGAGGCGGCCGAAGGCGCAGATGACCTCGTCCGAGACGAGCAGCACGTCGTACTGGTCGCAGATCTCGCGCACGCGCTGGAAGTAGCCGGGCGGGGGCGGGAAGCAGCCGCCGGCGTTCTGCACGGGCTCCAGGAAGACGGCCGCGACGGTGTCCGGGCCCTCGAAGAGGATCTGCTGCTCGATCTGGTCGGCGGCCCAGCGGCCGAAGGCCTCCGGGTCGTCGCCGAACATCGGGGCGCGGTAGATGTTGGTGTTCGGCACCTTGTGCGCGCCCGGGACGAGCGGCTCGAAGGGGGCCTTCAGGGCCGGCAGGCCGGTGATCGACAGGGCGCCCTGCGGGGTGCCGTGGTAGGCGACCGCGCGGGAGATGACCTTGTACTTGGTCGGCTTGCCGATCAGCTTGAAGTACTGCTTGGCGAGCTTCCAGGCGGTCTCGACCGCCTCGCCGCCACCGGTGGTGAAGAAGACCTTGTTGAGGTCGCCGGGGGCCTCGTTCGCCAGGCGCTCGGCCAGCTCGACGGCCTTCGGGTGGGCGTAGGACCACACCGGGAAGAAGGCGAGCTCCTGCGCCTGCTTCGCGGCGGCCTCGGCGAGCTCCGTGCGGCCGTGTCCGGCCTGGACCACGAACAGGCCGGCGAGGCCGTCGAGGTAGCGCTTGCCCTTGTCGTCGTAGATGTGGGTGCCCTCACCGCGGACGATGGTGGGGACGGGGGCGTTCTCGTACGACGACATGCGGGTGAAGTGCATCCACAGGTGGTCGTAGGCGGTCCTGCTGAGGTCCTTGGGGCTGTCGGTACTCACGATTATCGGGTTCCCCACATGTAGGTCTGCTTCTTGAGCTTGAGGTAGACGAAGCTCTCGGTGGAGCGCACTCCGGGTACGGCCCGGATGCGACGGTTGATGACCCCCAGGAGGTGGTCGTCGTCCTCGCAGACGACCTCCACCATCAGGTCGAAGGAGCCCGCGGTCATCACCACGTACTCGCATTCGGGCATGGCCGCCAGCGCGTCGGCGACGGACTCCACGTCGCCCTCGACGTTGACGCCGACCATCGCCTGCCGGCGGAAGCCCACGGTGAGCGGGTCCGTCACGGCGACGATCTGCATCACGCCCTGGTCGAGCAGCTTCTGGACGCGCTGGCGCACGGCCGCCTCGGACAGGCCGACGGCCTTGCCGATCGCGGCGTACGGACGGCGGCCGTCCTCCTGGAGCTGTTCGATGATGGCGAGGGAGACGGCGTCCAACTGGGGTCCGCCGTTCCTGGACTCGCGGGAGTCCCTGGGGTCTGCGCTTCGACTGGCCACGACTTCACTGTGCACGACGTATCGACAGTTTTGCAAGGCGAGATCGATGAAATCCGTTGTCTGGAACTCTTCAGTCTGCGGATTTCGCAATCCCGAGGGGAGCAGGGGTGTTGAAAACGTCGGCTCTGCGTCTAGGGTGGTGTCTCAGTGTTCGGACACCCGGCTCCCCGGGGTCCCGGCGCTGACAGATCCGAAGTAGACACCGAACTTGGAGGGCCGGCTGTGAGCACCGAGCTGCGTCGTCTGCGCAACTACATCGACGGTGAGTTCCGGGACGCCGCCGACGGACGGACCACCGAGGTGGTCAACCCCGCGACGGGCGAGGCCTACGCGACCGCCCCCCTGTCCGGGCAGGCGGACGTCGACGCCGCCATGGCGGCCGCCGCGGCGGCCTTCCCGGCCTGGCGCGACACGACCCCGGCCGAGCGGCAGAAGGCCCTCCTCAAGATCGCGGACGCGTTCGAGGAGCGGGCCGAGGAACTGATCGCGGCGGAGGTGGAGAACACGGGCAAGCCCATCGGGCTGACCCGCTCCGACGAGATCCCGCCGATGGTCGACCAGATCCGCTTCTTCGCGGGTGCGGCCCGGATGCTGGAGGGCCGCTCGGCCGGCGAGTACATGGAGGGCCTGACCTCCATGATCCGCCGCGAGCCGATCGGCGTCTGCGCGCAGGTCGCGCCGTGGAACTACCCGATGATGATGGCCGTGTGGAAGTTCGCCCCGGCGCTCGCCGCGGGCAACACGGTCGTCCTGAAGCCCTCGGACACCACCCCCGCCTCCACGGTCCTGATGGCCGAGATCATCGGCTCGATCGTGCCCAGGGGCGTCTTCAACGTCGTCTGCGGCGACCGCGACACCGGCCGCCTGATGGTCGAGCACGAGACCCCGGCGATGGCCTCCATCACCGGCTCGGTGCGGGCCGGCATGTCGGTCGCCGAGTCCGCCTCCAAGGACCTCAAGCGCGTCCACCTGGAGCTGGGCGGCAAGGCGCCGGTCGTGGTCTTCGAGGACACCGACATCCCCAAGGCCGTCGAGGGCATCGCGGAGGCGGGCTACTTCAACGCCGGCCAGGACTGCACCGCCGCCACCCGCGTGCTGGTCCACGAGTCGATCCACGACGAGTTCGTGAGCGCGCTCGCGAAGGCCGCGTCCGAGATCAAGACCGGCATGCCGGACGACGAGGACGTCATGTACGGCCCGCTCAACAACCCGAACCAGCTCAAGCAGGTCTCCGGGTTCATCGAGCGGCTGCCCGCCCACGCCAAGGTCGAGGCCGGCGGCCACCGGGTCGGCGACAAGGGCTACTTCTACGCCCCCACCGTCGTCTCGGGCCTCAGGCAGGACGACGAGATCATCCAGAACGAGGTCTTCGGCCCGGTCATCACCGTCCAGTCCTTCCGCGACGAGGACCAGGCCGTGGAGTGGGCCAACGGCGTCGACTACGCGCTGGCCTCCTCGGTGTGGACCAAGGACCACGGCCGCGCCATGCGGATGTCGAAGAAGCTCGACTTCGGCTGCGTGTGGATCAACACCCACATCCCGCTGGTTGCCGAGATGCCGCACGGCGGCTTCAAGAAGTCCGGCTACGGCAAGGACCTGTCGGGCTACGGCTTCGAGGACTACACGCGGATCAAGCACGTGATGACGTCGCTGGACGCGTGACACCCGTGACACCACCGGACGCGTGACGCGTCCGCCGTACGGCCCCGGACGGGAGGTGACGTCCGGGGCCGTTCTGCTGTCCGCGGGGCGTTCCGCTCCGGGGTGTTCCGTTCGGGCCGGGGCTGTTACGGGCCCTTGTCCGGAGCCCGCCTCCCGCCTAGGGTCACGGGGAAAGTGAGAAAGCGCTTTCTAGCCTCTTTCCCGCCGCCATCCCACCGAGGACCCGCCGCATGCCATCCCCTTCGCCCGCCCCGGCCCCCCGCCTCCGTGCCGCCGTCGTCGGCACCGGCGCCATCGTCACCGGCAGTCACCTCGAGGCCCTCGCCGCCCTGAGCGAGCGCGTCGAGCTCGTCGCGGCCGTGGACGTGGACGCCGGGCGTCTCGACGCCTTCCGCGTAAGGGCCGCCGAGGCCGGTTTCCCCGGCGTCACCGGGCACACCGGCCTCACCGAGATGCTCGACCGGGCGCGGCCGGACCTCGTCCTCATCGGGACGCCGCCGGTGTTCCACCGCGAGCAGACCGTCGCCGCCCTGAAGGCCGGCGCCTGGGTGCTGTGCGAGAAACCGCTGACGCTCTCCCTCGCCGAGTACGACGAGATCGCGGCCGCCGAGGAGGCGAGCGGCGCGTACGCGTCGGTCGTCTTCCAGCACCGCTACGGCTCCGGCGCGGTGCACGCCCGCGAACTGCTCGGCGCGGGCACGCTCGGCCGCCCGCTGGTCGCCCACTGCCAGACCACCTGGTACCGGGACGCCGCGTACTACGCGGTGCCCTGGCGCGGCCGGTGGGCCACCGAGGGCGGCGGACCGGTGATGGGCCACGGCATCCACCAGTTCGACCTGATGCTGCACCTGCTCGGCGAGTGGACCGAGATCCGGGCGATGGCGGCCCGCCTGGTGCACGACACCGAGAGCGAGGACGTCTCCACCGCGCTCGTGCGTTTCGGGAACGGCGCCCTCGCCACGGTCGTCAACTCCGTGCTCTCGCCCGACGAGACGAGCCGTGTCCGCATCGACTGCGAGAGGGCCACGGTCGAGCTCACGCACCTGTACGGGCACGGCAACGACGACTGGCGCTACACCCCGGCCCCCGGCGCGCCCGAGCCGCCCGCGCCCGCCGCCGACGTGCCCAGCTCGCACACCGCGCAGCTGGCCGCGCTGCTCGACGCGTACGACGCCGGCACCCGTCCGCCCGGCAGCGGCGCCGAGGCCCGCACCACGCTGGAGTTCGCCGCCGCGCTGTACAAGGCGGCCTTCACCGGCGGCACGGTCCTGGCGGGCGAGATCGGCCCCGGCGACCCGTTCTACACCGCGATGCACGGCGGCCACCCGGACTGGAGCCCGAAGCGATGAGCGATGCCCCCGAGTCCCCCATGACCTCCAGGGCCCTCGAGGTCACCCACGTCCACGGCGAGCGCATCACCGTGCGCGCCACGGCCACCGGCACGGACCTGTTCTCGTACGTCTACCGGCCGGACCCGGACCCCTTCGAGGCGCCCAAACCCTACGTCCATCCGCTGCGCACCCTGTCCGGCAACCTGGTCTCCGGCTACCGGCCGAACGACCACCGCTGGCACAAGGGCCTGCAGATGACCGCCAGTCACCTGTCCGGGCAGAACTTCTGGGGCGGCAACAGCTATGTGCACGGCGAGGGTTACCTCCGGCTGCCCGGACGCGTCGGCTCCATGCGGCACGACGCGTTCGACGCCGTGGACGTCACGGGCGGCGAGCTGTCCTTCACCGAGTCGCTGACCTGGACCGAGAACGGCGGCACCGAGTGGGCCCGCGAGAGACGCGGTGTGCGGGTGCACTCCGTGGACCCCGGATCCGGTTCGTACGCCGTCGACTGGTCGATCGGGCTGACGAACACCCGCGCCGACGGTGAGCCGCTGCGCTTCGGCTCACCGACCACGGCGGGCCGCGAGATGGCCGGCTACACCGGACTGCAGTGGCGCGGCCCCCGAGACTTCACGGGCGGCACGGTCTTCGGCCCGCGCCCCGGTCTCTCGGGCGGCGAGCTGATGGGAACGCGGGGTCCGTGGCTCGCGTTCACCGCCGAGCACGACGAGGTCGACGCGCACTCGACGCTGGTCTTCGCGCACGCCCCCGAGAACGAGCACGCCGTCAACGCCTCGCACTGGTTCGTGCGTTCGGAGCCGGTCCCGACCGTGGCGTTCTCCTGGGCGTTCTTCGAGGAGTTCGCCCTCGGCGCCGGCGAGACCTTCCGCTACCGGTACCGGATCGTCGTCGCCGACGGCGCCTGGGACCGCGACCGGGTCGCCTCCCGCCTCGCGGAACTGCCGTGGTGAGTCAGGTGACTTGAGGCCCCGGCCCCGGCGCCCCCTGAGCTCCCGCGGTGCGCAGGGCGTGCAGGACGTCGACGCGGTTGGTGGTGACCGAGTCGACGCCCAGGGCGAGGAGCCTGCGCATGGAGCGCCGGGTGTCGGGCGTCCACGCGGACAGCAGATATCCGTCGCGGTGGACGCGGTCGGCCAGCGCCCGGTCCACCAGCGGGAACCGGTAGTTGAGCCACCGCGGCCGGAGCGCCGCCAGCAGGGCGGGCCTCGGCGGCGCGGCCGTCGTCCGGGTCAGCGCGATCTCGGCGGCCGGGTCGACGGCGCGCACGGTGAGCATGGCGGCGGCGCCCGCGCAGTAGTACACGCGGTCGCCGGCGCCGCACTCGCGCACGGTCTCCACCACCCGGCGCACGGCCTGTTCGCCGGGGCCGCCCGGCAGGTCCAGCATCACGCGGCTGCCGTCGGTCGCGGCCAGCGCCGCCACGAGCGTCGGCACCCCGCCCCCAGACAGCTCCTCCACCTCCCGCGCCGTCAGCGAGCGCAGCGGCCGGTCCCGCCCCCACAGCCGCTTCAGCGTCTCGTCGTGCAGGAGCACGGGGACGCCGTCCCGGGTGAGGCGTACGTCGACCTCGACCGCGTCCGCGCCGCGGTCCAGGGCGGAGCGCAGCGAGTCGAGGGTGTTCTCCCGGCAGCGGTACGGGTCGCCGCGGTGGCCCACGGCGGTCACCTCGCGCACGGCGGCGGCCATCAGGAGGCGAGCCAGGCGGTCGTGTACGTGTCGATCTCGTCCCGCAGCCGGGCCTTGCCCGGTCCGTCGAGGAAGGACGCCTCGACCGCGTTCTTCGCCAGTTCGGCGACACCCCGTTCGTCGAGGCCGAGGAGCCGGGCGGCGACGGCGTACTCGTTGTCGAGGTCGGTGCCGAACATCGGCGGGTCGTCGGAGTTGATCGTCACCAGCACCCCGGCGCGCGCGAACTCCTTGATCGGGTGCTCGTCCAGGGTGCGCACCGCGCGGGTGGCGATGTTGGAGGTCGGGCACACCTCCAGCGGGATCCGGTGCTCGGCGAGATACGCCAGCAGCTTCGGGTCCTGGGCGGAGCTGGTGCCGTGTCCGATGCGCTCGGCGCGCAGATCGGTGAGGGCGTCCCACACCGTCTGCGGGCCGGTGGTCTCGCCGGCGTGCGGCACCGAGTGCAGGCCGGCGGCGATCGCCCGGTCGAAGTACGGCTTGAACTGCGGCCGCGGCACGCCGATCTCGGGGCCGCCGAGGCCGAAGGAGACCAGGCCCTCGGGGCGCAGCCGGTCGTCGGTGGCGAGCCGCGTCGTCTCCTCGGCCGACTCCAGTCCGGCCTCGCCGGGGATGTCGAAGCACCAGCGCAGCACGGTCCCGAACTCGGCCTCGGCCGCCTTGCGGGCGTCCTCGATGGCGTCCATGAAGGCGCGTTCGTCGATGCCGCGCCGCGTGGAGGAGAAGGGGGTGACGGTCAGCTCGGCGTAACGCACCTGCTGGCGGGCCATGTCGCGGGCCACCTCGTACGTCAGCAGCCGTACGTCCTCCGGGGTGCGGATCAGGTCGACGACGGACAGGTACACGTCGATGAAGTGCGCGAAGTCCGTGAAGGTGAAGTAGTCGGCCAGGGCCTCGGGGTCGGTGGGGACCTTGGAGTCGGGGTGACGGGCGGCCAGTTCCGAGACGATGCGCGGGGAGGCGGAGCCGACGTGGTGGACGTGCAGTTCGGCCTTGGGCAGTCCGGCGATGAAGGCGTGCAGATCGCGCGGGACGGCGGGGTCGACGAGGTGCTCGGTCAAGGGGTTCCTCCCCGGGAACGGCGCCCGGCACCGGCGGGTGCGGCGGGACGCGGATGATCGGCTGATCGGTGGTCCGGAGATCATCGTAGGCCGGTCGTACTCCGGGAGGCCGGAGAACGTACCATGGCGGGCACGATCGACCCAGGGGGACACGACATGACGGACGCACCACGGCCCGGAGGGGATTCCGGCGGCGGTTACGACCCCTGGGCCCCGCCCGAGGGCGGGCCGTCCCTGGACAAGACGCCCCGGGCGGACGCGGGTCAGCCGCAGCAGCCCGCCGGCGGGATCCCCGGGCAGCAGCAGCCGCCCTCCGACCGGATCCCTGGGCAGCAGCCGCCCTCCGTGCACGACCAGGCCACGGTCACCTCGATGCCCGCGGCCGGCTTCCCGCCGCCCGAGTCCGCCGTGCCGCCGCCTCCGGTCGCGCCGGGCGGTCCGGGCGTCCAGGGCGACTACGGCTACCCGGGCTACCCCGGCTACCCGGGCTACCCCGGCTACCCCGGCTACCCCCAGGGATACGGCTGGTCCGGCGGCCAGACGGCACCGCAGAACGGCATGGGCACCGCGGCGATGGTGCTGGGCATCCTCGCCTGCGCCCTGTTCTGCATGTACGGCGTCGTCTCCCTGGTGCTCGGCGTCCTCGCCGTGGTCTTCGGCGTCAAGGGACGCCGGAAGGCCGAACGCGGCGAGGCCAACAACCACGGGCAGGCGCAGGCCGGTTTCGTCATGGGCATCATCGGCATCGTCCTGGGCGTCGCCGTGATCGTCCTGCTCGCCGTCGGGATCACCGCCGCGTTCAACGAGGAGTCCGGCTACGAGGACCCGTACTACGGCTCCGCGCGCCCGGTGGCGACGTCCGTGGCCGCGGAGCGCTGATCCCCCCCTCTCGCCGGGCTCCTGTGCGTGGGGGCTCCTCTACGATGACAACCGCCAACGAGGGGAGATCAGTTCATGTCGCAGACCAATCCCGGCCCCAACGGGTTCGGGGAACCGCCGCAGCTGAGCCAGCCGCCGGCGGGCGGGTACGCGTACCCGCAGTCCGCTCCCGGGTACGGCTACCCGGGCCAGCAGCAGTCCTACCCGGCCGCACCGTCGGTGGGCTACCCGCAGGCGCCCGGTTACGGCATGCCGATGCAGCCGAGCAACGGCATGGGCACCACGGGACTGGTGCTGGGCATCATCGGCGTGGTGTGCAGCCTGACCTTCTTCCTGTGGTTCTTCGGCGTCGTCCTCGGCATCCTCGCGATCATCTTCGGCGCGATCGGCCGGGGCAAGGCCAACCGGGGCGAGGCCACCAACAAGGGCGCCGGGACCGCCGGTCTGGTGCTCGGCATCGTGGCCACGGTGGTCCTGCCGGTGCTCGGCTTCGTCGCCTTCGCGAGCCTCATGAGCGTCTCCTGAGACCTGGGCGTCGTGCGCGTCCGGTCCTCACGGGACCGGACCGGTGACCGGGAAGGGGGCGGCCGCACGGCCGCCCCCTTCAGCCGTCCTCCGAGCCCCGGCCGTCGCTCCGGCCGACGGCGACAGCCGTCCTACCGCGCCTCGGCCGCTCCCCGCAGCCGCTCCCGCGCCGTCATCAGCGCGAAGCCCAGCAGGTTCGCGCCGCGCCACCGCTCCGGGTCCGTCGCCGCCTCGTCGTCCGCCGCCAGGCCGATGCCCCACACCCGGTCCACCGGGCTCGCCTCCACGAGAATCCTCCCCCAGCCTCCGGCCGGGGGGACCCCCGTCTCGCTTCGCTCGCCGGTGTTCAGCAGAAACTCACGCAGCGCCGGGTCCGAGGCGAACTTGTGGACGCTGCCCTCGACGACGATCCCGAACCGCTCCCGCTCCCACACCGCCTCGTCGAAGCCGCGCACCAGCCGGCCCGCCTTCTTCGCCTCCGCCGGATGTCCCGCGGCCAGCACCCGCCGCTCCGCCTCCGCGTCCTCGAAGAGCCGCGCCTTGCCGGCCATCATCCAGTGCTCCGCGGTCGCGTACTCCACCCCGTCCACGGTGAACGGCGACGGCCACCACTGGCTCAGACAGCCCGGTCCGATCCGGCCGTCCGGCAGCGGCCGGTGCCCCCAGAAGCACAGGTACTCGACTCTCACGCCCGACCGGATGTGTCCGAGCAGTGCTTCCCTGCTGTAGACGATCCCCGCGTCCCCCGCGTCCCCCTTCACGTCCCCCGCGGTCCCTTCCGGCGCCCCTGTGTTCCTTCGCATGCACGCGAGTCTGGCACGCGCCACGGACACTGCGTCCGGCCTTTTCCGCTGTCGCTCGACACCTGGTCGACAGATTCCGTCGCGTAACCAAATGGCAACAACGGAATCACTTGTTGGTGGTCGGGTGCTCTGTCAGGATCGGCACTCACATCGAGCCCGAGCCACACCGGCCCCCGTTCCTGGGGAGACCGAGGAGAGCCGACATGCACAACCCGGGCAACGCCACCCCGGACCGATTCCCGGCCCAGGACCGCTTCGCGGACGGGGCCCAGTACATCGCGGGCCGCCTGATCAAGGGCACCTCCGGACGCACCCACACCGTCGTCGACCCGGCGACCGGCGAGGACGTCCTCACCTACGAACTGGCCGGCCCCGACGACGTCGACGCGGCCGTCGCCGCCGCGCGGGAGGCCTTCCCCGGCTGGGCCGGCGCCACCCCGGGCGAGCGTTCCGACGCCCTGCACCGTTTCGCCGCCGTACTCGCCGACCGCGCCGAGGACTTCGCCCGCGCCGAGTCCCTGCAGTGCGGGAAGCCGCTGAAGCTGACCCGCGAGTTCGACGTGCCGGGCACGGTGGACAACGCGGCCTTCTTCGCCGGCGCCGCCCGGCATCTGCAGGGCCAGTCGGCGGGGGAGTACTCCGGCGACCACACCTCCTACGTGCGACGCGAGCCGATCGGCGTCGTCGGTTCCGTCGCGCCCTGGAACTACCCGCTCCAGATGGCCGCCTGGAAGATCCTCCCGGCGATCGCCGCGGGCAACACCATCGTGCTCAAGCCCGCCGAGATCACCCCGCTCACCTCCCTGATGTTCGCGCAGGCGGCCACCGAGGCCGGCATACCCGACGGCGTCGTCAACATCGTCACCGGCACGGGGCGGGAGGCGGGCGAGCACCTCGTCGGCCACCCGGACGTCGCGATGACCTCGTTCACCGGCTCCACCGCCGTCGGCAGGCGCGTCGCCGAGGTCGCCACCGCCACCGTCAAGCGCCTCCACCTGGAGCTCGGCGGCAAGGCACCCTTCCTCGTCCTCGACGACGCCGACCTGGACGCCGCCGTGAACGGCGCGGTCGCGGGCGCGCTCATCAACACCGGCCAGGACTGCACGGCCGCCACCCGCGCCTATGTGCAACGGCCGCTGTACGAGGCGTTCGTGGAGAGGACCGCCGCCCTCATGGACACCGTCCGCGTCGGCGACCCCTTCGCCCCGGACACCGACCTCGGCCCGCTGGTCAGCCACGTGCACCGTGACCGCGTCGCCGGCTTCGTCGACCGGGCACGCTCCTACGCGCGCGTGGTGACCGGCGGCGAGGCCCCGCAGGGCGACCTGAAGAAGGGCGCC
Source organism: Streptomyces sp. NPDC006384 (assembly GCF_042870695.1). Classification (NCBI taxonomy): domain Bacteria; kingdom Bacillati; phylum Actinomycetota; class Actinomycetes; order Kitasatosporales; family Streptomycetaceae; genus Streptomyces; species Streptomyces sp. NPDC006384. Next base: position 87,452 of record NZ_JBIAHR010000017.1, read on the forward strand.
TACTACCGGCCCACCCTCATCGCCGGCGCCGCGCAGGACAGCGAGGTGGTCCGGTGCGAGATCTTCGGGCCGGTCCTGGCCGTGCTGCCCTTCGACACCGACGACGAGGGCATCCGGCTGGCCAACGACACCCCGTACGGGCTCGCCGCCTCCGTCTGGAGCCGGGACGTGTACCGGGCGAACCGCGCCACCCGCGAGATCGAGGCGGGCTGCGTATGGGTCAACGACCACATCCCGATCATCAGCGAGATGCCCCACGGCGGATACAAGGCGTCCGGCTTCGGCAAGGACATGTCCGCCTACTCCTTCGAGGAGTACACACAGGTCAAGCACGTCATGTACGACAACACCGCGGTGGTCCGCAAGGACTGGCACCGCACCGTCTTCGGGGACCGATAGCCGTCACGCCAGGCCGCCGACCACGGCCGACCCACCCGAAAGGGCAACCACGCGCATGGAGCAGTACGAGCCCGACCGCCTGTCCCCGGCCCAAGTGGCCGCCATGCGGCGCAGTTTCACCAATGGCAGGGCCGCCCTCACCCGTCGTTCACTGCTGCGCGCCTCCGCGGGCGGCGTGCTCGCGGCCGGCGGACTCGGGACGCTGGGCGCCTGCGGCATCCCCCCGGCCGGCAAGACCGAGGGCGGCGTCTCCTCCGAGGACCGGTCCGAGAAGGAGAAGGAGATCTCCTTCTCCAACTGGACCGAGTACATGGACGTCGACGAGAGCGGCAAGCGGCACCCGACACTGGACGCGTTCACCGCGCGCACCGGCATCAAGGTCAAGTACACCGAGGACATCAACGACAACAGCGAGTTCTTCGGCAAGATCCAGCCGCAGCTCGCCGCGGGCCAGGAGACGGGCCGCGACATCATCGTGCTCACCGACTGGCTGGCCGCCCGGCTGATCCGCCTCGGCTGGGTGCAGAAACTGGACCCGTCCCGCCTGCCGCACGCCTTCACCAACCTGTCGCCGCAGTTCCGCAACCCGGACTGGGACCCGGGCCGCGCCTACTCCTACCCCTGGCAGGGCATCTCGACCGTCATCGCCTACAACAAGAAGGCGCTGGACGGCGTCGAGGTGAGGACGGTCTCCGACCTGCTCGACAACCCGAAGCTCAAGGGGCGCGTCGGCTTCCTCACCGAGATGCGCGACTCCGTCGGCATGACGCTCCTCGACATGGGCAAGGACCCGGCCCGCTTCACCGACGACGACTACGACGCGGCGATCGCCCGCCTCCAGAAGGGCGTCGACAGCGGCCAGATACGCCGCTTCACCGGCAACGACTACACCTCCGACCTGACCAAGGGCGACTTCGCGGCCTGCCTGGCCTGGGCCGGGGACGTCGTCCAGCTCAAGGCGGACAGCCCGGACATCGACTTCATCATCCCGGACAGCGGCTACCTCACGTCGAGCGACGCCATGCTGATCCCCAACAGGGCGAGGCACAAGACGAACGCCGAACGGCTCATCGACTACTACTACGAGCCGGGTCCGGCCGCGCAGCTCGCCGCCTACATCAACTTCGTCTGTCCCGTGGACGGGGTGAAGGACGAGCTCGCGAAGATCGACGAGGAAGCGGCGAACAACCCGCTGATCATTCCCGACAAGGCCATGCAGGCCCTCTCCCGGTCCTTCCGCTCACTGAGCGCGAAGGAAGAGACGGCCTACGAAGAGAAGTTCGCGAAGCTCACGGGGGCGTGACGACGATGAACACGACGAAGACGACAGACGCGGCGGACCGCGGCGGCGACGTCCGCCTGACCGGCATCAGCAAGACCTACGGCTCCTTCACCGCCGTGCACCCGCTCGACCTGACCGTGCCCCAGGGCTCCTTCTTCGCCCTGCTCGGCGCCTCCGGCTGCGGCAAGACCACCACCCTGCGCATGATCGCCGGCCTGGAGGAGCCCAGCAGCGGCACCGTCCACCTCGGCGACCAGGACGTGACCGCGCTCCCGCCCTACAAACGGCCCGTGAACACGGTCTTCCAGTCCTACGCCCTCTTCCCGCACCTGGACATCTTCGAGAACGTCGCCTTCGGCCTGCGCCGGCGCGGCATCAAGAGCGTCAAGAAGCAGGTCGGGGAGATGCTCGACCTCGTCCAGCTCGGCGAGCAGGCCCGCAAGAAGCCGCACCAGCTCTCCGGCGGCCAGCAGCAGCGCGTCGCCGTCGCCCGCGCACTGATCAACCACCCCCGGGTGCTGCTCCTGGACGAACCGCTCGGCGCCCTCGACCTCAAGCTGCGCCGCCAGATGCAGCTGGAGCTCAAGCGCATCCAGACCGAGGTCGGCATCACCTTCGTGCACGTCACCCACGACCAGGAGGAGGCCATGACCATGGCCGACCAGGTCGCGGTGATGAACGCCGGACGCGTCGAGCAACTGGGCGCCCCCGCCGACCTGTACGAGAACCCGCGCACCACCTTCGTCGCCAACTTCCTCGGCACCTCCAACCTCATCGAGGCCGAGGTCGTCTCCGCCGACGGCGACGACGTCGTGGTGAAGGCGGCCGGCGGCAAGCTGGTCCTGCCCGGCGCCCGCTGTTCCGCGCCGGCCCGGGCGGGCGGCAAGGTCCTGGTCGGCGTGCGCCCCGAGAAGATCAGCATCACCCACGCCGACGAGGCCGGCTCCGTCCCCGAGGGCCGCAACCGCATCACCGGCAAGATCAGCAACACCAGTTTCATCGGCGTCTCCACCCAGTACGTGGTCGACTGCGCGGCCTGCCCCGAGTTCGAGGTCTACGCCCAGAACATCGACCGCGACGCCCGCCTCGCCCCCGGCGCCGAGGTCGTCCTGCACTGGAACCCGGCGCACACCTTCGGCCTCGACGCCGACCAGGACATCGACGCCGGAGTCACCGAGGGCGAGGCCGCCTGATGTCCACCCTCACCGAGGCGCCACCACCGCTCACCCCGGTCGCACCGACGGGGAGACCCCCGCGCAGGAGGGGCCGCTGGACGCCGTACTGGCTGCTGCTGCCCGGCATCCTGTGGCTGCTCGTCTTCTTCGCCGCGCCGATGGTCTACCAGGCCTCCACCTCCGTGCAGACCGGCTCCCTGGAGGAGGGCTACCAGGTCACCTGGCACTTCGCCACCTACTGGGACGCCCTGTCCGAGTACTGGCCGCAGTTCCTGCGCTCGGTCGCCTACGCCGCCTCCGCGACCGTGCTGTGCCTGCTGCTCGGCTACCCGCTCGCCTACCTGATCGCCTTCCGGGCGGGCCGCTGGCGCAACCTGATCATGATCCTGGTGGTCGCGCCGTTCTTCACCAGCTTCCTGATCCGCACCCTGGCCTGGAAGACGATCCTCGCCGACGGCAGCCCGGTCGTCGACGTCCTGAACACGCTGCACGTCCTGGACGTCACCGGCTGGCTCGACTGGACCTCCGGCGACCGGGTGCTGGCCACACCGCTCGCGGTGGTGTGCGGCCTGACGTACAACTTCCTGCCGTTCATGATCCTGCCGCTGTACACGTCGCTGGAGCGCATCGACGGCCGGCTGCACGAGGCGGCGGGCGACCTGTACGCCAAGCCGTCCACCGTCTTCCGCGAGGTCACCTTCCCGCTGTCGATGCCCGGCGTCGTCTCCGGCACCCTGCTCACCTTCATCCCGGCCACCGGCGACTACGTCAACGCCTCCCTGCTGGGCTCCGCCGACACCGGAATGATCGGCAACGTGATCCAGGCGCAGTTCCTGCGGGTGCTGGACTACCCGACGGCGGCGGCGCTCTCCTTCCTCCTCATGGCGGTGATCCTCGCCATGGTCGTCGTCTACATCCGCAGGTCCGGCACGGAGGATCTGGTCTGAATGCCTTTCGTCAACTGGCTCAAGCGCAATCTGGTCGTCATCGCCGGACTGCTGACGCTCGCCTATCTCCTGCTGCCCAACGTCATCGTCACGGTGTTCTCGTTCAACAAACCGAACGGGCGCTTCAACTACGAGTGGCAGCGGTTCTCCACGGACGCCTGGAAGGACCCCTGCGGCGTCTCCGGGCTGTGCGGCTCCCTCTCGCTCAGCCTCCAGATCGCCCTGTGGGCGACGCTGGGCGCCACCGTTCTCGGCACGGCGATCGCCTTCGCGCTCGTCCGCTACCGCTTCCGGGCGCGCGGCGCGGTCAACTCGCTGATCTTCCTGCCGATGGCGATGCCCGAGGTGGTGATGGCCGCCTCGCTGCTCACCCTGTTCCTCAACATGGGCACCCCGCTGGGCTTCTGGACGATCCTGATCGCCCACGTCATGTTCTGCCTCAGCTTCGTCGTGACGGCGGTGAAGGCGCGCGTGATGTCGATGGACCCGCGGCTGGAACAGGCGGCGCAGGACCTGTACGCCGGGCCCTTCCAGACCTTCGTCCGCGTCACCCTGCCCATCGCCGCCCCCGGCATCGCCGCCGGCGCGCTGCTCGCCTTCGCGCTCTCCTTCGACGACTTCATCATCACCAACTTCAACGCCGGCTCCACCGTCACGTTCCCGATGTTCGTCTGGGGATCGGCGCAGCGCGGAACGCCCGTGCAGATCAACGTGATCGGTACGGCCATGTTCGTGATCGCCGTGCTGTTCGTCCTGTTCTCCACGGTCGTCGGCAACCGCCGCGGCCGTCGCCACCGCCACCACGCGTGACCGCGCCGACACGCCTGCCTTCCCTAGGGAGTTGAGATCATGGCCCCGAGCGCCATGAGCCGCAGCAACGACTGGACGACATCCCTCTCCGACGCCCGGCCCGTCCCGTACTGGCTGGACGACCCCGCCCGCCCCCGCCCCGAGCCCGCCCTCACCGGCGCCGAGACCTGCGACCTGCTGGTCGTCGGCGGCGGCTACAGCGGACTGTGGACGGCGCTGATCGCCAAGGAGCGCGACCCCGGCCGGGACGTGGTGCTGCTGGAGGGCCGCGAGACGGGCTGGGCCGCCTCCGGCCGCAACGGCGGCTTCTGCGCCGCCTCCCTCACCCACGGCCTGTCCAACGGCCTCACCCGCTGGCCGGACGAGATCCACCGGCTGGAGGAGCTGGGCGCCCGCAACCTCGACGCCATCGAGGCGGCCGTCGCCCGCTACTCCCTCGACTGCGACTTCACGCGCACCGGCGAGATCGACATCGCCACCGAGCCCTACCAGGTCGCGGAACTCGAGGAGTGGTACGGACGGATCCGCGCCGAGGGCCTCGCCGACGACGTCGAGTACCTGGACACCGAGGCCGTGCGGGCACAGGTCGACTCGCCGACCTTCCGGGCCGGCCTGTACGACCGCCGGGGCGTGGCCCTGGTCAACCCGGCCAGGCTCGCCTGGGGGCTCAAGCGGGCCTGCCTCGGCCTCGGCGTCCGCGTCTACGAGCACACCCCGGCGCTCACCCTGCGGCCCCACGGCGCCGGCATGGCCGTACGCACCCCGTACGGCGGGGTCCGCGCCCGCACGGTCGCGCTGGGCACCAACGTCTTCCCGAACCTGGTCAGACGGGCCCGCTCCTACACCGTCCCGGTCTACGACTACGCCCTGATGACCGAGCCGCTCACCGGCGGCCGGCTCGCCTCGATCGGCTGGCGGAACCGGCAGGGCCTGGCGGACAGCGCCAACCAGTTCCACTACTTCCGGCTCACCGCCGACGACCGGATCCTGTGGGGCGGCTACGACGCGGTCTACCCCTACGGCGGCCGGGTGCGCGCCGAGTACGACCACCGCCCGGAGACGTACGCCAAGCTCGCCGGGCACTTCTTCACCTGCTTCCCGCAGCTGGAGGGCGTCCGCTTCACCCACGCCTGGGGCGGCGCGATCGACACCTGCTCCCGCTTCTCGGCGTTCTTCGGCACCGCGCACCGGGGCCGGGTGGCCTACACGGCCGGGTACACGGGGCTCGGGGTCGGCGCCACCCGGTTCGGGGCCGAGGTGATGCTCGACCTGCTGGCGGGGGAGCGCACCGAGCGCACCGCCCTGGAGATGGTCCGCAGGAAGCCGCTGCCGTTCCCGCCCGAGCCCTTCGCCTGGGCCGGCATCGCGCTCACCAAGTGGTCGCTGGCCCGCGCGGACGCGCACGGCGGCCGGCGCAACCTGTGGCTGCGGACCATGGACAGGCTGGGGCTGGGCTTCGACAGCTGACCCCGACGGCTCCTGTGGTGTGACCCGGTTCACTCCAACGAGGCGGGGCGACCCGCGTAATGCCTCACAAAGACCTCCCTCTCCCTCGTGACGCACCCCGCGTCGACGAGTGAAAGGGAGGTCTCACATGCCTGGTGCGAAGACGGCGGTCGGGTGGCTGGCATCCGTCGCACCGGATCCCGAGTCGTGCCGGCGGGAGTGGCGGCGCAACCCCCGGGCGGTCGTGCTGCTGCCCGCCGGCAAGGCGTGGGACGTGCTCATCCTGCCGAGCAGGCTCGGCTGTCCGACCCTCGACGTGCTCTTTCGCGTCCTGGACCAGCCCGGCCCGGTCCTCGCCGGCTTCGGGGACGCGCACACGGGCTTCCTCGTCCCGCCCGGCACCGCGGCCCGCTGGCTGGGCACAGGGGTCCGCACGGCCGGTCCGGGCACCTGGATCGTCGTACCCCACCCGGAGCGCACGGCGGCCGGCGGGATCCGCTGGCTGGTCCCGCCCGACGGGTCCGGCACCCTCACCGATCCGGCCCTCCTCGAACTGGCGATGCACGAGGCGGCGGCGGATCTCGCCGCGGGGGAGGACGGGCGGTGAACCGCGCGGAAGGCTGACCGCCGCACGGGCCCGGGAGGGCTCCGGCCCTGGAACGGCCTCGGCCCGGACCGGCTTCGGACCCGGGCCGGCCCCGCCCCGGCCCCGCGCCCCGGCGGAGCGGTCAGCCGGGGCCGGTACGGGAACCGGGAGTTCCGGAGGGGCGCTGCCGGTGCGTGCGCCGGCCGAGCACCGGCGACACCCCCACCAGCAGCACCGCCCCCAGGCACCAGCCGGCCACCACGTCCAGCGGCCAGTGGTAACCGCGGCGCACCAGCCCGTAGGAGGCGCCGAGGACGAGCACGGCGCACAGCGCCACCAGCAGGCGGCGGACGGCCGGCGAACGCAGCACCCCGAGGAGCAGCAGCGTCGCCGCGCCGTACGCCACGAGGGCCGTGGTGGTGTGCCCGGAGGGGTAGTAACCGACGGCCGGCGGCACCGCCGGGGTGCCGGGGCGGTCGGTCCACTCCTTCAGCGGGACCACCAGCACCGGCACCAGTACCATCGCCGCCGCGCCGGCGAGCGGCGGCAGCCACCAGCGGCCCGCCCCGCCGGCCCGCCCCCGCCAGGCGGCGTACGCCAGGGCCAGGACGAGGACGGGTACCGCCACCTGCACGTTGCCGAGGTCGGAGAGCAGCTCGGAGAACCGGTCGGGGTGGACGAGCGCCCGGCTCGCCCGCTCGTCCAGCCCCACCAGCGGCCCGTCGGCGACCACCTGCCAGGTGATCAGGGCGAAGAGCGGCACGAGGACGGCGAGCAGACCGAGCGGGACACGGAGCGTGCGGGACGAGGAGACCGGCATGCCCACCAGCCTGTCAGGTCCCCGCGTCCCCGTGCCGCGCCCGCTCCGCGCACGGGGACGGGGCCGGCGCGCGGGCCGGCGTACGGGCGGCCGCAGGAGGGAATGCCGAAGGGCCGGCACAAGGGGGGGAGTGTGCCGGCCCTTCGGTGAACCACCGTCCCGGGTGCCGAGGCGGCCGTCCTGACCGGAACGCCGCGCGCCCCGGGGGGTGTGGGGCGGGCGACCGTCCGATCGGTGAGGAGACCCGGAACCCTCGGGTTCCGGTTGTGTGCGCGAGGCACGACCAGGTCGAAGCTGGGGATGCCCCGGCCCGGCTTCCGCCCGCAGTCCCTGCGGGCGGGGTGTATCTCTCATCTGCGTAGAACCTACGACAGGGCGGAGGCCGGGGACAGGGGAATCGGCTCCCTGCCATCCACCCCGCACACGTTCTTCACACCGTCTGCGGTTCACCGCGCCGGGCGGGCGGACCGCAGCCCGGACGTGCGAGGCGCGGCCCGGACACGCGTTCGGCGACTCGGGCGCGCGGTCGTACCCGCAGGGTGCGGATGCCCGCGCGCCCGTGCCCGGTCAGATGCGGGCGAAGCCCTGCTCGATGATGTCGAGGCCCTCGTTGAGCAGGTCCTCGCCGATGACCAGCGGCGGCAGGAAGCGCAGCACGTTGCCGTAGGTGCCGCAGGTCAGGACCAGCAGACCCTCGGCGTGGCAGGCCTTGGCGAGCGAGGCGGCCGCCTCCGGGTTCGGCTCCTTGGTGGCGCGGTCCTTGACCAGCTCCACGGCGATCATCGCGCCGCGGCCCCGGACGTCGCCGATGATGTCGAACTTCTCGGCCATGGCGGTCAGGCGGCCCTTCATGACCTCCTCGATCCGCTTCGCCTTCGCGTTGAGGTCGAGCTCCTTCATCGTCTCGATCGCGCCGAGCGCACCCGCGCAGGCGACCGGGTTGCCGCCGTAGGTGCCGCCGAGGCCGCCGGCGTGGGCGGAGTCCATGATCTCGGCGCGGCCGGTGACGGCGGCCAGCGGCAGACCGCCCGCGATGCCCTTGGCGGTGGTGATCAGGTCGGGGACGATGCCCTCGTCCTCGCAGGCGAACCACTGGCCGGTACGGCAGAAGCCGGACTGGATCTCGTCGGCGACGAAGACGATGCCGTTGTCGTTGGCGAACTTCACGATCGCGGGCAGGAAGCCCTTGGCCGGCTCGATGAAGCCGCCCTCGCCGAGGACCGGCTCGATGATGATCGCGGCCACGTTCTCCGCGCCGACCTGCTTGGTGATCTGGTCGATGGCCTGGGCGGCGGCCTCCGGGCCGGCGTTCTCCGGGCCGGTCGGCCAGCGGTAGCCGTAGGCGACCGGCACGCGGTACACCTCGGGCGCGAACGGACCGAAGCCGTGCTTGTACGGCATGTTCTTCGCCGTCAGCGCCATCGTCAGGTTGGTGCGGCCGTGGTAGCCGTGGTCGAAGACGACGACCGCCTGGCGCTTGGTGTACGCACGGGCGATCTTCACGGCGTTCTCGACGGCCTCGGCACCGCTGTTGAACAGCGCCGACTTCTTCGCGTGGTCGCCCGGCGTCAGCTCGGCCAGCGCCTCGGCGACGGCGACGTAACCCTCGTAGGGCGTCACCATGAAGCAGGTGTGGGTGAAGTCGGCGAGCTGCGCGGACGCCTTGCGCACGACGGCCTCGGCGGAGGCGCCGACGGAGGTCACGGCGATGCCGGAACCGAAGTCGATCAGGCTGTTGCCGTCCACGTCCTCGATGACGCCGCCGCCGGCGCGCGTGACGAAGACGGGCAGCGTGGAGCCCACGCCCTGCGCGACCGCGGCGGTCCGGCGGGCCTGCAGCTCCTGCGACTTCGGGCCGGGGATGGCGGTGACGACGCGGCGCTCCTGCGGAAGTGCGGTCATGGGGGCTCCTGTGGATCTTTTCGGACGCTTGCCTTCTTTTCTCGCAGGCTAGGACCGCGAGCGGAGGGCGGGCATGCTCCATGTGGGCGTTGTCCGCGACGCCCGTTGTCCGCGGTGGACAGATGGCCGGGGCGGCGTCTTCGGGACACGTGGGCGCGGGCCCGGCCGCGTAAGCGGTGAACTCCCCTTGGCAGGGCGTTAGATTGGCTCGCTGATGGTGGACGGAGCGGCTGGTCAGGGGGCAAGGGCGATGGACAGCGACGGTGAGCGGGACGCGCGGGGTACGCACGCGAATCCTGTGCCGCGCCCGGCGGGGCCTCCCGAGGTGCCCGCGGTACCGCCGCGGCCGGCCCGGACACCCGGAACGCCGGGTGTGCCGGGTGTGCCGGGGGTGCCGGGGGCATCGGGTGTGCCAGGGGTGCCGGGTGTGCCGGGTATGCCTCCACCGCCGGACGGCTCGGCGTTCCTGGCCTGGCTGCGCACCCCCCGCCCCGAGGCGCAGCCCGGCGTATGGCGCTTCGGGCACCGGCCGCGGCCCGCGGAGGAACCCGAGCGGACCCCGGGCCGGCAGCTGCTGAGCGGGGCGCTCATCGCCTTCCTCGTCGGCTGGCTGATCTGGTCCCTGCTGTGGAACGGCTACCTCGGCGGCTGGTGGCTGCTCCCCCTCTACGCGATGATCCCGGACTCCTGGGCCGAGCCCCACAGCTTCGGCGCGGTCGTGGCCGTCTACGCCTACTACGCCCTGGTCGCCGGGATCATCATGGTCGGCGTCGGCCGGCTGGGCCGCTGGAACGAGATCTGGCGCCGCTACGGACCCCCCGCCTGGCGCCGCCCCGCCCCGGGCGACGGCCCCCCGCCCGCCCCCGAGGAGGACCCCGCCGCCTGGCCCGCCCTGCGCGCCGCCGGAGCCGTCGACGCCGCCGAACGGCTCGCCGCCGACGCGCGGCACGGGCTGATGCGCGACGTCGACCACGCCCGCATCGCCCGCGCCTGGCAGGGCGTCGCCCGCGGCCGGCACAGCCTCGCCACCTTCACGAGCGCGGTGCTCACCCACGGCGCCGCCGCCTGCCCGCACCCCTCCGGCGCCCGCGACCTGCCCGCCCGGCAGGCCCGGCACGACCTGGTCACCGGACAGGTACGGCTCGGCACCACCGCCGACGACACCCGCAACCCCTACGCCTACCGCGGCACCGGCCTCGCCCTCGGCCCCGACCTGCTCGGCACCTCCCTGCTCGCCGTCGGACCGGCCGGCTCCGGCAAGACCGGCTCCGTCGTACGGCCGCTCGCCGAGTCCCTGTGCCTGCACGCCCTGGCCGGCCGCGCCGCCGTCGTCGTGGTCGGCGCGGCCGGCGCCGGGCTCGGCCCGGCCGACGCCTACGACGTCGTCGTCCGCATCGGCAACCCGGACTCCGTGTACGACCTCGACCTCTACGGCGGCACCACCGACCCCGACGAGGCCGCCGCCGTCCTCGCCGAAGCCCTGGTCGGCGACCTCGCCGACCCCCACCCGGGCAGCGACACCCGCCGCTCCACCACCGTCCTCGCCCAGCTGCTCGGCCCGTTCCGCGCCGTGCACGGCCGCTTCCCCGGCGTACCGGAACTGCGCCGGCTGCTCGACGGCACGCCCGAACCGCTGGCCGAGCTGCGCCGGGGCCTGCAGAAGGCCGGGCAGGCCTCGCTCCTGCGTGAGCTGGACGCCCGCGAACGCCAGATGGGCCACCCCGGCGACGTCGGCGCCGTCCTCGCCGACCGGGTGGCGCTTCTCGACCGGCCGGCCTTCGCCCCCTTCTTCGACACCTCGGGGCAGACCCGGCCGTTCTCCCTCAAGGCCCTCGACCACCCGGTACGCGTCCGCATCGACCTGCCCGCACGCGGCCACGCCGACGCCTCGCGCATCCTCGCCCGCCTGGTGCTCGCCCAGTTCACGGCGAGCGTGACGGTACGGGAGGACCGGTCGCTGTTCGCCTGCCTCGTGCTGGACGACGCGAGCGGCGTCGTCACCCCGGAGGCCGTCCGGGGCGTCCAGCGGCTGCGCTCCGCGGGCGCCGGGGTCGTTCTGACCCTGCGCACCCTGGACGACGTACCGCGTCCGCTGCGCGGGCCGCTGCTCGGTTCCATCGGGTGCCGGATGGCGCTGTCCGGGCTCACGCCCTGGGACGGGCAGGACTTCGCCGAGGTGTGGGGCAAGGAGTGGACCGAGGCCCGCGACGTCACCGACCGGCAGATCATCGCCGAGACCCCCGCGGGCAAGGCCGTCCACATGCTGCGCCGGGTGATCACCGGCAAGGCGCCCACCGCGCGGGCGGTCACCGTACGGCAGGTCGAGCGCGAGCGCTGGTCCGCCTCCGAGCTGGCGCACGCGGTACCGGCGGGGCACGCGGTGCTGTCGCTGACCACCGTGAACGGCGAGCACGCGCCACCGCTGCTGGTGAACCTGCGGGAGTGAGGCCCGGGCGGACGTGGGCCCCGGGGTGAGGCCCGGGCCGGGGCGGCCGCGGGGACGGTACGGCGAGTGCCCGCGGGGACGGTACGGCGAGTGCCCGCGAGCGATCGTACGGTGAGGCACAATCGACACAGGCCGTTCATACACGGCGGCCAAAAGATCACCGAGACTCCGCACCGCCCCCGCACACCCGACGCCGACCTGAAGGCCCCATGCCCCCGACGCTCGCCTCGCTCGTCCACCACTCCGCGCTCAGACTGACCGTGCGTGCGGGCGAGGACCGCCTCGACGTACCCGTCCGCTGGGCCCACTCCAGCGAGCTCGCCGACCCCGTGCCCTACATGGAGGGCGGCGAGCTCCTGCTGATCACCGCGCTCAAGCTGGACGCGGAGGACCCCGAGGCGATGCGCCGCTACGTCAAGCGGCTGGCCGCCGCCGGAGTGGTCGGCCTCGGCTTCGCCGTCGGCGTCCACTACGACGACATCCCCGAGGCCCTCGTCGAGGCCGCGCGGGCGGAGGGCCTGCCCCTGCTGGAGGTGCCGCGCCGCACACCCTTCCTCGCCATCAGCAAGGCCGTCTCCGCCGCCATCGCCGCCGACCAGTACCGGGCGGTCACCGCGGGCTTCGCGGCCCAGCGGGAACTGACCAAGAAGGCGCTGACCGACGGCCCGGAGGGGCTGCTGGCCGTGCTGGCCGCACAGGTCGACGGCTGGGCCGCGCTGTACGACACCGCCGGCGCCGTCGTCGCCGCGGCGCCCGAGTGGGCGGGCCGCAGGGCGGCGCGGCTCACCGCCGACGTCCAGCGGCTGCGCGAGCGGCCCGCGCCCGCCTCCTCCGTGGTCGGGGGCGGCGCGGACGACGCCGGCCACCCCGAGAACGCGGACCGCGTCGAACTGCACTCCCTCGGCACCTCCCGCAAGGCCCGCGCGGCGCTCGCCGTCGGCACCGCCGCCACCCTCGGCACCGCCGAGCGGTACGCCGTCCACTCGGCCATCGCCCTGCTGACCCTCACCACGGAACGCTCCCGCTCCCTGCACGCCGCCGAGCAGCGCATCGGCACGGCCGTCCTGCGCATGCTGCTCGCCGGCGAACCGGACCACGCCCGCACGGTCGCCGGCGACCTGTACGGCGGCCTGCTCGACGCCCCCTTCCGGATCGTCGTCGCCGAGCCGGCCTCCGCCTCGGCCGCCCGGGCGCACACCGCCCCGCCCGCGCACGTGCCCGACACCAGGCCCCCGGCCACGGCGCGGGCCGCCGCCGACACCCACGGCGGCCCGCTCGGCGCCCTCGCCGAGGCCGTCGAGTCGGCGGCGGCCCGCGCCGGCGAGGCCGTCCTGGTGGTGCCCGAGGGGGAGCGGCTGGTCGTCCTGGCCACCGACGGAGGCGCGGCCGTCGCCGCCTGCACCGCGTACGCCTCGGCCCTGGAGTCGGCCCGCCCGGCGCGGCAGCCGGCCGCGGGCGGCGACGAGGAGGGACTGGTCGCCGGCCTGTCCGCACCGTCCGGCCCCATCGCCGCGTCCGCCGCCTACAAGCAGGCCGAACAGGCCCTGTCGGTGGCCCGGCGGCGCGGACGCGTCTGCGTCGAGCACGAACACCTCGCGACCGGCTCCGTGCTCCCGCTGCTAGCCGACGACGCCGTACGGGCCTTCGCCGACGGCCTGTTGCGGGCCCTGCGCGACCACGACGCCACCGGCCGCGGCGACCTGGTCGCCTCCCTGCGCGCCTGGCTCTCCCGCCACGGCCAGTGGGACGCCGCCGCCGCCGACCTCGGCGTCCACCGCCACACCCTGCGCTACCGGATGCGCCGCGTGGAGGAGATCCTCGGCCGCTCCCTGGACGACCCGGACGTACGGATGGAGCTGTGGCTGGCACTGAAGGCGACGGCGGCCGAATAGGCGGTCCGGGGTCCGGGCAGTTCGGGCGGTCCGGGCGGTCCGGGCCGTCCGGCACCACCGGTCCGACCGGGGAGCACCCCTCCCACCTCGCCAATCCGTCGAACCCCCGCTCCCCACCACTACAGCTCGGACAAACGTCCCCCGTCGCCCCCCGCCCTACCGTGGACTCCGCACAGCCGTCCACCCACCCCAACGCGGAAGGGCCGGAGCCCCATGACTTCCACCACCGCCACCCCCTTCTGGCTCGCCGGCCGCCAGGCCACCGGCGAGGCCGCCTTCGACGTCACGTCCCCCTGGGACAGCCGCACCGTCGCCGCCGTGAGCGTGCCGACCGACGCCCAGGTCGAGGAGGCCGTCGCCGCCGCGTACGCCGTACGGGACGAGTTCGCCGCCACCCCCGCCCACGTCCGCGCCGCCGCCCTGGACCACGTCAGCCGCCGCCTCGCCGAGCGCACCGAGGAGATCGCGCGGCTCATCTCCGCCGAGAACGGCAAGCCGATCAAGTGGGCCCGCGGCGAGATCGGCCGCGCCGTGTCCGTCTTCCGCTTCGCGGCCGAGGAGGCCCGCCGCTTCAACGGCGGCGACGCCCAGCGCCTGGACACCGACGCCGGCGGCCAGGGCCGTCTCGCCCTCACCCGCCGCTTCCCCAAGGGCGTCGTCCTCGGCATCGCGCCGTTCAACTTCCCGCTGAACCTGTGCGCCCACAAGGTCGCCCCCGCGATCGCCGCCGGCGCCCCGATCATCCTCAAGCCGGCCCCCGCCACCCCCCTGTCCGGCCTGATCCTCGGCGACCTGCTCGCCGAGACCGAGCTGCCCGCCGGCTCCTGGAGCATCCTCCCGGTCACCAACGACCGCATGCCCGCCCTCGTCCAGGACGAGCGCCTGCCGGTCATCTCCTTCACCGGCTCCGAGACGGTCGGCTACGCGATCATGGACTCGGTGCCGCGCAAGCACTGCACCCTGGAGCTGGGCGGCAACGGCGCGGCCGTCGTCCTCGCCGACTGGGCGAGCGACGAGGACCTGGACTGGGCCGCGACCCGCATCGCGACCTTCTCCAACTACCAGGGCGGCCAGTCCTGCATCTCGGTGCAGCGCGTGATCGCCGACGCCGCCGTCTACGACCGCCTGCTGCCGCGCATCGTCGCCGCCGTCGAGGCCCAGGTCACCGGCGACCCGAACGACGACGCCACCGACGTCGGCCCGCTGGTCAGCGAGGCCGCCGCCGAGCGCGTGGAGTCCTGGGTCGACGAGGCCGTCGCCGCGGGCGCGAAGCTCCTCACCGGCGGCAAGCGCGACGGCGCCACCTACGCGCCGACCGTCCTCACCGACCTGCCGGCCGGCACCACCCTCGCCTGCGAGGAGGTCTTCGGCCCCGTCCTCAGCGTGCAGAAGGTGAACGGCGAGGACGAGGCGTTCGCCGCCGTCAACGACTCCAAGTACGGCCTCCAGGCGGGCGTGTTCACCCACGACCTGCAGACCGCCTTCCGCGCCCACCGCGCCCTCGAGGTCGGCGGCGTCGTCATCGGCGACGTCCCCTCCTACCGCGCCGACCAGATGCCGTACGGCGGCGCCAAGCAGTCCGGCGTGGGCCGCGAGGGCGTCAAGTACGCGATGGACGACTACACCTACGAGCGCGTCCTGGTCCTGACGGGCCTCGCTCTCTGACCCACCCCGAAGGATCCGACGGCCCGAGCCCACTGTGCGGGGGCTCGGGCCGTCGGCGTGCGCGAAGCAGGGGCCGAACGTTCGGGCACGTCAGCCGCAAGCAGCTGCTCGACGCGGTGAGGCCCTGACGGCAGCAGCGGGCGAGGGCTCGTCACGCAGCCGGTTCGGACTTCGCTCGAGATGCTTCAGCCCACAGGGGGAGGAGCCGTTCGTGCTCGGCGGTCCGCGTGCGGCTGGTAGGTGGATGGCGTCCCGCCGAGTGGTGCGGTCGATCGAACTGGCGGAATCCCCAGGTCGCGGCCCGAACCGCCCTTGCTGGAGGCTCTGTTGGGGCTTGCCGGGCCGGGGGCCGGCGGTGGTCGCACGGCGGCTGGCTGCGGCACGTACCGGACGGCTCCGGGGCGGAAGCGAGGGACCGTGTTCGGCTGCACCACGACCGGGGACGCGGCCGAGCGGCCTGTTCCGGTGGGTTGGGGGTGTGGGTGCCTTCTTGAAAAACGTGAGCAGTTGGCGGCCAAGTGTCATCTTGGCGCTCGGATGAGCGCCCCGATGACAGTCGGAGGAGAAATGCTCACGTTTTTTGGTGAGGTGCATGGCGTCCCGCCGAGTGGTGCAGTCGATCAGACTGACGGAATCTCCAGGTCGCGGCCCGTATCGCCCTTGCTGAGGGCCCTGTTGGGGCTTGCCGGGCCGGGGGCCGGTGGTGGTCGCACGGCGGCTGGCAGCGGCACGTGCCAGACGGCTCCAGGGCGGAAGCGAGGGACCGTGTTCGGCTGCACCACGACCGGGGGGATCACCAACGTCACGTTCACGCAGGGCGACGCGCAGGTGCACCCCTTCGGGCCGGGCACGTTCGACGCGGCGATCAGCCGCTACGGGGTGATGTTCTTCGCCGACCCCGAAGCGGCCTTCCGCAACATCGGCCGCGCGCTGCGGCCCGGCGGGCGCCTGGCCTTCGTCTGCCCCGCCGACCCGTCCCTCAACGACTGGGTGACGGCCCTGGCGGCACTGCGCGGTGTCCTGCCGCTCGGCGATTTCGGCGCGCCGGGGCGGCCGGGCATGTTCTCCCTGGCGTCCCCGGACCGGATCCGCTCCGTCCTCACCGCGGCGGGCTTCTCCGGCGTGGCCGCCGACCGGGCCGACGCATACGGGACGTGGGGGAGCGGAGCCGAGGACGCGGCGGAGTTCCTGCTGGACACGGGGCCGGGCCGGCACGCGCTGGAGCAGGTCGACGAGGCCGCCCGCGTCCGCGCCCGCCGCGCGCTGACGGACCACCTGCGCGCCCACGAGGCGCCCGACGGCACCGTCCGCCTGCGCAGCACGTCCTGGCTGGTCACGGCGGACCGGACGGGCTGACGCGAGAACCGGGCCCGCCCCGGCGGGCCGAGGCCCGGCGCCGGTGCGACCGGGGCCGGGCCTCTTCCTCCCGTCGCCTTCTCCGGACCCTCAGCCGGAGAAGGCGACGTGCGCGAGCCGCAGGGGGCCGCGCAGCCTGACGGTCAGGTCGTGCACGCCCTCGGCCTCCAGGGCGGCGCCGAGCTCCACGTAGTCGTACGGGCCCGGTGTCGGGGCGTCCGGGGAGAGCACCGCCACCGACGGGCCCCCGTCGAGGGCGAGTTCCACGGTGCCGGAGCCCGCGACCGTGACGGTCACCCCCGTGACGCCGGTGCCGAAGTCGCAGGCACGGTAGAGGAGTTCACCGGTGCCGCGGTCTGCGGACGGGGTCACCGCGTCGCCCGCGGTCTTGGTGCGGTCCACGATCTCCGTGCCGCTCTGCTCGTCGAAATCGGCTGCCTCCAGGCCGCGTTCGTGCACCGGGCGCGGCGCGGCGGGCTCCCCGTCGAGGACGACGGTCCCCGACAGGCGCACGTCCTCGCTGGAGGCGCCGGCCAACAGGGCGTACGGGCCCGGCTCCAGCCGCCACCGGCCGTGCGCCACGTCCCAGAACGCGAAGGCGGACAGCGGCACCTCGAAGGAGACCTCGGCCCGCTCGCCCGGGGCGAGGGTGAGCCGCCGGTGGGCCAGCAGCTCCCGGCGTGGACGCGGGACCGAGGGCGTCTCGGCGCGGGCGTAGAGCTGGGCCACCTCGTCGGCGGTGACGTCACCGGTGTTGGTGACGGTGAAGGACACCCGCACCGAACCGTCCGTGACCCGGGCGTCCAGGTCCGCGTAGGCGAAGGACGCGTAGGACAGGCCGTGTCCGAAGGGGAACAGCGGGGTCCCCTCGAAGTACAGGTAGGTCTGGCGGCCGCCGATCACGTCGTAGTCGAGCAGATCGGGCAGGTCGGCGTCGTCGGCGTACCAGGTCTGCGGGAGGCGTCCGGCGGGGGAGACGTCACCGGCGAGGACGCGGGCCAGCGCGGTGCCGGCCGCCTGGCCGCCGTGCGCGGTCCACAGCACCGCCGGCAGGTTCCCGGCGTCGACCGCGTACGGGTAGGCGGAGACCAGCGTCAGCACCGTGCGCGGGTTGGCGGCGCGGGCCGCGCGCAGCAGGCGTTCCTGGTGGGCCGGCAGGCGCAGGGTCGTACGGTCCTCGGTCTCCCGGCCGTTGATGTGCGGGTCGTTGCCCGCCACGACCACGACCACGTCGGCCCCGGCCGCCGCCCGCGTCACCGCCTCCTCGCCGCGCTCCGTCACGACCAGTTCGAAGACCTCGCCGTCCGTGTCGCCGGCGCCCTCCGCGGCAACCTTCACGCCGTCGGCGGCGACACAGACGGGGCGACCCGTTCCCAGGTGCCGCAGGAGGTGACCGTCGCCGTGGGGTTCGAGCCGGAAGGTCTCCTGCACGACCCAGCCACCGGGCTGGTCGGCCGAGGCGCGGACGAAGCCGTCCTCGGCGACGGACAGGTACCGGCCGTCGGGCGCGCGCAGGGTGAGCACGCCCCCGCCCCAGTCGACCAGCGCGAGTTCGCTGCCGGTGGCGTCGGCGGTCAGCGGCGGCAGGTCGGTGCGGCCGGCGATCAGGGCCGGGTCGAGGGCGCCCTCGGCACCGCGCGCCTCCTCGGACGCGCCGTCCGCGGCGGGAACCCGCAGGAACGTGCCCGCGGCGGTCTTCAGCCGCACCCGGTCCACACCCTCCGCGAAGTCGACGCGCTCGGCGCCGAACCGTTCGCGCAGACCCTCCAGCGGGGTGGAGCGGTGCAGCAGGGTGCCGCTGTACCAGTCGAGCTTGCACTCGTCGGCGAGCAGGCCGACGACGGCGATCCGGGCGCCGGCGGCCAGCGGCAGCGTGCCGGCGTCGTTCTTGAGCAGGACGATCGCCTGCTCGGCGGCCTGAAGGGCCAGCGCGCGGTGCTCCGGGGTGTCGAAGGCGCCCGGCTCGTCGTACCCGTCGAACTCGCCGAGGCGGAAACGGACCGACAGCTGGCGGCGCACGGCCGCGTCCAGGTCGGCCTCGGTCAGCAGGCCCCGCTCCAGGGCGCCGCGGATCCGCGCGGTGATCTTCGAGGAGTCGGTGCCGTGGTCGGTGAAGCTGTCCACGCCGGCGCGCAGCGCGGCGGCGGTCGCCTCCTCGTGGGTGTCGAAGTAGTGCTCGGAGTCGACCAGGTTGGAGGGGGCGCCGGCGTCGGAGCAGACCAGCAGCTCCTCCCCGGTCCAGGTGCGCAGGTGCTCGGCGAGGTACGGGGAGACGTGGTTGGGGCGGCCGTTGACCAGGTTGTACGCCGGCATCACGCCGGCCACCGCGCCGGCCTCCACGGTCTCGCGGAAGGCGCGCAGGTCGTACTCGTGCAGGACGCGCGGGCGGACGGACGACGACGCGGTGTCCCGGTCGGTCTCGTTGTTGTGCGCGAGCCAGTGCTTGAGGACGGGCGCGGTGCGCCAGTACACGGGGTGGTCGCCGCGCAGGCCGCGGGTGTAGGCGGTGGCGATGGCCGAGGTGAGCTTCGGGTCCTCGGAGTAGCCCTCCTCGTTGCGGCCCCACAGGGGGTGGCGCAGCAGGTTGACGGTGGGGGACCACACGTTGAGGCCGACGCGTTCGTCGCGGGCGCGCATGGCCCGGGTCTCCCGGGACACCGCCTCGCCGACGCGGCGCACGAGGTCCTCGTTCCAGGTCGCGCCGAGTCCCACGGCCTGCGGGAACACGGTCGCCGGGCCCATCCAGGCCACCCCGTGCAGTGCCTCCTGGCCGGTGCGGAACGCGGCGATGCCGAGCCGTTCGACGGCCGGCGCGAACTGGTGGAGAAAGGCGACTTTCTCGTCGAGCGTCAGCCGCGACAGCAGGTCGTCGACGCGCTTTCCGAACGGCAGGTGCGGGTCGCGGAAAGGCGGCGCGGGCGGCGTGGATGCGGTCACGTGAGGTTCCCCTTGCGATGGAGCGGCGAGCGCTTTCGAAGCGCTTCGATGCTCATTCGGCTCCGGGGCGGGTGTCAAGCCATATCAACGGACCGGCCCCGACCTTTCGCCGTAATCCAAGTGTTGTATGAGCGTGACTCGTTACTCGAGGACCCGGGAACCGCTCGGAGGAATCTTGGAAGCGAGTCTTGTGTGCCCCCACACGTTCACTTAACCTCGCAGCAACATCGAAGCGCTTCGACTCCGGGGGCGGTGAACCGCGGGCGCACCCAGGTGCATCCGGACCGCGTTTTCCTCCGACGACCGCTTCAGCTCAGCCAGTTCCAGTGAAGACACCGCAGCCGACGGCCTCCGCCGGGTGTCCTGGTGCGCCATGAAGGGTTGACGCAATGACGCCGAACGCCGCCTCCGGTCCCAGCCGGAGAAAGTTCCTCTCCTCCACCGCGGCCGTCACCGCAGCGGTGGCGGGCGGGATACCGCTGCTCTCCGCCTGCGGTGGCGGGTCCGACGGGGGTTCGCGGGACGGCACCACGTCGGGCAAGGACGCCAAGAAGCTGCTGCCGGCGTACGTCGCCAGCAACGTGGTCACCCCCGACATCCCCAGCAGGAACGGTTCCGCGGTCGGCTTCACCGGCAAGCTCGACATCGCGGGCCTGAAGACCTCGGTGCCCAAGAAGCTCGGCAAGGGCGGCAAGGTCACCGTCATGTCCCCGTTCTGGGGCTCCCCGCCGAAGGGGGACAACGCCTACTACAAGGCGATGAACGACCTCATCGGCGTCGACGTGGTCTGGCAGAACCAGGACGGCAACACCTACGACCAGAAGCTCGGCGCGGTCCTCGCCTCCAGCGAGGTGCCCGACGTGGTGGTCGTCCCGGGCTGGAACATGACCGGCAAGATCCCCAGCGCCATCATCGGCAAGTTCGCCGACCTCGGCCCCTACCTGTCCGGGGACGCGGTCAAGGAGTACCCCAACCTCGCGGCGATCCCCACCGACGCCTGGCAGCGGTCCATCTTCGGCGGCAAGCTGCGCGGCCTGCCGATGCCGTCCTCGTACGTGACCGGCATCGTGCCGCTGTACCGGCGGGACATCTTCGAGAAGGAGGGTTACGAAGTCCCCCGCTCCTGCGACGAGTTCATGGCGTTCGCCAAGGAGGCCACCAGCGCGAAGGCCAAGCGCTGGGCCTGCCTGGACATGAAGTGGACCGCCTTCAACGCCTTCGGCGTGTTCAACGGCAACGAGAAGTCGCTGGGCTGGAACCAGGTCGACGGCAAGCTGGTCCACCGCGCCGAGACCGAGGAGTACCTCGAGGCGCTGGAGTGGACGCGCAAGCTGTTCGCCGCCGGGGTCGTGCACCCCGACGCCAACCTGGGCAAGAGCAGCGCGACCGACCCCGGCCCCAAGTTCGCCGCCGGCGAGTTCCTCGTCTACAACCAGGACATGTCGCAGTGGTGGAGCCGCACCGCCGAACAGGCCACCCAGAACCCGGAGTTCAGGATCTGGGGCATGGACATCTTCGGGCACGACGGCGGTGACCCGACCCTGTGGGCGCAGAACCCGGCCGGCATCTTCGCCTTCGTCAACAAGAAGGCGTCCGAGTCCGTGATCCGCGACGTGCTGGCCGTCGCCAACGTCACCGCCGCGCCGTACGGGACCAAGGAGTACATGGCCACCAACTACGGCGTGGAGGGCACCCACTACACCGTCAAGGACGGCGTGCCCACCAAGACCGACCAGGGCAACATCGACGTGATGAACGCCTACGTGATGATCGCGAGCCCCGCTCCGACCATCGCCCACCCCGACTTCCCCGAGGTCGCCAAGGGACAGGTGGAGTGGCAGCAGCGGATGGGCGCCTTCACCAAGAAATCCACCTTCTACGGCATGCAGATCGTCGAGCCGGCCCGCTGGACCAACCTCTCCAACGACTTCGAGCAGCTGGAGGACGACATCGTCCGCGGCCGCAAGAAGATCAGCGACATGCAGCAGGCCGTCTCCGACTGGAAGAGCAAGGGCGGCGACCAGCTGCGCGACTGGTACAAGAAGCTGCTCGACGAGAGCGGCCCGGCGGCGGGCTGACCGGTACCGAGGCAAGGAGAACGGCCGTGTCCCACAGCACGGTGCCCCGGTCCCGCACCGAGGCCGACACGACGAAGAAGACCCCGGCGGCGTCCGGTGACGCCGCCGGCCCCCGCAAGGGCAGGGCGCCCACCGGGAAACTGAGCCTGCGGCTGAGGTTCCGGCGTGACCGCGTACTGCTGCTGATGACACTGCCGGCCGTGCTGCTGGTACTGCTCTTCAACTACGTACCGATCCTCGGCAACGTCGTCGCCTTCCAGGAGTACGACCCCTACATCAGCGACAACGGGATCGTCTCCATCATGAACAGCCCCTGGGTGGGGCTGGAGAACTTCGAGCGGATCTTCGAGGACTCCGCGTTCTGGAACTCGGTGCGGAACACCCTGGTCCTCTTCGTGCTCCAGCTCGTCCTGTACTTCCCCGTCCCCATCCTGCTGGCGCTGCTCATCAACAGCGTGGTCCGCCCCCGGGTGCGGGCGATCGCGCAGGCCGTCCTCTACCTGCCGCACTTCTTCTCCTGGGTGCTGGTCATCGCCGTCTTCCAGCAGCTGCTCGGCGGGGCCGGGCTCCTCTCCCAGCTGCTGCGCGACCACGGCTACGACGGCCTCAGCCTCATGACCGACCCGGACACCTTCAAGTTCCTGGTCACCGCGCAGAGCGTGTGGAAGGACGCCGGCTGGGGGATCATCGTCTTCCTCGCCGCGCTCGCCTCGGTCAGCCCCGACCTGTACGAGGCCGCCGCGATGGACGGCGCGAACCGCTGGCGCCGCATGTGGCACGTCACGCTGCCCGCGCTGCGCCCGGTGATCGCCCTGCTGCTGGTGCTGCGCGTCGGCGACGCCCTCACCGTCGGCTTCGAACAGATCCTGCTGCAACGCGACGCCGTCGGACCGGGGGCCGCGGAGGTCCTGGACACCTTCGTGTGGTGGAACGGCGTCCGCAACCAGGACTTCGGCTACGCGGCGGCCGCCGGACTGGTCAAGGGCGTCATCAGCCTCGGCCTGGTCCTCATAGCGAACAAGGTGGCCCACCTCATGGGCGAGCAGGGGGTGTACAAGAAATGACCGCCGTCCGAGAAGCGACCGCTGTCCGGGAAACGAACGCCGTCGGCAAGCCCGTGCGCAGGCCGAGCCCGTGGGCGGCCCCGCCCCGGCCGGTGTGGGAGGAGAAGCCCAGCCGGGCCGGACTCGCCGGAAAGGGCCTGGTCCTGTTCCTGGCCTGCCTGGCCATCCTGTTCCCGCTGTGGATCGTCGTCGTCACCAGCGTCTCCTCGCGCAGGACCATCGACGAGGCCGGCGGACTGGTGATGATCCCGAAGGACATCACCTTCGTCGCCTACCAGGAACTCCTCAGCGGCGGCCAGGTCACCCGCGCCGCACTCGTCAGCGTCGGCATCACCCTGGTCGGCACCCTGTTCTCCATGGCGGTGTCGGTGCTGTGCGCCTACGGACTGTCCCGCAGCGGCTCGCTGGGCCACCGCTGGATCCTCATGGTGCTGCTGGCCACCATGTTCTTCAGCGCGGGCCTCATCCCCACCTACCTGCTGGTGCAGTCCCTCGGCCTGATGGACAGCTACCTCGCGCTGATCCTGCCCAGCGCGGTCAGCGTCTTCAACATCCTGGTGCTGCGCGGCTTCTTCATGGGCATCTCGCAGGAACTGGTCGACAGCGCCCGCATCGACGGCGCCGGGGACCTGCGCATCCTGTGGCAGATCGTCCTGCCGCTGTCCCGCGCGGTCGTCGCGGTGATCACCCTGTTCTACGCCGTCGGCTACTGGAGCGCCTGGTTCAACGCCTCCCTGTACCTCAACGACCAGGACATGCTGCCCCTGCAGAACGTCATGATCCAGCTCGTGCAGAAGCAGGAGGCGCCGGTCGGCCTCGGCCAGGCGATCAAGACCGGTGAACTCTCCGGCCTGGCCGTGCAGATGGCCGTCATGGTCATGGCCCTGCTGCCCGTCGCCGTCCTGTCGCCCTTCGTCCAGCGCCACTTCAAGAAGGGCATGCTCACCGGCGCGGTGAAGGGCTGACGCCCCGCCCTCACCCCGGCTTCACCCCGCCCTCGCCCCGGCCCGTCGTGGCCGGCCGCCCCCGACCGGCGGCCGGCCACGGCAGGCCGTACGCCCGTACGCCCGTACTCCCCTCCCGAGCCGCCCAGAACGAGGTAGGTCATGTCTGCGCCCATGTCACGCCCGAGCCGGCGTACCGTCCTCGCCGGCACCGCGGCCGCCGCCGCGCTCACCGCCGTCCCGTTCGCCCCCGGACACGCGCACGCCGCCGGGGAGAAGGCGGACGACGCCACCGCCTACCGCTGGCGCAACGTCGTCATCGGCGGCACCGGCTTCATCACCGGCGTCCTCTTCCACCCCCGAGTCCGCGGCCTCGCCTACGCCCGTACCGACATCGGCGGCGCCTACCGCTGGGACGACCGCGCCGCCCGCTGGACCCCGCTCCTGGACCACCTCGGCTGGGACGACTGGAACCTCCTCGGCGTCGAGGCGATGGCCGTCGACCCCGCCCACCGGGACCGCATCTACCTGGCCTGCGGCACCTACGCCCAGGCCTGGGCGGGCAACGGCGCGATCCTGCGCTCCGACGACCGCGGCGCCACCTGGCGGCGCACCGACCTCACCGTGAAGCTCGGCGCCAACGAGGACGGCCGGGGCGCCGGCGAACGGCTCCTGGTCGACCCCCGGGACTCCGGCACGCTGTGGCTGGGCACCCGGCACGACGGCCTGTGGAGATCGACGGACCGCGGTGCCACCTGGAGGCCCGCCCCCGGCTTCCCGGCCACCCCGAGCCCCACCGGCCAGGGCGTCACCCTCCTGGTGGCCGCGGGCCGCACCCTGTACGCCGGCTGGGGCGACGCCGGCGGCACCGCGCCCAACCTGTTCCGCACGGCCGACGGCGCCACCTGGGAGCCCGTCCCCGGGCAGCCCGCCGGCACCGCCGCGCGAGTGCCGATCCGCGCCGCGTACGACGCGCACACCCGCGACCTGTACGTGACGTACGCCGACGCCCCCGGCCCCAACGGCCAGTCCGACGGCAGCGTGCACAAGCTGCAGACGATGAACGGCCGCTGGACCGAGGTCACCCCGGCCCGGCCGGGCGGTACCACCGACGACGGATCAGCCGACACCTTCGGCTACGGCGGCGTCGCCGTCGACGCCCGCCGCCCCGGCACCGTCGTCGTCTCCACCAACAACCGCTGGGCGGCCGTCGACACCCTCTTCCGGAGCACCGACGGCGGCCACAGCTGGACCTCCCTCAAGGAATCCGCCCGCCTCGACGTGTCGGAGACCCCCTACCTGAAGTGGGGAGAGAAGCAGCCCAAGTTCGGCTGGTGGATCCAGGCCGTCGCCCTCGACCCCTTCGACTCGAAGCACCTCGTGTACGGCACCGGCGCCACCCTCTACGCCACCCGCGACCTGCGCCGCTGGGCCCCGCAGATCCGCGGCCTGGAGGAGACGTCCGTGACCCAGCTGATCTCGCCCCCGAGCGGCCGGGCCCACCTGCTCAGCGGCTCACGGGACATCGGCGTCATGTACCACGAGCGGCTCACGGCGTCCCCGGCGCGCGGCATGGCCGCCAACCCCGTGTTCGGATCGGCGACCGGACTCGCGCAGGCCGCGCGCAGACCGGCGTACGTCGTCCGGACCGGCTGGGGCGACCACGGCAACGGCGCGTACTCGAACGACGGCGGCATCACCTGGGCGCCCTTCGCGTCCCAGCCCGCCATCGCCAAGAGCGCCCCGGGACCGATCGCCGCCAACGCCGACGGCAGCGTCCTGCTGTGGTCCTTCGTCCACTGGGACGGCACGAAGTACGCGGCCCACCGCTCGGCGGACAACGGCACGACCTGGTCCGAGGTCCCCTCCTTCCCCAAGGGCGCCAGGCCGGTCGCCGACCCGGTGGACCCGGCGGTGTTCTACGCCTACGACACCGACGCGGGCGCCCTGCTCGCCAGCACCGACGGCGGCCGCACCTTCACCGCCCGCGCCACCGGACTGCCCGCCGGCGACAGCCAGTACCAGCTTGCCGTGGCACCCGGCCGCAGCGGCGACCTGTGGCTGAGCACCAAGCACAACGGCCTGTACCGCTCCACCGACGGCGGCGCCGCCTTCACCAGGGTGACGAGCTGCCTGGCCTCCCACACCCTCGGCTTCGGCAAGGCCGCCGACGGCGCCGCGTACCCGGCGGTCTACCAGGTCGGCTCCCTCGGCCCCGCCGGTACCCTCACCGCCGTCTACCGCTCCGACGACGAGGCGCGGACCTGGACGCGGATCAACGACGACCGGCACCAGTGGGGCTGGACCGGCGAGACCATCACCGGCGACCCCCGCATCCACGGCCGCGTCTACCTCGCCACCAACGGGCGCGGCATCCAGTACGGAGACCCCAGGTGATGCCCAACCTCGCGGACACCACCCGCCACCGCATCCTCTTCGGAGGCGACTACAACCCGGAGCAGTGGCCCGAGGAGACCTGGCACGAGGACGTCCGCCTGATGAGGGCCGCCGGCGTCAACTCGGTCACCCTCGGCGTCTTCTCCTGGTCCCGGCTCGAACCCCGGCCCGGCGCCTACGACTTCGCCTGGCTGGACCGCCTCATGGACCTGATGCACGCGAACGGCATCGGCGTCGTCCTCGCCACCCCCACCGCCTCGCCCCCGCCCTGGCTCGGCCGGCTGCACCCGGACACGCTGCCCGTCGACGAGGACGGCCGCACCGAGTGGTGGGGCGGACGCCAGCACTTCTCGCACTCCAGCGCCACCTACCGCCGTTACGCCGCCGCCGTCACCGAGGCCCTGGCCGCCCGCTACGCCGGCCACCCCGCCCTCACCATGTGGCACATCAACAACGAGTACTGCACCTTCGACCACGGCGACGAGGCCGCCGTCCGCTTCCGTCACTGGCTGCAGGACCGGTACGGCACCCTCGACGCCCTCAACACCGCCTGGGGCACCGCCTTCTGGAGCCAGGGCTACGGCGACTGGGACGAGATCCTCCCGGCCCGCCGCACCCACTACCTGAAGAACCCCGCCCAGGTGCTGGACTTCCGGCGCTTCACCTCCGACATGCTCCTGGAGTGCTTCACCGCCGAACGCGACATCGTCCGCCGCCACACCCCGCACCTCCCGGTCACCACCAACTTCATGCCGCTGTGGCACGGCCAGGACGCCTGGCGCTGGGCCGAGGAGGAGGACGTCGTCTCCGTCGACCTCTACCCGGACCCCCGCGACCCGCTCGGCGCGCAGCACGGCGCGCTCGTGCAGGACATGACCCGCTCGCAGGCGCGCGGCCCGTGGATGCTCATGGAGCAGGCCGCCGGACCGGTCAACTGGCGCGGCGCGAACCACCCCAAGCCGCGCGGCCTGAACCGCCTGTGGACCCTGCAGGCGGTGGCCCGCGGCGCCGACGCCGTCTGCTACTTCCAGTGGCGCCAGTCGCGGCAGGGCGCGGAGAAGTTCCACTCCGCCATGCTCGGCCACGCGGGGGAGGAGGGGCGTACGTACCAGGAGGTCAGGCAACTCGGCGCCGACCTCGCCAGGATCGGCCCGCACGTGGCGGGCACCCGGATCACCGCCGACGTCGCCGTGCTGCACGACTGGCACTCCTGGTGGGCCGGCGACCAGGAGGGCCGTCCCTCCACCCGCTTCGCCTACCCCGACCTGCTGCACGCCTGGCACCGGGCCCTGTGGGAGGCCCGTCTCACCACCGACTTCGCCCACCCCGAGCACGACCTCACCCCGTACCGGGTGGTCGTCGTGCCCCAGCTCTACGCCCTCACGGACGCGGCGGTCGACAACCTCCTCGCCCACGTCCGCCGCGGTTCCACCCTCGTCTGCGGCTTCCACACCGGCGTCGCCGACCAGGACGACCGGGTCAGGGAGGGCGGCATGGACGCCCGGCTGCGCGAGCTGTTCGGCATCCGCGTCCTGCACGAGCGGTGGCCGCTGGAGACGGACGAGAAGGCCGCCTGCGACGGCTTCCTGGGCACCCTGTGGTCCGAGGAGATCGAACCCGACGGCACCGCCGACGAGACGGTCCCCTACAAGGGCGGCGAGCTGGACGGACTCCCGGCAGTCCTGCGCAAGGGCCGCGCCTGGTACGTGTCGACCCTCCCGGAACCGGAGGCGCTGCGCGAGCTGCTCGCCCGGATCGCCGCCGACGCGGGCGTCCGCCCGGTGCTCGACGGTCTCCCGGCCGGCGTCGAGGCGGTACGCCGCGGCGACCTGCTGTTCCTCCTCAACCACCACCGCGACCCGGTCACCGTCGACGTCCCCGGCACCCACCGCGACCTGCTGACCGACGAGACCGTCAGCGGCCGCGTCACCCTCGGTCGCCACGGCGTGGCCGTCCTCGCGGAGCCCGCCCGATGACCGGCGCGTCCCTGCCCGGCGGCCCCGTGCACGGCACCTGGGAGCCCGGGCCCGCCGCCCGCTGGGAGGACGCCTTCCTCAGCGGCAACGGCCACCACGGCGCCCTGGTGTTCGGCGACCCGCACCACGACAGGGTCGTCGTCACCCACCACACCCTCGTCCGCCCGGACGGTGACGACGAGCTCCGCCGGCCACCGCGGCTCGCCGCCGCCCTCCCCGCACTCCAGGACCGCCTGCTGGCGGGCGACACGAGGGCCGCCGAGGAGTTCACGGACGGCCGTCCGCTGCAGTGGGTGCGGCCCTTCCACCCGGCGTTCCAGCTCCGGCTGAACCGGCCCCCCGACGACACCGGCCGCCCCAGCCGCCGCACGGTCGACTTCACCACCGGCGAGACGACCGCCACCCGCGCCGACTGGACCAGCCGCGTCTTCGTCTCCCGCGCCGACGACGTGATCGTCCAGCGCGTCACCGCCCCGTGCCTCACCCTCGACATCTCCCTCGACCCGCGCCTGCCCGGCGCCCCCGCCGGTCTGGGCATCGGCCACGGCGCCGTCCTCACCCCCGAGGGCGCCCTGCTCAGCCTGCGCGCCCGCTACCCCGGCAGCGACCTGGCGTACACCGGCGTCACCCTGGTCGCCGTCACCGGCGGCACCACGAGACTCGTCCCGCCGGGCGTGCTCGTCGAGGGCGCCACGGAGGTCCTGCTCCTGACCCGGGTGCACCGGCACACCGGGGAGTCGGACGTCACCGCCGAGGGCCGCGCCCTGCGCGACCTGGCGGCCGGCACCTTCCCCGCCACCCCGTCCCTCACCCCTGGCGCCACCCCGGGTGACGGGCAGGACGGCCCCCCGGAGACCGCCGCCCCGCCCGCCACCCCGTACGACACCCTCCTCCGCCGCCACCTCGCCCTGCACCGCACCGCCTACGGCCGCGTCACCCTCGACCTCGCCGCCGACCCCGCCGAACGCGCCCTGCCGGGCTCCGCCCTGCTGGAACGCCCCCGCAGCACCGCCCTCCTGGAGCGCCTCTTCGCCGCCGGCCGCTACCACCTCCTGTCGGCCGGCGGCCTGCTCCCGCCCCGCCTGACCGGCCTGTGGACCGGCGACTGGAACACCGCCTGGTCCGGCGCCCTCACCACCAACGCCAACCTCAACCTCCAGACCGCCTCCGCCGCCGCGGCCGCCCTGCCCGAGGTCACCGAGGCCCTCGCGGCCCTGGTCCACCGCCAGTTGCCCGACTGGCGGGACAACGCCCGCGAGATCTTCGGCACCCGCGGTGTCGTCGCCCCCTCCCACACCGACGGCGAGTCCGGACACACGTACCACTTCAGCCGCGAGTACCCCCTGCACCTGTGGACGGCCGGCGCCGACTGGCTGCTCAAGCCCCTCGTCGACCACGACGAGACCTACGGCACCCGCGACCCCCGCACCCTCGCCGCGCTCGCCGAGACCGCCCTGTTCTACGAGGACTTCCTCACCCGCACCGACGCCGACGGCAATCTCGCCGTCGTCCCCTCCTACTCACCCGAGAACCGCCCCGCGAACGCGAGCTGGGGCACGGTGAACGCGGCCATGGACCTCTCCGCGGCCCGGCACGCCCTGCGCACCGCCGCCGACCACCACCCCGAGCACGCCGACCGCTGGCGGACCCTCGCCGACCGCCTACCGCCGCACCGGATCAACGAGGACGGCGCCCTCGCCGAATGGGCCCTGCCCGGCCTGCGGGACACCTACGACCACCGCCACCTCAGCCACCTCTACGGCGTCTGGCCGCTCGACGAGATCACCCCGTACGACACCCCCGAACTCGCCGCGGCCGCCCACCGCGCCCTCGAACTGCGCGGCGCCGAGAACGACTCCGCCCACGGACACCTCCACCACGCCCTGGTCGCCGCCCGGCTCGGGGACGGCGCCCGGGTCGCCCACGCCCTGGCCCGGGTGCTCGACGGCGACTTCTTCCACGCCTCCCTGATGAGCGCGCACTACCCCGGCCGCGACGTCTACAACGCCGACGCGGCGCACACCCTCCCGGCGGTGCTCATCGAGATGCTGGTGCACTCCACCCCCGGCCGCCTGGTGCTGCTCCCCGCCCTTCCGGCGGCCTGCCCCGAAGGCGGACTCAGGGGCGTACGCACCCGGTTCGGGGCGGCCGTCGACCTCACCTGGCGGGCCGACGGCACCGCGACGGCGGTCCTGCGCCCCTCCCGCACCGTCCGCGTCGACCTGAGAACACCCGCCGGCGCCGAACCGCTCGACCTCGTCGCCGGACAGGACCGCGTCATCGAGGTCAAGGCGCGCTAGCGGGCCGTGGGCCTCCCCGGCACCTCACACCACGGCCGAGGGGCCGGTCCCGGGAACCACCACCCGGCACCGGCCCCCTCCCGCGTCCGCTCCACGACCGGCGGCCGCGCTTCCTCCCGCAGGTGTCCCGCCTGCGCCCCCGCCGCGAGAAGACCGGTACCGGTGCTACGCCCGCGAAGGCGCCGGACCCGAGCTCGCGCGGACCGTCAGCTCCGGCGCGAGCAGCACGACCTCCTCGCGGCCGCGCCCCTCGAGCTTGGCGACCAGCTGCTCCACGGCGCGCCGCCCCATCTCCTGCGCGGGCACGGCGACCGAGGTCAGCCGCACCGAGGCCTGCGTGGCGACCTGCTCGGGACAGACCGCGACCACCGACACGTCCTCGGGCACGGCACGCCCCTGCTGGCGCAGCAGGGCGAGCAGCGGCTCGACCGCCGACTCGTTCTGGACGACGAACCCCGTGGTGTCCGGCCGCTCGTCGAAGATCCGGGCGAGGGTCGCGGCCATCGCGTCGTACCCGCCGTCACAGGGGCGGTGCAGCAGTCGCAGCCCCAGCTCGCGCGCCCGGGTGCGCAGCCCGTCGAGGGTGCGCTCGGCGAAGCCCGTGTGCCGTTCGTAGACCGCGGGGGCCTCGCCGATGACAGCGATGTCGCGGTGCCCGAGCGACGCCAGATGCTCCACGCACAGCGCGCCGGTCGCCCGGAAGTCCAGATCGACGCAGGTCAGACCGGTCGTGTCGGCGGGCAGACCGATCAGCACGGAGGGCTGGACGGCCCCCGCGCCCGGCCTCGTCCCGGCGGGGCCGTCCCCGCCGTCCCCGCCGCGCAGCAACGGCAGCCGCTCGTCGTCGAGTTCGACGTCCATCAGGATCATCGCGTCGGCCAGGCCGCTGCCGGTGACCCGGCGCACCGCGTCGGGGCCCTCCTCGCCGGTCAGCAGCAGGGTGTCGTACCCGTGGGCGCGGGCGGTGGTCGCGACCGCGATGGCGATCTCCATCATCACCGGCACGTACATGTCGGTACGCAGCGGGATCATGAGCGCGATGATGTTCGACCTGCTGCTGGCCAGGGCGCGGGCTCCGGCGTTCGGGTGGTAGCCGAGCTGCCGGATGCTCTCCTCGACCCGCTGCCGGGTGGTGACGGAGATGGACCGCTTGCCGCTGAGGACATAGCTCACCGTGCTCGCCGATACTCCGGCGTGCTGAGCGACCTCGGCGAGGGTGACCATCCAGCTCTCCAAGCTTTGTGAAGCGCTTCGACAGCGCACAAGGTGGGCAACAAAGGGTGAGGATGGTTCCGACAGTAACCCCGGCCGCAGTGGGTGTCCATAGGTCGTCGAAGCGCTTCGACAGCTTTCTTCTCCGGTCCCCCTCCCACTGCCCGGCGGGGTCTTCGGTCCGTGCCTCCCGGCCATTCTCCCGCGCCCGCGGCCATCGGCCGAACGGCCGCACGAAGGGTGGTGGGTCCGCCCCGGAAGGGGTACACACGATCGGGTAGCACCGACTAGTCGCATACGCCCGCGAGTTCACGCACGCCCGGTTCGCGGACGTATCCCCCTTCGATGCCGATCCGCGGCGAGGTGAGCCTCATGTCCGCTCCAACCACCCCCTCCTCCCGATCCACCGTCACCGAACGGGAGGCCCGCCAGGTGGCGGAGGCCGCCCGGGAACAGGACTGGCGCAAGCCCAGCTTCGCCAAGGAGATGTTCCTCGGCCGCTTCCGCCTCGACCTCATCCACCCCCACCCGGTCCCCGCCGACGAGGACGTCCAGCGCGGCGAGGAGTTCCTCGCCAAGCTCCGCGACTTCTGCGAGACGAAGATCGACGGGGCCGTGATCGAGCGCGACGCCCGCATCCCGGACGACGTGATCACCGGGCTGAAGGAGCTCGGCGCCCTCGGCATGAAGATCGACACCAGGTACGGCGGACTCGGCCTCACCCAGGTCTACTACAACAAGGCCCTCGCCCTGGTCGGATCCGCGAACCCCGCGATCGGCGCGCTGCTCTCCGCCCACCAGTCGATCGGCGTCCCGCAGCCGCTGAAGATGTTCGGCACCCGGGAGCAGAAGGAGACCTTCCTGCCGCGCTGCGCCCGCACCGACATCTCGGCGTTCCTGCTCACCGAGCCCGACGTCGGCTCCGACCCGGCCCGTCTCGCGACCACCGCCGTCCGGGACGGCGACCACTACGTCCTCGACGGTGTGAAGCTGTGGACGACCAACGGCGTCGTCGCCGACCTGCTCGTCGTCATGGCCCGCGTCCCGGAGTCCGGGGAGAGCCGGGGCGGCATCACCGCCTTCGTCGTGGAGGCCGCCTCCGAGGGCATCACCGTCGAGAACCGCAACGCCTTCATGGGCCTGCGCGGCCTGGAGAACGGCGTCACCCGCTTCCACCGGGTGCGCGTGCCGGCCGCCAACCGCATCGGCGAGGAGGGCCAGGGCCTGAAGATCGCCCTCACCACGCTCAACACCGGCCGGCTGTCCCTGCCCGCCATGTGCGTCGGCGCCGGCAAGTGGTGCCTGAAGATCGCCCGCGAGTGGTCGGCGGCGCGCGAGCAGTGGGGCAGGCCGGTCGCGCTGCACGAGGCGGTCGGCTCCAAGATCTCCTTCATCGCCGCGACCACCTTCGCCCTCGAGGCCGTCCTCGACCTCTCCTCCCAGATGGCCGACGAGGACCGCAACGACATCCGCATCGAGGCCGCCCTCGCCAAGCTCTACGGCTCCGAGATGGCCTGGCTGATGGCCGACGAGCTGGTCCAGATCCGCGGCGGCCGCGGCTTCGAGACCGCGGCCTCCCTGGAGGCCCGCGGCGAGCGCGCCGTCCCCGCCGAGCAGCTCCTGCGCGACCTGCGGATCAACCGGATCTTCGAGGGCTCCACCGAGATCATGCACCTGCTGATCGCGCGCGAGGCCGTCGACGCCCACCTCTCCGTCGCCGGCGACCTGATCGACCCGGACAAGTCCCTGTCCGACAAGGCGAGGGCAGGCGCCCAGGCGGGCGTCTTCTACGCCAAGTGGCTGCCCAGGCTGGTCGCCGGACCGGGACAGCTCCCGCGCTCGTACGCCGAGTTCCACCCCGCCGGCCACGTCGACCTCTCCGGCCACCTGCGGTACGTCGAACGCACCGCCCGCAAGCTCGCCCGCTCCACCTTCTACGCCATGTCCCGCTGGCAGGGCCGGATGGAGACCAAGCAGGGCTTCCTGGGCCGGATCGTCGACATCGGCGCCGAGCTGTTCGCGATGAGCGCCGCCTGCGTCCGCGCCGAGCACCTGCGCGCGAAGGGCGACCACGGCCGCGAGGCCTACCAGCTCGCCGAGGCCTTCTGCCGCCAGTCCCGCATCCGCGTCGAGGAACTCTTCGGCCGCCTGTGGACCAACACCGACGACGTCGACCACAAGGTCGTCAAGGGCGTCCTGGGCGGCGCCTACGAGTGGCTGGAGCAGGGCGTCATCGACCCGTCGGGCCAGAACCCCTGGATCGCGGACACGACGCCCGGGCCGAGCACCAGGCAGAACGTCCACCGCCCCATCCCCTGACCCGCCCGCCGGCACCCGGACCCCGCCGTCACCCGCACCTCCGCGCGGTGACGGCGGGGTCCGGGTGCGACCGCCCCGCACCGGGGGGCGCGGCGACCCGCCCGAGGGACGCGCTGTCCCGCCGGACACCGGGTGCGGCCACAATGGGGGGATGAGCGACAGTCCAGCCCCCCTCGCCGATCCGCACCTCGTCTACGACCCGGTGGCGGGCGACGGCCCGAAGGACGTGGTGATCCTCGGGTCCACCGGGTCGATCGGGACCCAGGCCATCGACCTCGTGCTGCGCAACCCGGACCGCTTCCGGGTCACCGCGCTGTCCGCCAACGGCGGCCGGGTCGCCCTCCTCGCCGAGCAGGCGTACCGGCTGAGGGCACGGACCGTCGCCGTGGCCCGCGAGGACGTCGTACCGGCGCTGCGGGAGGCCCTGCGGGCGCAGTACGGCGCCGGGGAGCCGCTCCCCGAGATCCTCGCCGGACCGGACGCGGCCACCCAGGTCGCCGCCTCCGACTGCCACACCGTCCTCAACGGCATCACCGGCTCCATCGGGCTCGCCCCGACCCTCGCCGCCCTGGAGGCGGGCCGCACCCTCGCGCTCGCCAACAAGGAGTCGCTCATCGTCGGCGGCCCGCTGGTCAAGGCCCTCGCCAAGCCCGGACAGATCATCCCGGTCGACTCCGAGCACGCCGCCCTCTTCCAGGCGCTCGCCGCCGGCACCCGCGCCGACGTGCGCAAACTGGTCGTCACCGCCTCCGGCGGCCCCTTCCGGGGACGCACCCGGGAGCAGCTGGCGGGCGTCACCGTCGAGGACGCCCTCGCCCACCCCACCTGGGCCATGGGCCCGGTGATCACGATCAACTCCGCCACCCTCGTCAACAAGGGCCTGGAGGTGATCGAGGCCCACCTCCTCTACGACATCCCCTTCGACCGCATCGAGGTCGTCGTGCACCCGCAGTCCTACGTCCACTCGATGGTCGAGTACACGGACGGGTCGACGCTGGCGCACGCCACGCCCCCCGACATGGGCGGCCCCATCGCCGTCGGCCTCGGCTGGCCCGAACGCGTCCCCGACGCCGCCCCCGCCTTCGACTGGAGCAAGGCCTCGACCTGGGAGTTCTTCCCGCTCGACAACGAGGCCTTCCCCTCGGTGAACCTGGCCCGGCACGTCGGACGGCTCGCGGGCACGGCCCCGGCGGTGTTCAATGCCGCCAACGAGGAGTGCGTCGAGGCGTTCCGCGACGGCACGCTGCCGTTCCTCGGGATCATGGAGACCGTCACGCGGGTGGTCGAGGAGCACGGCACCCCCCGTACGGGAACCTCGCTCACCGTCGCGGACGTCCTCGAAGCGGAGACCTGGGCACGCACCCGGGCCCGGGAACTGGCGGCACAGACGGCGGAGGCCCGTGCATGACGACCCTGATGTTCATCCTCGGCATAGTCCTCTTCGCCGTCGGCCTGCTGTTCTCCATCGCCTGGCACGAGCTGGGGCACCTGTCCACGGCCAAGATGTTCGGCATCCGCGTGCCGCAGTACATGGTCGGCTTCGGACCGACGCTCTTCTCCCGCAGGAAGGGCGAGACCGAGTACGGCATCAAGGCCATCCCGTTCGGCGGCTACATCCGCATGATCGGCATGTTCCCGCCCGGCGCCGACGGCAGGCTGGAGGCCCGCTCCACCTCGCCCTGGCGCGGCATGATCGAGGACGCCCGCTCGGCCGCCTTCGAGGAACTCCAGCCCGGTGACGAGAAGCGCCTGTTCTACACGCGCAAGCCGTGGAAGCGCGTCATCGTCATGTTCGCCGGCCCGTTCATGAACCTGGTCCTCGCGGTGGTGCTCTTCCTCACCGTCCTGATGGGCTTCGGCATCTCCCAGCAGACCACCACCGTCGGCTCCGTCTCCCGGTGCGTCATCTCACAGAGCGAGAACCGCGACGACTGCACCAAGTCCGACCCGGCCTCCCCGGCCGC
Organism: Streptomyces sp. NPDC006384; assembly: GCF_042870695.1. Lineage (NCBI taxonomy): Bacteria > Bacillati > Actinomycetota > Actinomycetes > Kitasatosporales > Streptomycetaceae > Streptomyces > Streptomyces sp. NPDC006384. The sequence continues at coordinate 123,369 of NZ_JBIAHR010000017.1, forward strand.
GGCGGCCGGCCTCCGCGCCGGCGACAAGATCGTCGCCTTCGACGGCGTACGGACCGACGACTGGGACAAGCTCTCCGACCTGATCCGCGCCAACCCCGGCGAGCAGGTGCCGGTCGTCGTCGAACGCGGGGGCCGGGAGGTCACCCTCCAGGCGACCATCGCCACCAACCAGGTCGCCAAGAAGGACTCCCACGGCCAGATCGTCGAGGGCGAGTACGTCACCGCCGGCTTCCTCGGCTTCAGCGCCGCCACCGGCGTCGTCAAACAGGACTTCGGCCAGTCCGTGACCTGGATGGGCGACCGCATCGGCGACGCCGTCGACTCCCTCGCCGCCCTGCCCGGCAAGATCCCCGCCCTGTGGGACGCCGTCTTCGGCGACGGACCCCGCGAGGCCGACTCCCCGATGGGCGTCGTCGGCGCCGCCCGCGTCGGCGGCGAGATCGCGACCCTCGACATCCCGCCCACCCAGCAGCTCGCGATGTTCGTCATGCTGGTCGCCGGCTTCAACCTCTCCCTGTTCCTCTTCAACATGCTCCCGCTGCTGCCGCTGGACGGCGGCCACATCGCGGGGGCCCTGTGGGAGTCGCTGCGCCGCAACACCGCCAAGGTGCTGCGCCGGCCCGACCCGGGCCCCTTCGACGTGGCGAAGCTGATGCCGGTGGCGTACGTGGTGGCGGGCGTCTTCGTCTGCTTCACGCTGCTCGTCCTGGTGGCCGACGTCGTCAACCCGGTACGGATCAGCTGACGCCCACGCTCCGCCGTGAAGCCCGATCCGGAGAGCATGTCCCTCCGGGCCGGGCTTCACGCGCCTCACCCGCCGTACGGGCGCCATCGGGCGAACCTGGCGTACGCCCTGTGCCGGGTGTTCGGGCGCGTGCCGTAATCTCGAAGGCCGGAGCCCACCGCTGAACGGGACCGGACCTTGATCCACGACTTGGGGTTGCACAGCAGATGACTGCGATTTCTCTCGGCATGCCGTCCGTTCCGACCACGCTCGCCGAACGCCGCAAGAGCCGGCAGATCCAGGTCGGGTCCGTGGCGGTGGGCGGTGACGCGCCCGTGTCGGTGCAGTCGATGACCACCACCCGCACCTCCGACATCGGCGCCACGCTCCAGCAGATCGCCGAGCTGACGGCCTCCGGCTGCCAGATCGTGCGTGTGGCCTGCCCCACCCAGGACGACGCCGACGCCCTCCCCGTGATCGCGAAGAAGTCGCAGATCCCGGTCATCGCCGACATCCACTTCCAGCCGAAGTACGTCTTCGCCGCCATCGAGGCGGGCTGCGCCGCGGTCCGGGTCAACCCCGGCAACATCAAGCAGTTCGACGACAAGGTCAAGGAGATCGCGCAGGCGGCCAAGGACCACGGCACCCCGATCCGCATCGGCGTGAACGCGGGCTCCCTGGACCGGCGCCTGCTCCAGAAGTACGGCAGGGCCACCCCCGAGGCCCTCACCGAGTCCGCGCTGTGGGAGGCGTCCCTCTTCGAGGAGCACGGCTTCCGGGACATCAAGATCTCCGTCAAGCACAACGACCCCGTCGTCATGGTCGAGGCCTACCGCCAGCTCGCCGCCCAGTGCGACTACCCGCTCCACCTCGGCGTCACCGAGGCCGGCCCCGCCTTCCAGGGCACCATCAAGTCCGCCGTCGCCTTCGGCGCCCTGCTCTCCCAGGGCATCGGCGACACCATCCGCGTCTCCCTCTCCGCCCCGCCGGTGGAGGAGATCAAGGTCGGCATCCAGATCCTGGAGTCGCTCAACCTGCGCCAGCGGGGCCTGGAGATCGTCTCCTGCCCGTCCTGCGGCCGCGCCCAGGTCGACGTCTACAAGCTCGCCGAGGAGGTCACCGCCGGCCTCACCGGCATGGAGGTCCCGCTGCGCGTCGCCGTCATGGGCTGCGTCGTCAACGGCCCTGGCGAGGCCCGCGAGGCCGACCTCGGTGTCGCCTCCGGCAACGGCAAGGGCCAGATCTTCGTCAAGGGCGAGGTCATCAAGACCGTCCCCGAGTCCAAGATCGTGGAGACCCTCATCGAGGAGGCCATGAAGATCGCCGAGCAGATGGAGAAGGACGGCGTCGCCTCCGGCGAGCCCTCCGTCTCCGTCGCGGGCTGACCCGCCCCCGCTCCTGCCGCGTCGCCCCGGGGGGCGGCGCGGCATATTCACGACGGGTACAGTGCGGAGACCAGCAGAACTCAGGGTGAGGCCCCCGCACGTGTTGACGCAGACCACCTCCCGCCTGCTCGAACCGAGCGACCTGGACGCCGCGCTCGCCGTCCTCGACCGCGAGCCGGTCGCCAACGCCTTCGTGACCGCACGGGTGCAGATCGCCGGCCTCGACCCGTGGCGCCTCGGCGGCGAGATGTGGGGCTGGTACGAGGACGGCATACTCACCTCCCTCTGCTACGCGGGCGCCAACCTCGTTCCCGTCTGCGCCACCCCGCGCGCCGTGCGCGCCTTCGCCGACCGCGCCCGGCGGGCCGGCCGCCGCTGCTCCTCGATCGTCGGTCCCGCCGAGTCCACCGCCCTGCTGTGGCGGCTCCTCGAACCGGGCTGGGGCCCCGCCCGCGAGGTCCGCGCCCGCCAGCCCCTCATGGTCACCGACCGCCTCCCCGCAGGCATCGCCCCCGACCCCTACGTCCGCCGCGTCCGCAAGGACGAGATGGAGCGGATCATGCCGGCCTGCATCGCGATGTTCACCGAGGAGGTCGGCGTCTCCCCGCTGGCCGGCGACGGCGGCCTGCTCTACCAGGCCCGGGTCGCCGAACTCGTCGGCTCCGGCCGCTCCTTCGCCCGCTTCGACAGCGACGGCAAGGTCGTCTTCAAGGCCGAGATCGGCGCCGCCACCGACCGCGCCTGCCAGATCCAGGGCGTGTGGGTGGCCCCCGAGTACCGGGGGAGGGGCCTCGCCGCCCCGGGCATGGCCGCCGTCCTGCGCTACGCCCTCGCCGACGTCGCCCCCGTGGTGAGCCTGTACGTCAACGACTTCAACACCCCGGCCCGGCGGACGTACCGGCGGGTGGGTTTCCGGGAGACCGGCTCCTTCATGAGCGTCCTGTTCTGACCCGGCGCGACCACCCGGCGCACGACCGCGTCCCCCCTGTAGGCTCCCCGCCATGGACCTCGTCATCGGCCCCCTGGACCTGTCGGCCCACGTCGACGAGGCCCTTGCCGTCCAAGCCGCCGCCTTCGGCCTCGGCCGCGACGAGGTGGCCGTCCGCCGGCAGATCGTCCTGCGCCACATGACCTGTCCCGGCGCCCGCGCCCTCGGCGCCACCACCCCCGCGGGAGACCTCGTCGGCTTCGTCTACGGCATGCCCAACGACCGCTCCCAGTGGTGGTCCACCGTCGTCGAGCCCTATCTGCGCGCCCAGGGCAACGACGCCTGGCTAGACGACTCCTTCGTCATCACCGAACTCCACGTCCACCCGGCCCACCAGAACCGCGGCGCGGGCCGCTCCCTGATCACCACCCTCACCGACGCCGCCGCCGAACCCCGCTCGATCCTCTCCGCGATCGACACCGAGAGCCCCGCCCGCGGCCTCTACCGCTCCCTCGGCTACACCGACCTCGCCCGCCAGGTCCTCTTCCCCAGCGCACCCCGGCCGTACGCCGTGATGGGCGCGCACCTTCCGCTGCGCAGGCCGTAACCGATTTCCGCCGCGCCGGACCACCCGGCTAACCTCCTAGCACCACCCTTACGCAGCAGGAGACACGAGAACCATGGCCAACGCACCGGTCCAGCGCATGTCGAAGTTGATGGCGAAGACGCTGCGCGACGACCCGGCGGACGCCGAGGTCCTCAGCCACAAGCTGCTGGTCCGCGCCGGGTACGTGCGCCGCACCGCCGCCGGCCTGTGGAGCTGGCTGCCGCTCGGCAAGAAGGTCCTCGGCAACATCGAGCGCATCGTCCGCGAGGAGATGGACGCCATCGGCGCCCAGGAGGTGCAGCTCCCCGCCCTGCTGCCGCGCGAGCCCTACGAGGCCACCGGCCGCTGGGAGGAGTACGGCCCCGAACTCTTCCGCCTCCAGGACCGCAAGGGCGCCGACTACCTCCTCGGCCCCACCCACGAGGAGATCTTCACCCTCCTCGTCAAGGACCAGGCGTCCTCCTACAAGGACCTGCCGGTCATCCTCTACCAGATCCAGAACAAGTACCGCGACGAGGCCCGCCCCCGGGCCGGCATCCTGCGCGGCCGCGAGTTCCTGATGAAGGACTCCTACTCCTTCGACGTCGCCGACGAGGGCCTCGCCGAGTCCTACGCCCTGCACCGCGCCGCCTACCAGCGCATCTTCGAGCGCCTCGGCCTCGACTACCGCATCTGCGCGGCCACCGCCGGCGCCATGGGCGGCTCCAAGTCCGAGGAGTTCCTGGCGCCCGCCGAGGCCGGCGAGGACACCTTCGCCGACTGCCCGAACTGCGACTTCGCCGCCAACACCGAGGCGATCACCTACACCCTGACGCCCGTGGACGCGACGGACGTCCCCGCCGCCGAGGACATCCCCACCCCCGACACCCCCACCATCGAGACCCTGGCCGCCTCCCTCGGCGTCCCGGCCTCCGCCACCCTGAAGAACCTCCTCGTCAAGGTCGACGGCGAGATCGTCGCCGTGGGCGTCCCCGGCGACCGCGAGGTCGACATGGACAAGGTCGAGGCCCACTTCGCCCCGGCCGCCGTCGAACTGGTCACCGCCGAGGACTTCGTCGGCCGCCCCGACCTGGTCCGCGGCTACGTCGGCCCGCAGGGCCTGGGCGAGAAGGTGAAGTACATCGCCGACCCCCGCGTGGCCCCCGGCACCGCCTGGATCACGGGCGCCAACAAGGAGCACACGCACGCCAGGAACGTCGTCGCCGGCCGCGACTTCGAGGTCGACGAGTACGTCGACGTCGTCGTCGTCCGCGAAGGCGACCCCTGCCCCAAGTGCGGCACCGGCCTCAAGCTGGACCGCGCCATCGAGATCGGCCACATCTTCCAGCTCGGCCGCAAGTACACCGACGCCCTCAAGCTCGACGTCCTCGGCCAGAACGGCAAGCCGGCCCGCGTCACCATGGGCTCCTACGGCATCGGCGTCTCCCGCGCCGTGGCCGCCCTCGCCGAGCAGCACGCCGACGAGAAGGGCCTCGTCTGGCCCGAGGAGGTCGCCCCGGCCGACGTCCACGTCGTCGCCGCCGGCAAGGCCCTGCAGACCGAGCTGGCCCTCGAGGTCTCCGACAAGCTGGCCGCCGCCGGCGTCCGCGTCCTGGTGGACGACCGCGCCGGCGTCTCCCCGGGCGTCAAGTTCACCGACGCCGAACTCATCGGCGTCCCGCAGATCCTGGTCGCCGGCCGCCGCTCCGCCGAGGGCGTGGTCGAGCTGAAGGACCGCCGCACCGGCGAACGCGAGGAACTGACCGTCGACGAGGCCCTCACCCGCCTCACCAGCTGACCACCGCAGAATGATGCCCGCCCCCGGAGCCCGGGGGCGGGCATCGCTCTGCGGAAGAAGGGAGCGGACGGGCAGCCGCGTACGGCGGGGAGGGGGTGTGCCGGGGGGTGTCCGCCCGCAGCGGTCGGCGCGTCGACGCCGGTACTTCTGCGGCCGGCCGATTCCGCGCCGTTCCGAGGACGGACACCCCCGGCGTGCCCACGCACCACAACACCACGCACCACAACACCACGCACCGCGCTACGCGCACCCCCACCTCACCCGCACAGGCCGCCGCAGGCACCCCGCCCAAGCGCCGCACGGCAACCCGTGCCGCACGGCACCCCTCACAGCCAGCCGGCGAACTCCAGCAGCAGCTCCGCGTCCCGTTCGCGCCCGACCCGGTGCGCCCGTACGCCCGACTCCACCGCCCGGAACAGCGTCCACCCCCGCAGCCGCTCCTGGTCGACCTCCAGCGACTCCGCGAGCCGCTTCACCCGCCGCCGGGTCGTCGCGGCGCCCGACGGCTGCGCGATCAGGTCCTCCACCCGGTCCCGCACCAGCCGCGCCAGGTCGAAGGCGCTCTCGCCGACCACCGGGTCCGGCCCCACCGCCAGCCACGGCATCCGGTCCCCGGCGAGCACCTTGCTCTGCCGGAACGTTCCGTGCAGCAGCCGCTGCTCCGGCGGCGCGGCCAGCAGGTCCTCGCGGGCCGCGAGCGCCGCGTCCACCAGCGGGGCCACCGCGGGCTCGGCCGCGGCGACCGCCCGCATGGCCTCGGCCTGCCGCCCGGTCCGCTCGGCCACGGTCTCGAAGGGATGACCGGCGGGCGGCTCCACCCACAGCCGGCGCAGCGTGCCCGCGGCCTCCAGCAGCGCCTTCGACTCGGGCAGCGACCGCACCGAGACGTCGGGATGCAGCCGCTCCAGCAGCAGCGCGCCCTCGGGGGTCTCCCCGTCCAGGAGCCGTACGGCACCGAACCCGTCCCACCGGGCGAGCGCGGCCCGCTCGCTCTGAGGCCGGGCCCGGCGCGGGGCCAGCTTGAGCACCGCGGGAGTCCCGTCGGCCGTCCGCACCAGGACCACCAGACTGCTGCGCCCGCCGGGCACCTGCACCCGCTCGACGGTCGCCCCGCACAGCGCCACGGCCTGCCGTGCCGTCTCCGGCAGCGTCGCCAGCCAGTCGTCACCGTCCGGTGCCGTCTCACCGAGTGCCCTGACCAGGCGCCGCGGCGGTTCGAATGCCATGCGCGAGCCGTTCCCTTCCCGTACGGTCCCTGCCGTACGCGCGTTACGCGGTCGGTGACGCCGAGGCCGGCGGGGTGCCGGCCCGTTCGGCGAGCCCAGGGAAGGCTACGCTGCCGCCCCGCCAGCGCACGGCCCGGACCGCCGCCTCCCGCAGCGCTTCGGCCGCCGTCGTCCGCAGGCCGCCCTCGGCCGCCCGCACCAGGTCGGAGTAGACCCCCGCCACCCTGTCCTCCAGTTCGGCCGCCAGCCGCACCGCCGCGGCCGCGTCCGGCACGGCGAAGGGCAGCGCGTACCCGGCCTCCGACGCGACCGGACTGCCGCCCTCGTCGCGCACCGCACGCGCCAGCGCGTCCCGCCGGGCCCGGTGCGCGTCGTACGCCGTGCGGGCCTCCGGGCGCCGGTCCTCACCGATCCGCCCGCCGACGACGCCGTACCCGTACACCGCCGCGTGCTCGGCGGCCAGCGCCGCCTGGAGGGCGCCCAGCCTCCGGTCCTTCGCCGCGTCCCTCGCCGTGTCCTTCGCCCCGCTCATCCGTGACCCTCCGTCAGCAGAAACACGTGCGCCGCCCCGGCCGCCGCCACCGAGGCGAGCAGCCGCGCGGGCTCCCCCGGCACCTGGAGCAGCGCCGCCGCCCGACGGGCGGTCAGCTCCCGCTCTGCGGCGGCCAGTCCGGCCAGCGCCGCCTTCTCGTCCCCGGGCACCGCACCGGAGGCGTCCCCCGGCCCGGCGGCCCGCGCCGACGCCGACCCCGACGCCGATGCCGGCGGCGAACCCGCCCCGCCGAACGCCTCCGCGTGCCGGACGACCTCGTCCCGCAGCGGCCGCAGCCGCCCGGCGAGCCCCGGATGCGCGGCGATCACCGCGTCGTACCGCGCGGCCAGCCCCGCGCTGTCACGTGCCGCCCGCGCGCGCACCCGCTCGACGGCCGCCGGAGCGCCGCCCGAGGTGCCGGTCCCCGGGCCGCCGGAGCAACCGGAGACGAGGGCGGCCCCGGCGGCCGAGGCGAGCAGCAGACTTCTTCGGCGCGGCCCCGAGGGCACGCGAGGGGCGGAGGGGAACGACACGGCAGACGTCCTCGGCAGACTCGTACGGAAGCGACGGGTGAGCGAGGGCGCGCGGCTCGAGGAGCGGTGACCAGCGGCGCGGCACGCCCGTGATCACGGTACCTGGGCCGCCGCCGGGCACCACCCGGCGGCACCGCCCGGTGGCGCCCGGCGGGCCGGGTGGACGGCAACACCCCTTGGGACCGGATACCCTTTGACCAGACACGCGCACCGTCCCACAACAGCACACGCGGCCGAGGAGTCACCCGGATGAGCACCACCCAGAGCGAGAGGCTGCGAGAGCTGCTGGAACCGCTCGTCACCTCCCAGGGTCTGGACCTCGAAGAGATCGCCGTGGAAACGGTCGGACGCAAGCGTGTGCTGCGTGTCGTCGTCGACTCCGACTCCGGTGCGGACCTCGACCGGATCGCCGATGTGAGCCGTGCGCTCTCGGCGAAGCTCGACGAGAGCGACGCGATGGGCGACGCCGAGTACACCCTCGAGGTCGGCACCCCGGGCGCGGAGCGCTCCCTCACTGAGCACCGCCACTACGTGCGGGCCGTGGGCCGCCTGGTGCGGTTCCAGCTCCACGAGGGCGGCGAACTGACCGCCCGCATCCTCGGTGCGGACGAGGACGGACTCGACCTCGAAGTACCCGGTGTGAAGGGCCGCAGGGCCACCACCCGCAGACTCGCCTTCGGTGACATCGACAGGGCACGCGTCCAGGTCGAGTTCAACCGCAAGGACAAGCAGGACAGGCAGGATCAGACGGACATGACGGAAGAGGAGGAGGCGTAGCCGTGGACATCGACATGAGCGCCCTGCGGGGCTTGGTCAGGGAGAAGGAGATCTCCTTCGACCTGCTGGTCAAGGCGATCGAGTCGGCCCTCCTCATCGCCTATCACCGCACCGAGGGAAGCCGCCGGCACGCGCGCGTGGAGCTCGACCGGGAGACCGGACACGTGACCGTGTGGGCGAAGGAGGACCCCGCCGACCTCGAAGAGGGCCAGCAGGCCCGCGAGTTCGACGACACCCCGTCCGACTTCGGCCGCATCGCCGCCACCACCGCCAAGCAGGTCATCCTGCAGCGGCTGCGCGACGCCGAGGACGACGCGACGCTCGGCGAGTACGCCGGACGTGAGGGCGACATCGTCACCGGTGTGGTCCAGCAGGGCCGCGACCCGAAGAACGTGCTCGTGGACATCGGCAAGCTGGAGGCCATCCTGCCGGTGCAGGAGCAGGTCCCCGGCGAGTCCTACCCGCACGGCACGCGGCTGCGCAGCTACGTCGTCCGGGTGGCGAAGGGCGTGCGCGGTCCGTCCGTGACGCTGTCGCGCACGCACCCCGGCCTGGTGAAGAAGCTCTTCGCCCTGGAGGTGCCGGAGATCGCCGACGGGTCCGTCGAGATCGCCGCGATCGCCCGCGAGGCCGGCCACCGCACGAAGATCGCCGTACGTTCCACCCGCTCCGGCCTGAACGCCAAGGGCGCCTGCATCGGCCCGATGGGCGGCCGGGTGCGCAATGTCATGGCCGAGCTGAACGGCGAGAAGATCGACATCGTCGACTGGTCGGACGACCCGGCCGAGATGGTGGCGAACGCCCTCTCCCCGGCCCGCGTCTCCAAGGTCGAGGTCGTGGACCTGGCGGCCCGCTCCGCGAGGGTGATCGTGCCCGACTACCAGCTGTCCCTGGCGATCGGCAAGGAAGGCCAGAACGCCCGGCTCGCCGCCCGGCTGACCGGCTGGCGGATCGACATCCGGCCCGACACCGAGCAGCCGTCCGGGCAGTAGGCGGACGGCCGCGGGGAATAGTTCCAAGCCGCACGGCGCTGAGATCACGACAGCTTCGCCTGCGGCACGTGTTCGATTCTTGCCCCAAAGGGGTGAGGTCGGTCCGGGGAGGTAGACTTAGGAAGTGTCTGGCCGGACACCTACCGGAGCACGCCCTGAACGCACCTGCGTGGGGTGCCGGGAGCGAGCGGTCAAGAGTGCGCTGCTGCGCACCGTGGTGGTCGAGGGTGCATGCACCCCCGATCCACGCGGTACGCTGCCCGGCCGGGGTGCGTATGTGCACCCCGTGCCGGTCTGTGTCGACCAGGCAGTGCGCCGCAAGGCGTTCCCGCGGGCGCTCCGCGTCCCGGGTCCGCTCGACGTAAAGGCGTTGCGCCACTACGTCGAGCACGCACAAGGTTGCTGACGGCACCACGTGAGCAACGTTGGCAAGGAAGACGTGCCGCACGGAACCTCCCGTGCGGTCTGGTACCTCGCGAGTCGAAAGCAGGTCGAGATTGCGATGAGCACTCGATGAGTACGCGATGAGTACGCCCATGAACTAGCGACGGTCCGGACGCAACCCGGACCTCAGAGGAGCGAAGTGGCTAAGGTCCGGGTATACGAACTCGCCAAGGAGTTCGGTGTCGAGAGCAAGGTCGTCATGGCCAAGCTCCAGGAACTCGGTGAGTTCGTCCGTTCGGCGTCTTCGACGATCGAAGCGCCCGTAGTACGCAAGCTGACAGACGCCTTCCAGCAGGGCGGTGGCAACGGCAGGTCCGCGAAGCCCGCCCCCCGCAAGGCGACCCCCAGGCCCGCAGCGCCCGCCCCGGCGCAGCCCGCGGGTCCCTCCGGCGCCGGTCAGGCCGCCGGAGACCGTCCGGCCGCGCCGCGTCCGGCCGCCCCCAAGCCCGCGGCCGCGCAGCAGCCCGAGGCTCCGTCGGCGCCCGCGCCGGCCGCTCCGGGCCCGCGTCCGACGCCGGGTCCCAGGCCCGCCCCGCGTCCGGCTCCGGCCGCGCCGGAGTTCACCGCTCCGCCGGCGGCCCCCGCCGCCCCGGCGCCGTCCGGTCCCAAGCCCGGCGCGCGTCCCGGTGCCCCGAAGCCCGGCGGTCGTCCCGCCGGTCCCGGTCAGGACCGCGGCCAGCAGGGCGGCCAGGGCCGTCCCGCCGGTCAGCGTCCCGGCGCCCCGGCACAGCGTCCCGGCGGCCGCCCCGGCGGTCCCCGCCCGGGCAACAACCCCTTCACCTCCGGCGGCAACGCCGGCATGGCGCGTCCGCAGGCCCCCCGTCCGCAGGGCGCCCCGCGTCCCGGCGGCCCTGGTGCCCCCGGCGCCGGCCCCCGTCCGCAGGCTCCCGGCCAGGGCGGCGGTCCCCGTCCCCAGGCTCCGGGCGGCAACCGTCCGACCCCGGGCTCGATGCCGCGTCCGCAGGGCGGTGGCGCAGGCCCCCGTCCCGGCGGCGGCCCGCGTCCGAACCCCGGCATGATGCCGCAGCGTCCCGCTGCCGGCCCGCGTCCCGGCCCCGGTGGCGGCGGTCGCGGTCCCGGCGGTGCCGGTCGTCCCGGCGGTGCCGGTCGTCCGGGCGGCGGCGGCTTCGCCGGCCGTCCGGCCGGTCCCGGCGGCGGCGGTCGTCCCGGTGGCGGCGGCGGCTTCGCCGGCCGTCCCGGCGGTGGCGGCGGCTTCGGCGGCGGCGGTGGCCGTCCCGGCTTCGGCGGGCGTCCCGGCGGTCCCGGTGGCCGTGGTGGCACGCAGGGCGCCTTCGGCCGTCCCGGCGGTCCCGCGCGTCGCGGTCGCAAGTCGAAGCGGCAGAGGCGCCAGGAGTACGAGGCCATGCAGGCCCCGTCGGTCGGCGGCGTGATGCTGCCCCGCGGCAACGGCGAGACCATTCGCCTGTCGCGCGGTGCGTCGCTCACCGACTTCGCGGAGAAGATCAACGCCAACCCGGCGTCGCTCGTCGCGGTCATGATGAACCTCGGCGAGATGGTCACCGCGACCCAGTCCGTCTCCGACGAGACGCTCCAGCTCCTCGCCGACGAGATGAACTACACGGTTCAGATCGTCAGCCCGGAGGAGGAGGACCGCGAGCTGCTCGAGTCCTTCGACCTGGAGTTCGGCGAGGACGAGGGCTCCGAGGAGGACCTGGTCGTCCGTCCGCCGGTCGTGACCGTCATGGGCCACGTCGACCACGGCAAGACCCGACTGCTCGACGCCATCCGCAAGACGAACGTCATCGCGGGCGAGGCCGGCGGCATCACCCAGCACATCGGTGCCTACCAGGTCGCGACCGAGGTCAACGACGAAGAGCGCAAGATCACGTTCATCGACACCCCGGGTCACGAGGCGTTCACCGCCATGCGTGCCCGTGGTGCCCGGTCGACGGACATCGCGATCCTCGTCGTCGCGGCCAACGACGGCGTCATGCCGCAGACGGTCGAGGCGCTCAACCACGCCAAGGCCGCCGAGGTCCCGATCGTCGTCGCGGTCAACAAGATCGACGTCGAGGGCGCCGACCCGACCAAGGTGCGCGGTCAGCTGACCGAGTACGGCCTGGTGGCCGAGGAGTACGGCGGCGACACCATGTTCGTCGACATCTCCGCCAAGCAGGGTCTGCACATCGACTCGCTGCTGGAGGCCGTGATCCTCACGGCCGACGCCTCGCTCGACCTGCGGGCCAACCCGAACCAGGACGCGCAGGGCATCTCGATCGAGTCCCGTCTCGACCGCGGCCGCGGTGCCGTGGCGACGGTCCTCGTCCAGCGAGGCACCCTGCGGGTCGGCGACACGATGGTGGTGGGCGACGCCTACGGCCGCGTCCGCGCCATGCTCGACGACAACGGCAACAACGTCGCCGAGGCCGGTCCCTCGACGCCGGTCCAGGTCCTCGGCCTGACCAACGTCCCGGGCGCCGGTGACAACTTCATCGTGGTCGAGGAGGACCGTACGGCCCGCCAGATCGCGGAGAAGCGCGCCGCCCGCGAGCGCAACGCCGCGTTCGCCAAGCGCACGCGCCGCGTGTCGCTGGAGGACCTGGACAAGGTGCTCAAGGCCGGCGAGGTCCAGCAGCTGAACCTGATCATCAAGGGTGACGCCTCCGGTTCGGTCGAGGCCCTCGAGTCCTCGCTGCTCCAGCTGGACGTCGGCGAAGAGGTCGACATCCGCGTCCTGCACCGCGGCGTCGGTGCGGTCACGGAGTCCGACATCGACCTGGCGATGGGCTCCGACGCCATCGTGATCGGCTTCAACGTGCGCGCCGCCGGGCGTGCCGCGCAGATGGCCGAGCGCGAGGGTGTGGACGTCCGGTACTACTCGGTCATCTACCAGGCGATCGAGGAGATCGAGGCGGCCCTCAAGGGCATGCTCAAGCCGGAGTACGAAGAGGTCGAGCTGGGTACGGCGGAGATCCGCGAGGTCTTCCGCTCGTCCAAGCTGGGCAACATCGCGGGTGTGCTCATCCGCTCCGGCGAGGTCAAGCGCAACACCAAGGCGCGCCTCATCCGCGACGGCAAGGTCATCGCGGAGAACCTCAACATCGAGGGTCTGCGTCGCTTCAAGGACGACGTCACCGAGATCCGCGAAGGCTTCGAGGGCGGTATCAACCTCGGAAACTTCAACGACATCAAGGTCGACGACGTCATCGCGACGTACGAGATGCGCGAGAAGCCGCGGGCGTAACAGCCCCGTCTTCCTCAGACGGTGCGGTCCGGGGCCGGTCGGCGGAGAGCAATATCCGTCGATCGGCCCCGGCCGTTCGTTGTACGGTTCTGGTGACCCCGCCCGTGGACGGCGGGGCCATCGATCCCGGACCGGCGGGTGAACCGGTTGCACATGTATGTGGGGACGCTGTCCTTCGACCTGCTCCTCGGCGACGTACATTCGCTGAAGGAGAAGCGCTCCGTCGTCCGCCCGATCGTCGCCGAACTCCAGCGGAAGTACGCGGTGAGCGCGGCCGAGGTGGAGCACATGAACCTCCACCGGCGGGCCGTCATCGGCCTGGCCATGGTGTCCGGTGACGCCGGGCACCTGTCCGACGTGCTCGACCGGTGCGAACGGCTGGTGGCCGGCCGCCCCGAAGTGGAGCTGCTGTCCGTCAGGCGGCGCCTGCACGGCGACGACGACTGACCAGAAGATACGCAGAAGAAGAAAGAACGGGAGACGGACCAGTGGCCGACAACGCGCGGGCGAAAAGGCTGGCGGACCTCATCCGAGAGGTGGTGGCCCAGAAGCTGCAGCGTGGGATCAAGGACCCGCGGCTCGGCTCGCACGTCACCATCACGGACACCCGGGTCACGGGTGACCTGCGGGAGGCGACCGTCTTCTACACGGTGTACGGGGACGACGAGGAGCGCGCGGCCGCCGCCGCCGGACTGGAGAGCGCCAGGGGCATCCTGCGCTCCGAGGTCGGCAAGGCGGCCGGTGTGAAGTTCACACCGACCCTGACCTTCGTCATGGACGCCCTCCCGGACACCGCCCGGAACATCGAGGACCTCCTCGACAAGGCGCGGCAGTCCGACGCGAAGGTGCGCGAGGTGTCCGCGGGCGCCTCGTACGCCGGTGACGCGGACCCGTACAGGAAGCCGGGCTCCGAGGACGACGAGACGGACGACACCGCCGAATGACCGACAAGCACATCACGCCCGACGGCCTTGTCATCGTCGACAAGCCGTCGGGCTTCACCTCGCACGACGTCGTCGCCAAGATGCGGGGCATCGCCCGCACCCGGCGCGTCGGGCACGCCGGCACGCTCGACCCGATGGCGACGGGCGTCCTGGTCCTCGGCGTGGAGCGGGCCACCAAGCTCCTCGGGCACCTCGCCCTCACCGAGAAGGAGTACCTGGGCACCATCAGGCTCGGGCAGACGACGCTGACGGACGACGCCGAGGGCGAGATCACGAGGTCGCAGGACGCCTCGAAGGTCACCCGGGAGGCGATCGACGCCGGCGTCGCCGAGCTGACCGGCGAGATCATGCAGGTGCCCTCCAAGGTCAGCGCCATCAAGATCAACGGCGTGCGCTCCTACAAGCGGGCGCGCGAGGGCGAGGAGTTCGAGATCCCCGCCCGGCCCGTCACCGTCTCCTCCTTCGCGGTGTACGACGTCCGGGACGCCGTCGCCGAGGACGGCACCCCGGTGCTGGACCTGGTGGTCTCGGTGGTCTGCTCGTCGGGCACCTACATCCGCGCGCTCGCCCGCGACCTCGGCGCCGGCCTCGGCGTCGGCGGCCACCTCACGGCGCTGCGCCGCACCCGCGTCGGCCCGTACAAGCTGGACGCGGCGAGGACGCTGGACCAGCTCCAGCAGGACCTCGCCGTCATGCCGGTCGGTGAGGCGGCGGCCGCCGCCTTCCCGCGCTGGGACGTGGACACCAGGCGCGCCCGGCTGCTCCTCAACGGGGTGCGGCTGGAGATGCCCAACACCTACGCGGGCGCCGGCGCCGTGGCGGTCTTCGGTCCCGAGGGCCGTCTGCTCGCCCTCGTGGAGGAACACAAGGGCAAGGCGAAGAGCCTGGCCGTCTTCGGCTGAGCCGACGCTTCGTCAACTCCCGCCCGTGGAGCGGCGGTCACGGGGAACGCCACGCCCGCCGCTCCACGGTCCCCCTCGGTTCCCCCACCTCATAGGGTTGTCCAACTTTCCTCTCCTGTTCACCCGTCCGGGCAGGCGCTCGGAGTGAACCGGGGGAGTGGAAGGGGGCGCGTTCGCGAGGGAACCGTCCCGCCGATCACCACCCGCCTACCGTCGGACGCGGCACGGACGCAGGACGGTGTACGGCGGGGGGTGCGGCGATGACGTCGCGGAACCGGTCCGGGGAAGCGGGCGGCACCCCGCCGCCCTCCGGGGCACCGGAGGACCCCCCGCTCCGTCCCGGTGCGCCGGACGGCTCCCTGGTCTTTTTCACCGATCCGGCGGGCCGCCCCCGGGGCACGGGATTCGCCGCCGACCACCACGGCACGGTGATCACCGGCCACGAGACGGTCGACGGCCTGTCGTCCCTCGTCCTGCGCACCGCCGGGGGCCGGCACCGGGTCGTGACGGCCGCGGAGGTGACCGCCCTGCCGGAGCTCGGCCTGGCGCTCGTCCGCGCCGAGGGCCTCGGACTCGAACCGCTGGCCGTCACGGTGCGGGACCGCCCCGAGGCCGGGACGTACGTCCGGATCGCCGCCGGCTGCTGGCGCGAGGCCAGGCTCCTCGGCACCGCCGACGTCACCTACACGGCCACCGACCGCCTCCACCGCCTCCACGACGTCCTGGAGCTGGCCGTCGGCACGTCCGGGCCAGGACGCGCTGCGGCCGGGCGGCGGCGCGGCCGGCGGACCGGTGCTCGACGCCACCACCGGCGCCGTCCTCGGCGTCCTCGGTACCGCGCTGGCCTCCGGCCACCGCGACGTCGGCTTCGCCGTACCGCTGCGTCCCGTGCCCGGCCCCCTGGCAGCTCTGCTCGCCGAGAACCGGGCGACGGTCCCGGCGTACGGCGTCGACCTCAACCTGGCCGGTGTCCTCGAGCTCACGGCGACCTCTGTGGGGCAGGACGGGCCGTCGCCGAGCGCCCGGAGACCGCCGGGCACGTGGCCGCGTACACCGACCGGCGCCTCGACGAGCAGGGACCCGCCGCCCGCGGCGTACTCCTGCCCCTGGTCACCGGCCTGCTGGACGGCGGACCCGAGCAGGTGCGGGCCGCGCTGGCCGGCGTCCTCGCCGCCGACGGCGCCCCCGGCTCCGGCGCCCTCCGCCGGGAACTGCGCGAACACCTCCTGGCCCACGAGGACGCCCCCATCGTCCTGGAGGCGCTGCTGCGCGCCGCGGCCTCCCGCGGCGGCCCCGGCCGGCGGGACCTCGTGCACCGCACGGCCCGGCTCCTCGTCCGCACCCCCGACGGCGCCGCCCGGCTCGACCGCTGCCTGGTCGACCTGGCCCGCCACCTCCCCGGTTTCGCCGGCGAGGTGACCGGCTGGCTGGCGGAGGCCCCCGAGGAGTGGGCCGCACTGGCGGGCCCGAGCGCGCTCCGCACCGTCGGGAGCCTCGCGGGCGTCCGCGTCCCCGCCTGACCGCGGCCGGGACCCGGCCGCGGATGCGGGGCGCCGGGGTGCGGCCGGTCACAGCACCCATGCCGATGCGGGCGCCCGGCGCACGGCATGGCACCCTTGGACCTGCATCACAGGCTTCGGCTTTGACGAGTGTGCGACAAGGAGCAGACACAGTGCAGCGCTGGCGTGGCTTGGAGGACATCCCCGAGGACTGGGGGCGCAGCGTCGTCACCATCGGCTCCTACGACGGAGTCCACCGCGGACACCAGCTGATCATCAAGCACGCCGTGGACCGCGCCCGCGAGCTGGGCGTCCCCGTCGTCCTCGTCACCTTCGACCCGCACCCCAGCGAGGTCGTCCGCCCCGGCAGCCACCCCCCGCTGCTCGCCCCGCACCACCGCCGCGCCGAGCTCTGCGCCGAGCTGGGTGTGGACGCGGTACTGGTCCTGCCCTTCACGGCGGAGTTCTCGAAGCTGTCCCCGGCCGACTTCGTGGTCAAGGTCCTGGTCGACAAGCTGCACGCCAGGGCGGTCGTCGAGGGCCCCAACTTCCGCTTCGGCCACAGGGCCGCCGGGAACGTCGACTTCCTCACCGAGCAGGGCCGGATCTACGACTTCGAGGTCGAGGTCGTCGACCTGTACGTGTCCGGCGAGGCGGGCGGCGGCGAGCCCTTCTCCTCCACCCTCACCCGCCGCCTGATCGCCGAGGGCGACGTCCAGGGCGCCGCCGAGATCCTGGGCCGCCCGCACCGCGTCGAGGGCGTCGTCGTCCGCGGCGCCCAGCGCGGCCGCGAGCTGGGCTTCCCCACGGCCAACGTGGAGACCCTGCCGCACACCGCGATCCCCGCCGACGGCGTCTACGCCGGCCGGCTGCACGCCCTGGGCGAGGCGATGCCCGCCGCGATCTCCGTCGGCACCAACCCGCAGTTCGAGGGCACCGAGCGCACGGTGGAGGCGTACGCCATCGACCGCGTCGGCCTCGACCTGTACGGGCTGCACGCGGCCGTGGACTTCCTGGCCTTCGTCCGGGGCCAGGCGAGGTTCGAGACGCTGGACGCCCTCCTCGAGCGGATGGCCGAGGACGTCGAGGAGTGCCGCGAGATCATCGCGGCGGACGACGAGCGGGGCTGACCGGCGGATCCGCCTGAGCCCGCGCCCGCGCCCAGTGGCAGGCCACCTGTGCCTGACCGCCGCCGTGGAGGATCTCCGGGTCCCGGGTGCGGCACGCGTCGGCGACGCCCGCGCGGGAAGCCTCCCCGCTCGCCAGGACCTGACAGCGGGCGTGGAAGCGGCAGCCGGCGGGGACACGGGACGGGTCCGGGGGCTCACCGCCGAGGACGACCGGGTCCCCGGGGGCCTCGGGCAGCACGGACAGCAGGGCCCGGGTGTACGGGTGCCGCGGCGCCGTCAGCACCTGCTCGACCGCGCCCGTCTCCACGATCCGTCCCAGATACATCACCGCGACCCGGTCGGCGATGTTCCAGGCCAGTCCGAGGTCGTGGGTCACCACCAGCGCGGACAGCCCGAGTTCGGTGCGCAGCCGCAGCAGCAGCGCGAGGATCTCGCCGCGCACCGAGGCGTCCAGGGAGGCCACCGGCTCGTCGGCGACGAGCAGTTCGGGTTCCAGGACCAGCGCTCCCGCGATGACGACCCGCTGGCGCTGGCCGCCCGACAGCTCGTGCGGGTGGCGCAGGAAGAAACGCTCGGGCGGGCGCAGCCCGGCCCGGGCCAGGGCCCCGGCGACCGCCTCCCGCTCGTCACCGCCGTACCCGTGGATGCGCAGCCCCTCGGCGACGGCGTCGTAGACCGTGTGCCGCGGGTTGAGGGAGCCGCTCGGATCCTGGAGGACCAGCTGGGCGCGTCTGCGGTAGGCCTTCAGCGCGCGCGAGGTGTAGGAGAGCGGGGCCCCGTCGAAGACGACGCGGCCCGAGGCCGGCCGGACCAGGCCGAGCAGGGAGCGGGCCAGGGTCGTCTTGCCGCAGCCGGACTCGCCGACCAGCGCCACGATCTCGCCCGGCCGGACGGCGAGGTCGACCCCGTCCACGGCCCGGGCCGGCGGCGCGCCGTGCCGGCCGGGGAAGGTGACGTGCAGGCCCTCGACGCTCAGCAGCGGCGGCGTGACCGGTGGCGGCGTGGCCGGCGATGGCGAGGCCGGCGATGGCGAGGCCGGTGGCGGCGTGGTCGTCATGCGGTGCGGCTCCTCACGTCTGCTTCCTGCGCGGCCCCCGGCGTCCCCGTGGCCACGTGCACGCACGCCGCGCGCCGGTCCGCGCCCGCCGCGCGCAGCTCCTGGTCGTCGGTGGCGCAGACGTCCAGCGCGACGGGGCAGCGCGGGTGGAAGGCGCAGCCGGACGGCACCGCGGCGGGGTCGGGCGGGTCGCCGGGCAGCCCGCGCGGCGCGAACCGCGAGCGCGGGTCGCCGATCCTCGGGAACGCCTCCGACAGGGCCCTGCCGTAGGGGTGGCGGGCGTCGTCGTGGACCAGTCGCGCCGGGCCCTCCTCGACCACCCGGCCCGCGTACATCACCGCGAGCCGGTCGCAGGTGTCGGCGAGGACGGCGAGATCGTGACTGATCATGATCAGCCCCACGTCCTGCTCGCTCACCAGCTCCTCGATCAGGCGCAGGATCTGGGCCTGGATCATCACGTCGAGCGCGGTGGTCGGCTCGTCGGCGACGATCAGACGCGGATCGCAGGCCAGCGCCATCGCGATCATCACGCGCTGCCGCTGCCCGCCGGACAGCTCGTGCGGGTAGGCGGAGGCGCGCGCCGCCGGCAGACCCACCTGCTCCAGCAGCTCGCCGGCTCTCTTCCGGGCGCCCGCGGGGGTCGCCCCGTGGTGCAGCAGGATCGGTTCGGCGATCTGGTCGCCGACGCGGTGCACGGCGTTGAGGGAGTGCATCGCGCCCTGGAAGACGATCGACGCCCCGGCCCAGCGCACCGCCCGCACCCGGCCCCACTTCATCGTCAGCACGTCCTCCCCGTCGAGGAGGATCTCGCCGCCGACCCGGGTCCCGGCGGGCAGCAGCCGCAGCAGCGCCAGTGCCAGCGTGGACTTGCCGCAGCCGGACTCGCCCGCGATGCCGAGCTTCTCGCCCGCGGCGAGGCTCAGGTCGACCCCGCGTACGGCGGCCGCGCCGCCCGGGTAGGTCACCTCCAGGTCCCGCACGTCGAGCAGGGTCAACGGGCCACCCCCAGCCTGGGGTTGAGGACGGATTCGACCGCACGTCCGCACAGCGTGAACGCCAGCGCGACGGCCGCGATCGCGATGCCCGGCGGCACCAGGTACCACCAGTCGCCGGAGCTGACCGCCCCCGCCTCCCGGGCGTCCTGCAGCAGCCCGCCCCACGACACGACCGAGGGGTCCCCGAGCCCCAGGAACGCCAGGGTGGCCTCGGCGAGGATCGCGGAGGAGATGATCAGGGTGGTCTGGGCGAGGATCAGCGGCATCACGTTCGGCAGCACGTGCCGGGACATGATGTGCCAGTGGCCGCCCCCGAGCGCCTTCGCGCGTTCGATGTACGGCCGTGACTCCACCGCCAGCGTCTGGGCCCGCACCAGCCGCGCGGTCGTCGGCCAGGTGGTGACGCCGATGGCCAGGACGATCGTGCCCAGCGAACGGGACATGACGGTCGCGAGCACGATGGCGAGCACCAGCGTCGGCATCACCAGGAACCAGTCGGTGACGCGCATGGCCACCGTGGCGTACCAGCCGCGGAAGTGCCCGGCGGTGATGCCGATCAGCGCCCCGATGGCCACCGACAGCACGGCCGCGAGCAGCCCCACCAGCAGCGAGACGCGCGACCCCCAGATCAGCAGCCCCAGCAGATCGCGCCCGAACTGGTCGGTGCCCAGCGGGAACCGGCCGCTGGGGCTCTCCATCGGCTGCCCGGGCGCGTCGGTCACGCTCTGCACGTCGGAGCCGACGGTCAGCGGCGCGGTCAGGGCGAGCAGCCCGGACAGCACCAGCGCGGCGAGCCCGAACAGGCCCGCGCGGTGTCGCCGGTACTCCTTCCAGAAACGTGCGGCGAAGGCCCGGCGGCGCCGCCGCGCGAGCGTGCGCGGGCCGGGCGGCGGAGCGGTCTCGGCGGTCATCGGCCCACCCTCGGGTCGAGCAGCGGATACAGGAGGTCGGCCAGGGTGTTCATCAGGATCACCGCCGCGGCGAAGACGAAGAACAGCCCCTGCACCAGCGGCAGATCGGGCACGCTCAACGCCTGGTAGAACAGCCCGCCGAGCCCCGGCCAGGAGAAGACCGTCTCGACGAGGATGACACCGGCGACGGTCCGGCCGAGGTTGACGAAGATCAGGGTCACGGTCGGCAGCAGCGCGTTCGGCACGGCGTGCCGGCGCCGTACGAGGTCGTCCCGCAGGCCCTTGGCGCGCGCCGTGGTCAGATAGTCGCCGCCCATCTCGTCGAGCAGCGCCGACCGGGTGACCAGCAGCGTCTGCCCGTACTCCACCGCGACCAGCGTCACCACCGGCAGGACGAGGTGGTGGGCGACGTCGACGGCGTACGCGAGGCCCTGCTCGCCGCCGGACTCCATGCCCCCGGTCGGGAACAGGCCGGGGACGGGGCCCACGCCGACCGACAGCACGATGATGAGCAGCAGCCCCAGCCAGAAGGAGGGGATGGAGTAGAGCGTCAGCGCCAGCCCCGTGTTGATCCGGTCGGCGGGCCTGCCGTGCCGCCACGCGGAACGGGTGCCGAGGAAGACGCCCAGGGCCGTGTAGAGCACGAAGGCCGTGCCGGTGAGCAGCAGCGTGTTCGGCAGCGCCTCGGTGATCTTGTCGACGACGGGGCCGTGGAACTGGTACGAGGTCCCCAGGTCTCCCGTCAGCGCCTTGCCGCAGTACTGCGTGAACTGCTGCCACACCGGCAGGTCGAGACCGAACTCCCGCCGGTAGGCGGCGATCTGCTCGGCGGACACCGGACGGCCGCCGGTCATGAACCTCACCGGATCGCCCGGGATCAGCCGGAAGAGGAAGAAACTGGTGACGAGGACGGCGAACAGCGAGACGGCCGCACCGGCCAGCCTGCCGGCCACGTACCGCAGATACGCCCCGGCGCCGCCCCGGGACGCGCGCCCCGGCCCGGCCGGTCCGGACTTCACCGGACCGGCCGCGGCCGTGGCCCCGGGCGAGGGGGATGCCGCTTCCGTGGTCATGGGCGGGCCCGCCTACTCACGCTCTTCCGCCGTGGCCCGGCGGCGCACCGCGACCAGCACCCCGAGACCGGCGAGCACGACGGCGCCCGCGACGACCCCGATCACCACGCCGGTCGACGAGGAACCGTCCGAGGAGCCGGCGGAGTCCGCGGGGACGGCGGACCACCAGCTCCAGTAGCCGTCCTGGCCGTAGATGTTGCCCGCGTCCGACGGCATCGTGGTGATCGACCCGATCTGGTCCGTGCGGTAGGCCTCGACGGCGTTCGGATAGGCCATGACGTTCATGTAGCCCAGGTCGTACAGCCGCGACTGCATCCGCTTGACGATCTGCGCCCGCTTGTCCGGGTCGTACTCGGCGAGCTGCCGGGCGTAGAGGTCGTCGTACGTCCTGTCGCAGATGAAGTTGTCCGTGGCGCCGGTGTCCTTGGGTGTCTGCGGGAGGGCGTCACAGGTGTGGATGGAGAGGACGAAGTCGGG
Organism: Streptomyces sp. NPDC006384; assembly: GCF_042870695.1. NCBI lineage: Bacteria > Bacillati > Actinomycetota > Actinomycetes > Kitasatosporales > Streptomycetaceae > Streptomyces > Streptomyces sp. NPDC006384. The sequence continues at coordinate 145,487 of NZ_JBIAHR010000017.1, forward strand.
GTCGGGGTTGACGGACCAGCCGTCGAAGGCGAGGTCGTACGTGCCCGCGAGCCAGGGGTCGGTCACGTTGTCGAGGCAGTTGAGGGTGGTCTTGATGCCGAGCTCGCCCCACCACTCCTGAAGGTACTTGCCGACCGCCTTGTCGTTGGGGTCGGTGGCGTGGCACAGGACGCGGTAGTTCAGCGGTTCGCCGTCCTTGCCGACGCGCTCGCCGTCGGCGTTCTTCTTGTAGCCCGCCTCGTCGAGCAGCCGGCCGGCCGCCACGGGGTCGTACGCCAGCTCCTGCTGCGGCGAGGGTTTCCAGAAGTACCGGGAGAACCGCGGCGGTATGTACCCCTGCCCCTGGACCGCGTGGCCCTGGAAGACCTTGTCGACGATCGCCTTGCGGTCCACCGCCATGAACAGCGCGTGCCGCACCCGCTGGTCGAGCAGCGACGGGTGGCCGTCACCGAACCTCGTGCCGTCCTTGGCGCGTGCGCCCGGGTTGGTGGCGAGGGCGTAGAAGCGGCGGCCGGGCGCGTCGTTGACGTGGATGTTCTTGTCGCCCTTGAGCGAGGCCGCCTGGGCGGGTGTCAGCGACGGGGACCCGGCGACGAAGGACACCTCGCCCTTGCGCAGGGCGGCGACGGCGGCGTCCTGGTCCTTGTAGTAGCGGAAGACCAGCTCGTCGAACTTGGGCGCGCCCCGCCAGTAGTCCTTGTTGGCCTTCAGCCGCACATGGCTGTCCGGTTTGTAGTCGGTGAGGACGAACGGTCCGTTGCCCACGACGGGGAAGCTCTTGTCGTTGTTGAACTCGGAGAAGTCACCGACCTTCTCCCACACGTGCTTGGGCACGATCGGCACGTCGAGCGCGGTCATCGTGGCCTGCGGCTTCTTCAGCTCGATCACCAGCCGGGTGGGGCCTGGCGCGGTGACCTTCTCGAAGTTGGCGACGAAGCTGCCGTTGGCGGTGGCGGCGCCGTCGTCGGTCATCATCTTGGTGAACGTCCACGCCGCGTCCTCGGCGGTGACCTTGCGGCCGTCCGACCACTTCGCGTCGGAGCGGATCGTGTACGTCCAGGTCAGCTTGTCGGGGGAGGACTTCCACGCGGTGGCCAGTCCCGGTACGACGCGGTTGTCCTTGGGGTCGTAGGCGGTCAGGTACTCGTACGTCAGCCGGTGGATGCTCGTGCTGAGCAGCCGCACGGCGAGGAACGGGCTGAGCGAGTCGACGCTCTGCGCGACCGCGACGGTGAGGACCTTGCCGCCCTCCTCGGCCTGCACCGGGCCGCTCTGCGGTCCGGCCGAGACGGACGGGGCGGCGACGCCGGACGCGAGGACGAGGGCGGCGGCGCCCGCGGCGGCCAGGAGCCGCGCCCTCCTCGGGCGGGGACCGATACGTCCTCTGCCGTGCTGATCTTGTGTGTTCATGGTTCGGTACCTCGCGTCATCACTCGTGCGGACGCCCGTCCGGCGTCCGCACGGGGCGGGCTTGAACAGGTGCGAACAGACTTGAACGGATGCGAGCGGCCTTGCATGGAGCGTGATCAGTCGGCGCCGACGGAATGAAGTGTGTGTCTATCAACGGCAGTCTGCGCGCGTCAACGGTGCGTCAAACGCCATGTGGCCTGCGGAAACGGCGAGTTGGCCGCCGAGTCGCCCACATTGGCAGAGACCATTGACGCCTTGCAGGTGAGAGTGTGGCGGCGCTTTCCCGTCGGTTCTGACCGCGAACGCGCGAAGGCCCGCGCCGTCGGGGACGGCGCGGGCCCGGGGACCGCCGGCCTACTGCTACTGCTGCGGCGGGGGCGGGGTATGGCCCTGCGGGGGCTGCGGCTGCTGGGGATGACCGGGCTGCGGGTGACCGGGCTGCTGCGGGTAGGGCTGCCCGGGCGCCTGGGGGTACGGCTGCCCCGGATGGGGCGCGGGCTGGCCGTACGGCTGGGGCTGGCCCGGCTGGGGGGCGTACTGCCCGGGGGCGGGCTGGCCCGGATACGGCTGTCCCGCGTAGGGCGGCTGCCCCGGCATCCCCTGGCCCGCGAAGTCCTGGCCCGGCATGGGCGGTGCGGCGACCGGCGGCGGGTTGCCGTCGGACGTCCACAGGCCGTGCGACTGCTGGTGGCGGACGAAGTCCTCGGCGACCATCGCCGCGAGGTTGAAGTACGCCTCCCGCACCTTGGGCCGCATCATGTCGAGGTCGACCTCGGCACCGGCGGCGAGATGCTCGTCGAACGGCACGACGACGACACCACGGCACCGCGTCTGGAAGTGGCTGACGATGTCCTCCACCTTGATCATCTTGCCGGTCTCGCGGACCCCCGAGATGACCGTGATGGACCGGGAGACGAGGTCGGCGTACCCGTGCGCGGACAGCCAGTCCAGCGTCGTGCTGGCGCTGCTCGCGCCGTCCACGGACGGGGTGGAGATGATGATCAGCTGGTCGGCGAGGTCGAGCACACCGCGCATGGCGCTGTAGAGCAGACCCGTGCCGGAGTCGGTCAGGATGACCGGGTACTGCTTGCCGAGCACGTCGATCGCGCGCCGGTAGTCCTCGTCGTTGAAGGTCGTCGACACGGCAGGGTCGACGTCGTTGGCGATGATCTCCAGCCCGGACGGCGCCTGGGACGTGAACCGCCGGATGTCCATGTACGAGTTGAGGTACGGGATCGCCTGGACGAGGTCGCGGATGGTGGCCCCGGTCTCGCGGCGCACCCGGCGGCCGAGCGTACCGGCGTCCGGGTTCGCGTCGATGGCGAGGATCTTGTCCTGCCGCTCGGTGGCGAGCGTGGAGCCCAGCGCGGTGGTCGTGGTCGTCTTGCCGACGCCGCCCTTGAGGCTGATGACGGCGATGCGGTAGCAGGACAGCACCGGCGTGCGGATCAGCTCCAGCTTCCGCTGCCGCTCGGCCTCCTCCTTCTTCCCGCCCAGCTTGAAGCGCGAACCGCCGGCCGCGGGGCGGCTGCTCTTCGCCTTCTGCTTCTTGTTGTTGAGCAGCCGGTCCGACGACAGCTCCACCACCGCCGTGTAACCGAGCGGCGCGGCACCGGGGTTGGTGGGCTGCCGCTGGTCGTGCTGTACGGGCTGCGGCCAGGCGGTACCGAGACGCGGATCGGCCGGCTGCGGATGCTGCCCCTGTGGCTGTCCCTGCGGGGGCCGGCCCTGGTGGGGCTGCTGCGGGAACGGCTGCCGGCCGGGCTGCGCGGCGTGCGGCGGCTGCGGGACCTGCCCCGGTGCGGCCTGCGGCGGCAACGGGTGCGCCGGGTACGGCTGTTGCGGCTGACCGGGCTGGTGGGGCACTCCGGGCGGCTGCTGGCCCTGCGGCGCCTGAGGCTGGGGGAAGCCGTAACCGTCGGGCTGGGGCTGCTGGGCCGCGGCTTCCGGCTGGGGGAAGCCGTACCCCGCGGCGGCGGGCATGGCGCCGGGGCCGCCCGACTGCGGCACCGACGGCTGCGGCGTCGTGGAGGGAGCGGCGCTCTGCGGCGGGAAGCCGTAGCCCGCCGCAGGCGCGGGCTGTCCCGGCGCCTGACCGTGGGGCGCCGGCGCGCCGGTCTGCGCGTGCCACGCGGCGTGCGGCGGCTGCGGGGCCTGCGGCTGGAACGGAGACTGCTGCGCCGGTGCTTCCGGCTGCCCCGGTACGGCGGGCGCCGACTGCGGCTGCGCGGGCCACTGACTCGCCGGCGCGGGTGCGGCGGGCGGGTACGCCGGAGGCAACGGCGGCACGCCGTCCGGCGTGACGGGAGGCGCGGCGACGGAAGCGGAGGCCTGCGGTGCCGCGTCCTGCGGGGGCGCGTCCTGCGGTGCCGGGCCGGCCGGATCCGCCTGGCCGGAGCCTGAGGGTCCGGCCGTATCGGCATCCGGGGCCGGCTCGACGGCGTCACGGGCGCCGGTGAGGGCGGTGCCGTCCGGGGCGTCGGGGGAGGCGTCGTCGTCGCCGTCGTCCTTCACGTCGCCCTCGTCCTTGACATCGCCGTCGTCGGGCCCGGGCCGTACGGTGTCGTCGGCCACGGAACCGGCAGCCTCCGGCACGTCGCCCGTGTCGTCGCCGTCGCCCTCGTCGGAAGCGGCGGCCTCGCCACCGGTCGCTTCCCCGGCGGTGCTCTCCGTCCCGCCGGCGGCCGGCTCCTGCTGCTTGTCCGCCCGCACCTCCTCACGCAGGGCCTCCTCCGCGGCGGCGAGCTCCGCGAACTCCCGCTTCAGGGAGGCGGCGGAGAACCGCATGGTGGCTCCGCTCTCGAGGTCGCCGTCGGCGCTCCCCGGCTCGGAGCGGTCCTCCGACCGGGCCAGCGGCAGGTCGGGCTCGAAACCGCTCCCCACCGGAAGACCGGGCACCTCGGCCGTCCCGCCGGCGGGAGGCGTGGACGGGGCGGTGGGAACGTAGGGCTCACTCGTCGCCGGCGGAGGCGGCGGGAAGGGCGTCACGCCGGGGGACGGCGGCTGGGGAACGGACGGGACGGCGGGGGAGGCGCCGGCACCCGGCGAACCGGCCGCCGCCTGCCCGGAGTCGCCGGAAGCGTTCTGCGTGTACCAGGCGGGCGGCGCGTAGTCGATGGTGAACTCGCCCGTCGTCTCGATTGCGGACTCCGCGTCGGGCTGGTCATCGCCGGGTGTCGCCCAGCCCCCGCGGATCCCGTCCCGATCGCTGCTCACAGTTCCTCCTGGTGTGGTCGGGCACCCTCATGCCGTGCTGGGGCGACCGATTCCGTCCGACGTTGTCCGAGATCGACGAAGGCGAGACGAGAGATGTCGGTCCCCGCCCTTCCTGAAGGACGCCGACGCCCATTCCACGGGTTCTGGCGTGGCGCCCGGGACCAGCCTAATCACGAGTGACCCGGCACCGTCAGGGCCCGTCCCTCTGCCCACCCGGCACCCGAGGCCGCAAAACGCCCAAAGGTGAAGCTCTTTCGCCGCCGTACCCGCCGGAATCGGACGAACCGGCCGGTGCGTCCCCTCAGTCCATCCGCCGTGGTGTACCGAGAAGGCCGATCTCCGCGTCGGTCGGCTGCGTCATCACGTACTGCCGGTCACGATCGGAGCACCACAGGGTGACACCGTCGGCGAGGGTGGGCAGCGCGTCCACGTCACCCCGCGGCAGGGCCATGGTGCGGCCCAGTTCCCCGGCCTCGGCCGGGGAGATCCGCTGCACTCCCACGAGCCGCGCCTGCCGGACGAGCCGGGGCGCGACCGGGCTGAGATAGGGCAGCAGCGTCAGCACCGACCTCCAGGGGCCGGAGACCACGCGGCCGCGCGGCGGACGCATGCCGCAGTCCCGCACCACCAGCACCGGCGTACCGGCCGACGCCCCCAGCGGGGGCACCCGGCCCACGTCGTAGACCGCGAGTCCGTTCTGGCCGCCGCCCATGGCGTGGACCATCTGCGTCCACGCCTGCGCCCGCCCGGTCTCCACGGCCACCCGCGCACCGGTCGCGGCGGCCCGCAGCGCGAACACCTGGGCCGTCCACAGGCCGCCGATGAGCACCATCTCGTAGGGAGTCGGCCGGTTCAGCCCCAGAACCGCGGACTGACCCTCGGCGTCCACGCCGATGACCACACCGTCGTCCCCGATGGGCAACGACAGCGTGTCCAGATCCTCCGGGGACAGGGTGTGACGTCCGTGGCGCGGACCGATCAGGCCGAATCCGGTGTGCAGCAGACCGCGCACCCGGCCGCCGGCCGGCCGCCGGGTGTCCGCCGGCGCGCCGTGCACGTCCGGTCCGTCGACGGTCCCTGTCGTCGTCATGGCGGTCACCGGACACCTCCGAGGGGCAGCGTGGCGAGTACACCCGGCAGTTGCTCGCGGTCGAGTCGCATGAGCGCGGCACCCGCCTCCCGGGCGGCACCCTCCAACGCGCGCCGCGCCTCGGTGAGTTCCTCGGCACTGCGCCCGGTGACCCGCAGATGGCCGCGCAGCGACATCTCCTGCCGGTCCGCGCGCGACAGGGTGAGACTGACCGTCGTGGCGAGCGCGGGAACCGCGGTGACCCGCGCGACGAACTGCGGCAGCGACGTCCCGCGGTCACCGCCCAGCTCGGGCCACTTGCGGATCCAGTACGTCGTGTGGCGGCGATTGTCGCAGCGCCAGCTCCGGCTGGACTCCTCGGTGCGCCGTTCGTGCCGGGTCGCCCGCCCGGCTTCGGCCGTCACCAGCGGGTTCGCGCAGGCCGACGTGGCGATCGCCGACGTCAGCTCCTCCTCGTCGAGGACCGTGGCGCGGAACCCGGCACCGGTCAGCCGGCTGGCGAGATGATCGGCGACACGCACGACGCACTTCTGCGCCCCGATCAGGCCCCCGCCCCGGGCCGCGACGGCCTCGGCGCACAGCTCCGGAACGACCTTCAGCGCGATCCAGGTGATCCGGACCGCCGGAGCCCCGGTCTGCTCCTGCAGCGGCGCGTAGTTGCTGACGGCCACCGACTGACGCGGCAGATGCAGCGCGGGCGCGGGCTGCGTGTGCAGCACGATCTGCGCCGATTCCAGACGGATCCCGTCCACTTCGAGAGCGTCCCGCACCAGCGCCAGGGGCAGGGGCCGCCTGCTCCGCTCGGCGCGCAGCGCGGTGGCGTCGGCCTCCACCTGCACCACGGCGGTGACGAACGTGCCGTCGCCGATGATGCCCACGGGCCGCCGGTCCCGGCCGCCGTAGGCGTATGTGCGCAGGCTCGGATCGCACTCCAGGGCCGGGGCCAGCGCCGGCTCGGTGCCCGCCGGTATCACCAGATCCGCGGCGCGCTTCTGCCGGACACGCAGAGCCCGTGCCGTGCCCAGCCACTCCGGCAGGGAGCGGCCCCTGCGGCGCACGACGGCCAGCAGGACGAGGACGACCGCGACGACGGCCGCGGGCACCAGCGCCAGGGTGCCGATCGCCCATCCCGTGAGGAGGAGGGCGGCCGCGAGCTCCAGGAGCACGATCCGTTGCAGCCGGAACGAACCCGGAACGCCCGAGCGCACCTTGAGAGCGAGGCCGCCTCGCGCGGACGGCTGCCGTGTGCGCCGCGGCCCTGGCTGGACGGGACCGCGTGCCCGGGCCCGGTCACGTCCCGAGGCGCGCGTCCCGGAAGCCATCACTCCATCCCCCCAATTCGCTCACAACCCACTGGAATTCCTGCCATTGCGCCCAGCCCCGAAGGGCCCACGCACCCTACCCGCTCCACACGACGCTCCTCACACCAGGCATAGTAGGGGCGGCGTCTGACACCGGCGGGCGGAGGACGACGGTCCCCGGGGCCGGCCGGACGGAACTCGGGCGAGTACGGGCGGGACACGGGGAGAGAAACGCACCAATGGCATCTCGGCGGGATCAGCTCAACGCCTACACCTTCGCGAAGCGCCGCTTGCTCGCGGCCTTCGTCCAGTCCTTCCCGCAAGGCTCGGAGGAGGGCGCGCCGCGCCCCCTGCGAGGTGTCGTACCCGGACTCGTCATCGGCGTGATCGTCATGGCCGTCTTCGGCGCCTGGGGAATGTTCAAGCCCACCGCGCCCAAGGGCTGGGACACCCCGAACGAGAAAGTGATCATCGCCAGCAAGTCGACCACCCGGTACGTCGTCCTGAAGACCGGCGACCAGGTCCAGCTCCACCCCGTGCTCAACATGGCGTCGGCGAAGCTCCTCCTCGCCCCCAACAAGGGCGACGTCGTCACCGTCAGCGAATCGCTCCTCGACAGCGGCAGGATCCGGCACGGTGTCACCATCGGCATCCCGTACGCCCCCGACCGCCTGCCCTCTCCCGAGGAGGCCGGTGCCGCCAAGCGGTGGGTCGTCTGCGAACGTCCGAGCGCGGGCGGCCGGGCCATCCAGAAGGCCGCACTGGTCCTCGCGGACCGGGAGAGGAAGCTGACCGAGGGGAAGCAGAAGCTGTCCGGTGGCGAACTCCTCTACGTCGTCGACCCCGACGGCAGGCGTTTCGTCGTGGACGCGGGCGGCACGGCGTACCAGGTCGACGGGAAGGACACCGGATCCGACCTCGAACTGCTGCTGCGTACCGTCGTCGGCTCCGGACGCGAGCCGCAGCGGGTGTCCCGGGAGTGGCTGGCCACCCTCCACCAGGGCGACCCGGTCACCTTCCCGAAGATCACCGGCACTCCGGGCGCACCCGCGAACGCGCCCGGCCGGCTCGACGCGTCGGCCGACAAGGTCGGCACCGTGCTCAAGGCGTTCGACAACAACAAGGAGCAGTACTACGTCGTACTGCCCGGCAGGGTCGCGCCGGTCTCCGCCTTCGTCGCCCAACTGCTGCTGTTCAGCAAGGACCTGACCCAGGTCGGGCAGGCCGGCCAGGCCCTCGAGGTGAGCCCCGGAGCGATCGTCCCGGGCAAGCCCTTCGGCACCGAGCACAAGTGGCCGAGCGGCACCCCCCGGGCGGTCAACGAGGCATCCGACGCCAAGGGAAGCCGCAACACGGTCTGCAACGTGCTGCGCGACGTCGACGGCAAGGGCGCCACCACCCTCAGCACCTGGGCCGGTACCGACTTCCCGGCCGATCTCCCCACCGGTTCCTCCAGCGCCTACGTCACACCGGGCTCCGGCCAGCTCTACCGCCAGTTCAAGGGCACGGAGACGAAGGCGGGCCCCGTCTTCCTGGTCACCGACACCGGTCTCCGCTACGTCCTGCAGTCCAACGCGGACAGCGCCACCGACGACGCCGGGATCGGCATGTCGGCCAAGGAGAAGAAGCAGCTGGAGCAGGAGGCCCAGCAGGCCCAGACCCGCCTGGGCTACGCCGACGTGGACCCCGCGCCGATCCCCGCGGCCTGGTCCGCCTTCCTGCCCACGGGGCCCCGCCTGTCCACGGCCGCGGCACGCCAGCCGCAGGGCTCCTGACGGAGGGGTGCCGCCATGCGACCCATGTGCCTGCGCCTGCTGCCGACGGCGGCCGTCACGAGCCTGCTGATGGCGGGTTCCCTGGCCGCCGGCCACCCCGCCGCCGCCGAGGAATCCTTCTCGGACCAGTGCGAGTTCCCCAACGCCGCCTACCCCGGCCGCCCCTGGTCCCTCCAGCGCGTCCAGCTCGACGAGCTGTGGAGCCGGTCGAAGGGCGAGGGCGTACGCGTCGCCGTCATCGACACCGGCGTCGACGTGAAGAACCCGCAGCTGAAAAGCGCCGTGGACGTCAAGAGCGGCCGTAATTTCCTGCCCAAGGACCTCAAGGACGAGAACGGCGACCCCATCGAGCGGGGCAACGAGAACGGCACCACCGACACCGTCGGCCACGGCACCAAGGTCGCCGGCATCATCGCGGCCCGGCCCGACGACAGGACCGGCTTCGTGGGCCTGGCCCCCGAGGCGACGATCATCCCGATCCAGCAGAACGACGCGGAGGGCAACGGCGACACCGGCACCCTCACCGAGTCGATCCGCTACGCCGTCAAGGCGGGGGCGGACGTCATCAACATCTCCCAGGACACCACCGGCGCCGCCGAACCCGACCCGGAACTGGAAGCGGCCGTCGACGAGGCCCTGGCCCAGGACGTCGTCGTCGTCGCATCGGCGGGCAACGACGGACAGGGCGGCAACGTCAAGAAGACCTACCCCGCCTCCTACGAGGGCGTCCTCGCCGTCGCCGCTTCCGACCGCAACAACGAACGCGCGTCCTTCTCCCAGTCCGGCGACTTCGTCGACGTGGCGGCCCCGGGCGTCGACATGATCTCCACCGTGCCCGGCGGAGGCCACTGTTCCGACAACGGCACGAGCTTCTCCGCCCCCTACGTCGCGGGCATCGCCGCACTCCTCAAGGCCGAACACGACGACTGGAGCGCACGCCAGATCGTCGCCCAGATCGAACAGACCGCGGAACGCACCGTCGCCGGCCACGACCGCCTCGTCGGCTGGGGAGTGGTGGACCCGGTCCGCGCCCTCACGGAGGACGAGCAGCCGATCGAGTCCCCCCGCCCTCAGGAGGGCCTGGCCAGGGCCGAGGCACCGGCGGCGGCCGCGATGCCCGTCGGTGAGACAGCGGCCGAGAGGAACACCCGCCTCGCCACCTACGTCGCGGTCGGCGCGGTGGTCCTGGTGGCGGGCCTCGGCGGAGCGGCGGTCGCGATCCGCGACGCGGGCAGACGAGGCCGGACCAAGGGGATCCGGTGACAAAGGGACACCGGTGTCCCGGCGGGAACTGTGTCGGTCAAGTGAAGACGGCGATGGCGGGGGCTGGTTGCAGCAGGCCTGTGGCACAGGGCGGTTGGGACTGTCGGTGTCTGTTACTAGAGTGGCCCCGTGGCGTTCGTGATCGCTCCGGCGCCGGGGTCCGTCCGGCACCTCGAGCCGGGCAGGCCGCAACACGGGGAAACGGGGAGGAGTAGCACAGTGGTTGCTGCAGAAATGGGCGGAGCCGCAGACGTCCGCCGCGGCGTGATGGCGCTCTCGACGTTCAAGAAACGCGTGGACGACCTGCTCAAGAACTTCGAGGAGTCGGCGGGCGGCCCGTCCAAGGTCAGCACCCACAGCCTGCCGGAGAGCGCGTTCGGCAGCGGCGCCTTCCCGGAGGGCAAGCGGCTCCACCTCGAGTACGAGCGCGTCCACGAGCGGATCACCGCCCTCTCCAAGTCACTGGGACTCCACCTGGAGGCCATGCAGATCGCCGTGCACGGTGTGGACGTCACCTTCGACAACCTCGAGGAAGAACAGCGCCAGCGGTTCCACGAGATCCGGGCCGTGGCCAATCAGACGCGCGAAGAGATGCTGGAGGAGCGTCTCAAGCAGGAGAACCACGCCGACAAGACCGACGCGGGATGGTCATGAGCGACAACAACAAGCCGGGGCCGCACCTGGAGGAACAGAAGGACGCCCAGGCGCAGATCGGTGCGCTCGACGCGGTCATGACGGTGACCAAGCTGGTGCCCTTCGGTCCGTCCAGAGGCGTCCACTTCGGCTCCACGAACTTCGAGGGCTACGGCCTCAACCAGATCCTCGACATCATCGATTCCGCCAACCCGGAACTCCTGGAATCCGCCGGCACCGCCCTCGTCGACGCCCGGGACGCCATCAAGAAGGCGGCGGACGAGCTCAAGGGCAACCTCGGCGACATCGACTGGAAGGGCGAGGCCCGCGAGGCCTTCTCCGGCTGGGGCGACAACCTCATCAAAACGGCTGAAGGCATCGCCGACTACGCCGACCTCATCGGCACCCAGGTCCTGGCCGCCGGCTCGGGCCTCGCCTCGGTCAAGAAGTCCATGCCCCACCGCGATGCCCGCACCGATCCCAAAGCGCCGAAGGACTTCGACGAGAAGGACAAGGTCGAGACCAACGACGAGTACATGGCGGCGGTCAAGGCGGAGAAGGACCGCCAGGAGGCCATCAACCAGATGTACCGGCTGGCGTCGTTCTACACGGTGTCGGCGGGGATGATGGGGAAGGCCGAGGAACCGGTGTTCCCGAAACTGCCGGATGTGGGGGTGCCGGCGCCGGCGAACATCCGTGACGGAAGTCCGATTCCGAGTGCGGAAGCCTCTCCTCTCCGGAGTGTTGAGGAACCGGCCACTGTGGGTCGGCAGTCAGTGCGTGAGCCCGACATGCGGTCGCAGAGCGTCGGTGACCTGCCGTCTGTCAACCAGTCGGCCGGTCTCGTCGCGCCTTCGGACCCGCGAGTCGGTACGCAGATCGACAGCGTCGGTACCTTGCCGCAACAAGAGGTCGCCAAGCCGATCAACGCCACGCAGCCGACAACATCTGGTCCCACCGGACCGACAGGGCCCCTTCCCTCCATGGCATCCAGTACGGCTCCCCCCGCCTTGCGTGGTGTGGCCGGGCGTACCACAGGCCCCGGTGGTGTGCCTGTGAACAGGGCCCCCGCAGCGGCGAAGGGACGAGTGGGAGGTGTCCCGGGTGCCGGCGGCCCGGCACCGCGCTCCGGCGCCGGTCCTCTGGGGCAGGCTCCACGGACCGCTGCGCCCGGTTCTGTGGGAGGCCGTGGGACCGCTCCTGTGGGGCCGGTCCCACGGACGGCCGCTCCGGGGCAGGCTGCGGGGCGGGGGTCCGCTCCCATGGGACGTGGTGTTGTCGGTGGCGTCCCGAAGTCCGGGGGGCCGGTGCCGGGACAAGTTGGCGGTGCCCGCGGTCCCGTCGGTCCCATGCAGGCTGCTCCTGCCGGCCGTAGTAGCAGTACCCCGGGGCGCGCCGCCAACGGAGTTGTCGGAGGGCGTCCTGTCACCGGCGCGGTGCCAGCCGACAAGGGCTCCAAGATGCCGCGTGGCACGGTCATCGGCGGGGAGGGTGCCGCTGTGCCTCGTCCGGCTGGGCAGAAGCCTGCCCAGCGCGGTGTGATCGGGGCTCCTCCGGCGCCAGACGCAGGCCGGGAAACCCGCCGCCTCGCTGCCGGCCCGGACGGGGTCGTCGGAGCGCCGAATGCAGGAAGCCGCGGGGCCACCTCCGGACGTGCTGCAGCGCCACGTGGTGGAGCCAGCAGCCAACGGCCTGACAAGGGCCGTTCACGCCGCGACGAGCGACGTGGCAACTCGGCCACGGCCGACTGACCGGACCAAAGCGAGGACAGGCACAAGCATGTTGTCAGGTTTCAGCCGTCGATCCAGGCGGACCGCCCCCGTGGCGAGGCGCAACAAAACGCGGGCAGTAGCTGTCTCCTGCCTGCTCGGCGCACTTGCCATGACCTCGACGGGGCTGGCACCGAGCGCGGCAGCAGCCGATGCGCAGTCCCAGCAGTGGTATTTGTCGGCGATGAAGGCTGACGAGATGTGGAAGCTGAGCACAGGCAAGGGGGTGAAAGTGGCTGTGCTCGACTCGGGAGTCAACCCGCACACCCCCTCCCTCAAGGGGCAGGTGCTTGTGGATGAGACCTCTGCGTCTGTTTCCTACGGTGCTACTGAGGACTACCAGGGGCACGGATCGACCATGGCCGAGTTGATCGCTGGCACCGGGGCTGGCGGTGGTCTGAAAGGACTCGCTCCAGATGCCAAGATTTTGTCCTACAGGATTGCTCTCGACGACCTGAAAGACAAGACCGAAAGAAGCAAAGCCCCGAGCTCAGCGGAAGCCATCAAGGCGGCAGCAGACAGCGATGCAAAAATCATCAGCATGTCATACGGCAGTCCCGGTGAAACTGATGAGGAGAGGGCTGCTGTAAAGTATGCACACTCAAAAGGCAAGTTGATGTTCGCTGCTGTCGGGAACGATGCGGAGAGGATGAACGTCATCGATTATCCGGCCGCTTACCCGTATGTGGTCGGCGTCGCTGCCGCAGACGCCACCGGTAAAGTCGGGAAATTCTCGGAGCACGGAAACTACGTCGATCTGGCTGCCCCTGGACTGAACATCCCCGGTTGGTGCGACGCCAGCTTCCGTTCGTACTGTGAACGGCAGGGAACGAGCGCAGCCACCGCAATCGCATCCGCCTCCGCCGCCCTCATCTGGTCCGCTCACCCCGACTGGACGGCCAACCAGGTGCTCGGCAGTCTCATCGACACTGCCGGCCGTGACTGGGCACGGAACACCCCGAGCACGTATCTCGGCCACGGTCTGATCCGCCCCCGCAGGGTGCTGGTGGACAAGAACTTCAAGCCTGTTGCGCCGAACACCGATCCTCTCGCGGACGAGAACGCCATCGGCCTCCTGGACGAATCGGGAAATCCCGTGACGTCTTCCCCGTCACCGTCACCCCAGCCCTCGAAGCCCTCGAAAGACACGTCGGGCAGTCAGTCCCGGCCCGTCGCGTCCGAAGCGGACGACTCCGGCGACACCACGCTGTGGGTGGCCCTCGGAGCCGCGGCGGCGGTGCTCGTGCTCGGGGGCGGCGCCTTCGCGGTGCTCCGCTCACGGCGAGGTGCCTGAAGACCCCACCGCACACCGACCGACCCTCACCACCACGCGGTGACACACACGACAACGTCGCACCGCACTCACGAAAGGGACTGCCGAAGTGGCTGAAGACCGCAAGTTTTACGACAGCCAGGTACAGAAGCTCCAGACGAACGTCATCGACCGGTACGACTCGATCAGGCAGTCTCTCGCCCGCCTCCAGGGGACGATCGACATGATCGAGAAGCACTGGACGGGCCAGGGCGCCATGGCGTTCGACAAGAAGCAGACGGAGATCAACAACCACATGGCCTCGATCGGCCGGATGCTCGACGAGTTCCTCGAGGGCATCCAGCTGAACAAGGCCGACAAGCAGAAGCTCGAGGACCAGATCGAGGCCGACGTCACCAAGATCTCGGTCGAAGACCTCGGCGGCAAGACGTCGGCGCTCAACAGCTACTGACGCGAGCCTCCGAAGACGACCTGCCGGCTTTCAACGAAACGAGGAAGACATGTCCGGAGTCCACTACGACGAGCTCGCCGTCACCTACGGCACCATGGACGCGCTCGCCACCGAACTCGGTGACCAGGCCAAGAAGCTCGAGGAGGACCTCCAGGCCCTCAAGAAGGCCGTGCTGGACGCGGCCCAGGGCTGGGGCGGTGAGGCGTACGAGGAGTTCACCAAGAAGACCAAGGAGTGGGACCGCCACGCCTCCGGCATCCACCAGGCCCTGGTCAGCATCAGCCAGCGCGTCGGCCTCGCCGGCGGTGACTACCGCGGCGGCGACCTGAAGGGCGCGAGCTACTTCATGTAGGACGCCAGAGAAGCACGAACAGGGTGGACACGCGCGGGAGGTGTCCACCCTGTTCTCGTCTCACGACGCTGTCCGCCCCGCGCGTCTGCCGTTCGCCAGGGGGAGCGCAGGGCCGCTGTGAGCCGCCGCTACCCCAACTGTTGCGCCAGCGCGCCCGCGAGCCCTTCGATCACCTCGGGAGTCAGCGTCGCGATGTCGGCCTCACTCACGCCGACCAGAAGGGCTGCGTCCCCCTCCCCGTCGAGCTCGAGGCGTACGGACGCGATGGCGCCGCCGTCGCCGATCACGTCCCCGGCATCGGCGGCACCGGCTTTGCCGAGGTAACCGACGGTGTCGCCGCTGGACTTGGAGGCCAGCGACGAGACCACCGGCCCCAGGAGGTTGATCGCGTCCCGGTCACGCGTGGCGATGGTGTGCACCTGCACGTCGTTCTGGCCGACATGGAAGGTGCAGCTGATCAGCACACCCGGATTGACGGCGAGCGGGTCTCCGGGCTTGGCACGCTTGCCGCCCTCCGCCGTGGCGGTGGGCGCCTCCATGTCCCGCTCGGCTCCGGGACCGCCCGGCGCCCCCGTTCCCGCCTTCTTCGCCGCCTCGGCCATGTCGTAGGGCAGCGGGCAGGTGTCAGCACCGTCGTCCGGTACCGCGTCGGCGGTCTTCGTCAGGCCGGCCAGGCTCAGTGGTTCTGCGCTGCTCCCACTCTGGCAGCCGGTCAACAGGACTGCTGCGGTCAGCACCGCAGTGATGGTCAGCTGGTGTGATGCGCGTGTCACGTGCGGTCCTCGATTGGGCTGCGGATGGTGTGGTGATGCCGCTCAGGAACTGCGGTAGTCGCGAAGCGCGGAACGCCGGGCGGAGAACGCGCTCTCCTGTGCGTCCCTCACCAGTGCTCTCGCCACCTCCTCGCTCGTGCCCAGGGCGGTGGCCCAGGCCCGTGTCATCTCGGCGCCCTGTGCTTCGAGGACCTCGAGCAAGTCGTCAGGAACCTGCCGAGGCAGCGTCGCCCGCCAGGAGCCCGTGATGTGGCCGGACGGGTCGTCCCCGAACGACGGCACGTGCGCCGGCCCTTCGGTCAGACGCGCGAGGACCTTCTTGTCCCACTCCGACGACTCCGACTGCCCCAGGCCCTCACGTGCCGCAGCGGCCACCGCGTTCATGTCGCCGACGACCCAGGAAGCAACCGTGGGATAGGGAGAAAGAGCTGATTCGGTCTTGTCATGAGCGGCACCGGGCAGTTCCTCGGCGACTCGCCCGGTCAGAGCCCTGTGCAGGTTCGCATAGCTGTCGGGGTCGGCGGACAGACCCACCATGACGCGCAGGAGTGACGCGGCGGGAACGGACATGTGCGCGCCCTTGCCGTCCTCCCACGCCTTGTCCGAGGGAAGCTCATGACGGAGGTAGTCGATGCTCCCGGGAGCCAGGACCCCGAATACGTCCGGTGCGTAGTCCGCCAACGCGAGAGAAACTGGCGCCGTCAGCTCCGGATCCAAGGACGAGTCATTCACCTCGGTGGTGTCGGCGAGTGCCAACAGGACGTCCTTCATGGCTTGGGCCTGGGACAGCGAATGGCGCCCTGCCTGCTTCCCGGTCGTCGCGCCCACGATGGCCTCACCGAGTTCCGCGCAGGTCAAGTCGGGTTCGTACGCGGAACCGAGCGCTGTGCGCGTGCGCTCGTGCTTCAGGAGCCGGTGACAGGTTCCTTCTTCATCCTGTGAGCCGAAGGCATAGAACCACCCGCCGATCCCTGCTGCGACGACCAGGAGACACACAACGATCAGTGTTGTCTTGGCGTCCAGGCGCCGTGTTCCGCTCACAGTAACTTCCCCGGATCGATCCAGTCAGCCTGGTCGTCACTCTGCGGCAGCATCGTTGCCGTGCTGACGACCGAGCCGGTCTCGCGTTGTCAGTTCGTCGTGTCCGTCAGGTACTTGCCTGTGGTCTCAGCCCCTCGGTCACGGCCCTGAAGCATGTTGGTGATGAGCTTCCTGCTCTCAGGGCTGTCCGCTGCGATGTCGGACCGGCCCTGGGCCCAGCCTTCCACGAGGTAGGCCGCCTGCTGATTGTCGTTGAGGTACTTGTCCGCGATCTGCGCATTGGCCTCGGCGTCCGCCTCCGCTTTCATGGAGTTTCCGAGGTCCCAGGTCAGTGTGTCCACGCCACGCTGCAGAGCGTCACCGAACGCGATGCTGACGGGGCCCACCGTGGCGTACAGCGGAGTGACCGCACCGCCGACGAAGTGGTACGCGGCCTTCATCTTCCAGTCGACGTCGGCGTACGTGTCCATGCGTTCGTCGTTGAGGACGTCTTCCTTGATCGCCGAGTACGCGCCCAGGCCACTTCCCAGGTTCTCCAGCTCCTCGTCCAGGTCACCGCGAGCCGCACCCTCGGGCAGAGTGCCCAGCTCGTTGCCGACGTGACGGAGTTCGGCCTTCTGCAGGGTCGAGTACGCCTCGGGGTCCTCCGAAAGACCACGCAACGTCTCGACGAGGGTCTTGGCATCGGTGGCCAGATGGGTGGAACCGCCCTCGTCGAAGTAGCCTTCGCCTCCGCCCGCGCGAATGTAGTCGATGTCGACGCCGGCGAGGATCTTGTGCGTGTCCGATCCGTACTCGCCCAGGGCATTGGCCACCGGCTGACGCAGGTTCGCCGGAATGCCGTCGTCCGTGCCGGCGATCGGTGCCAGCTCCGTCACGATCGAGTGCATCACACGTGCCTGAGCCTCGGTGTGCTTCATGTCGGGCCAGGGATCCTCGCCGGTCTTCAGGGGCACGTGCCCGGTCGAGGCGGCTTCCAGGGCCGCGCCGAGCCCCACGCGGCTGAGCGGGTCGTCCATGGTGACGACGGTCGGGCCGGCGGCCGTGCTGTGCCGAGGCCAGTCACGGTCGTCGAGGAGGTACTTCAAGTGGTCGTTCGCCACGTGATCGGCGCCCGAACCGTTGCCCGCGGGGTCGAAGAAGGCGGTGGCCGCGTCGGGGTTCCTGCTCATGACGCCCAGGAGCCCGTCGATCGCGTCCGCACGCACGCCGTCGTGGCCGGCTCCCCACTCCTGGAAGATTCCTGGGGATTTCTTCTCGGCCGTGATCAGGTCGTCCCCCAGCTCGTAGAGGAACTGGTCGTCGTACTTGGTGTCGCTGTGCTGCATCAGACCGACGAAGGACTGGTAGCCGTAGAGCGGCTGGGTGTTCGATCCGTAGTTCTTGGTGCCGGACTTCTCCAGACTCTGGGTCCACTGCCGGTAGAACTGCCCGTCGTCGCTGGCGAGCCAGTTCGTGAACTTCTGCGAGCCCGGAGGGGCGTCGGCGACGGACCCGGGCACCTGGGTGGCCCTGGCGACCGTGTCGGCCAGACCGCCCTGCAGCTCCAGGTACTGGGCCTTGTGTTTCTTGTCGTCGTCGTAGGCGAGCTGGTTCAGCTCGTTGGTCAGTTTGATGGTGCCGTCCGTGCCGAGCCCCTTCAGCAGAGTCTGGCTGAACACCTTGTCGTCGGAGTTGTCGCGGAACGCGCGGTCGAGCTCGGCGAGTTCGGCTGCGGAAACCTTCTTGCCGTCCGCCAGGCGGCTCGCGATGTCCTCGGCCTTCTCCGCCTCGTACAGTTCGATGTCGCCCTTCGCCTGGCCGTTGAAGCCGTTGAGGGTGCCGTCGGTGGCATTCGAGTCGACGACGACGGCTTCGAAGGCTGTCTGTACGCCCTTGTCGGCGTCCGTGACGTCCTTGACGAGCTGGTCTATTCGGTCCTGCCAGGAGTTCACGGCCTTGCGCACACTGTCCTGGAAGTCGGGATCGTGGTGGTACGCGTTGAGGGTCCCCGCGTCCAGACTCGCGGTGTCGTAGGAGACCACGCCCTTGTCCGACACCCTCATCCCCGCCTCGACGGCCTCCTGGCGGGCCGTCTTCAGCTTCCCCTGCAGATCGACGAACTGGGTGTGCGCGTCACGCAGGAGGGAGGCGATGGCCTTCGCCTCGGTCTGGGCGCTCTGGTACTCCGTCAGGGTGATGTCGAACCGGCGGTTGGCGGCATCCGCGCTCAGACCGATCCACGTCGGCCCCATGGAGATGCCGTGCACATCCCGCTTGTAGGCCTTCTCCTGCTTGCCGAACTCCTTGGCCATGTCGTCCCAGCCGTCGGCTGCCGTGGTGAGGGTGGCCAGGTCGGTCGTCATTATCTCGTGGTAGGTCGGCATCGTCCCCCGCTACGCGCTGTGATGACTGCTCGATGGCGACGGCTCAGTAGCCGTCGAGGCTGGACGACTGGCGCACACCCTGCCCGACGGTGAAGTCGGTGTTCGTGAGGAGGATGTTGGTGCTGCGCAGGGCCTCCTTCTCGGCGGACAGGCGGGTCATCAGGTTCTGGACCTGATCACCCCACGTCTTGTGCGCCTTCTTCAGGGCTCCCGAGGTGGCCCACCCCTCACCGTCCTTGGCGGCGAAGGCCTTGACCGCGGCGTTGGTGTCCTCGTCGGCCCAGTCACCCGCCTTGCGGGTGTCGGGCTCGAGGTGGTCCTCGATGGCCTTGGCGGCGGCCTTCTTCTGGGCGGGGCTGGACGCCAGGTCCTTCTTCCCGCCGCCCAGGAGCGGCGGCGGCCCCGGGGTGACTCCCGGCTCGGCCGGGTACTGGTTCAGCCGCATGCCGACCGGCTCCCCGGCCCCACCGCCGTGCTGCTCTCCGACAGACTCAGCCATGGTTCCCACACCCCGTTTCCGCGCGCCTGAGGTTCACGCGCCACACTAACAACACGCCTGTCGGCAATGATCGCGAGCCGACTCCGGGGCTCCACGGCCCCGTCGCACGGCGGCGGGCGCGTACGCCCGCCACCCGTCCGTCAGTACGTCTCCTCCGCCACCCGCCCCGTCTGCACCAGCGGCCGCCCCCGCTTCCGGGAGACGAACACCCCCCGCCCCGCGGGCATCGGCCTCGGCCGTACGCCGCCCAGGACGTCACCCTCGGCCGGGTCGCCCGCCAGGACGACGCCCTGGGCGCCCAGCTCCTTGATGCGCTGCATGAAGGCCTCGTACGAGGCCCGGCCGGCGCCGGCGGTGGAGCGGGCGATGATGAAACGCACGCCCACGTCCCGGGCGAACGGCAGGAGTTCGGTCAGGCCGCTGAGCGGATTGCCGCTCGACGTGGCGACGAGGTCGAAGTCGTCGACGACCACGAACACCGTCGGCCCCTGCCACCAGCTGCGCTCACGGAGCTGCCGGGCGGTCACGTCGGCCGTGGGGGTACGGCGCTTCATGAGGTCGGCCAGGGCCACCATGTGGTGCTCCATGGCGTTGGACATGGGGATGTACTCGGCGAGGTGGGTGTCCGGCGTCACGCCCAGCAGGGAGCGCCGGTTGTCCACGACGAAGAGCTTGCACTCGTCGCCGGAGTACCGCGCCGCCAGCTGCTTGATCAGCAGCCGCAGCAGGTTCGACTTGCCGGACTCGCTCTCGCCGAAGACCAGGAAGAACGGGTCCTGGTCGAAGTCGACGAAGACCGGCTCCAGGTTGTCCTCGTCGAGGGCGAAGGCGACACCCCGCTGCGGGAAGCGGTCGCCCGGAGGCAGCTGCTCCGCCGGGAACTCGCGCGGCAGCAGACGCACCGCGGGCGCGCCCGGCGCCTGCCAGTGCCGGGACACCTCGGCCGACAGCGCGGCCGTGGCGTCCGCCAGGTCCGTGTCGGACGTCAGGCCGTCGATGCGCGGCACCGCCGCCATGAAGTGCAGCTTCTGCGGCGACAGACCGCGGCCCGGGACACCGGTGGGGACGTTCGCGGCGGCCTTCCGGTCCAGCTCGGAGTCCATCGTGTCGCCCAGCCGCAGCTCCAGCCGGTTCAGCAGGCTGTCCTTGAGCGCGGAGCGCACCTCCATCGAGCGGGACGCGGAGAGGACCAGATGGACGCCGTAGCCGAGACCGCGGGCGGCGATGTCGAGGATCACCTGATCGAGCGCCTCGTACTCGGTACGGAAGTTGGCCCAGCCGTCGATGACCAGGAAGACGTCGCCCCACGGCTGGTCGGTGACCGAGATGTCGCCACGGGCCCGCCGGGTCCGGAACTCGGCGATGGAGGAGATGCCCGAGGACCGGAAGTACTCCTCGCGGCGGTTCAGGACGCCGTAGACCTCCGCGACGGTACGCCGGACCTTCTCCGGGTCCAGACGCGAGGCGATGCCGCCCACATGCGGCAGCCCGGCCACCGCGGCCATGCCGCCACCACCGAAGTCCAGCCCGTAGAACTGCACTTCGTGCGGCGTGTGGGTGAGCGCGAAGGAGCAGATCAGCGAACGCAGCAGCGTCGACTTGCCGGACTGCGGGCCGCCCAGGATCTGCATGTGGCCGGCGGCACCGGAGAAGTCCAGCCACAGCGGGTCACGGCGCTGCTCGTAGGGCTTGTCGACGATGCCGACGGGGACCACGAGCCGTCCGGCGCCCTCGTAACCGGGCTGGGTCAGTCCCCGGCCCTGCACGGCGGTGAGCCCCGGCAGCAGCGAGTCCAGCGACGGCGGGCTGTCCAGCGGCGGCAGCCACACCTGGTGGGCCGCCGGCCCCTGGGCCTCGAGCCGGCGCACGACGACGTCCAGCACGGTGTCCGCGAGCGCGTCGTCCACCTCGCCGGCACCGTCCGCCGGACTCTCGCCCTGCCGCGGTGCCGGCACGTACCGCACCGGCACCTCCGCCGCCGTGAACAGAACCGGCCTGCGGTCCTGCGGGAGCAGACCGTCACCGGCCCCGGCCCGCCGCGAGCCGGAACGGTAGACACCGGAGACGTACGCGGCCTTGAACCGGACCATCTCGTCGGTGCCGTACTTCAGGAAGCCGGAACCGGGCACGTTCGGCAGCTCGTACGCGTCCGGCACACCGAGCGCCGCCCGCGACTCGGCGGCCGAGAAGGTGCGCAGACCGATGCGGTAGGACAGATAGGTCTCCAGGCCGCGCAGCCGGCCCTCCTCCAGCCGCTGCGAGGCCAGCAGCAGGTGCACGCCCAGCGACCGGCCGATGCGGCCGATCTGCACGAACATGTCGATGAAGTCCGGCTTCGCGGTCAGCAGCTCACTGAACTCGTCGATGACCAGCAGCAGCGAGGGGATGGGCTGGAGCGGCGCACCCGCCGCCCGTGCCTTCTCGTAGTCGTGGATGTTGGCGTAGTTGCCCGCGTCGCGCAGCATCTCCTGGCGGCGGTTGAGCTCACCGCGGATCGAGTCGCCCATGCGGTCGACGAGGGTGAGGTCGTCCGCCAGGTTGGTGATCACGGCTGCCACGTGCGGCATCTGCGCCATGCCCGCGAAGGTGGCGCCGCCCTTGAAGTCCGCGAGGACGAAGTTCAGCGTCTCGGAGGAGTGGGTGACCGCGAGACCCAGCACCAGCGTGCGCAGCAGCTCCGACTTGCCGGAACCCGTCGCGCCCACGCACAGACCGTGCGGGCCCATGCCCTCCTGGGCGGCCTCCTTGATGTCGAGCATCACCGGGCGGCCGTCCTCGCCGACGCCGATCGGCACCCGCAGCCGCTCCGCCTGGGAACGCGGCCGCCAGGTGCGCCGGGTGTCGATGGAGGCGGCGTCACCCAGGTTGAGCAGGTCGGTGAACTCCAGGTTCGCCAGCAGCGGTTCGTCGTCGTCTCCGCCCGAGGCCATGCGCAGCGGCGCCAGCTGCCGGGCCAGCGCCTCCGCGGACTCGTACGACAGGACGTCGGGCGTCCCTTCGTAGACGACGCCGTGCGCGGGCTCCAGACGCAGCGAACGCGGCTGCACGAGGACGGAGAGGTCACCGCGGGCGCCGGACGGCTCGCCCTCGGTCAGCTCGACGACCGTCACCCCCTGCAGGCCCTCGGGGCCGGCCAGCAGGGAGTCCGGCGGCAGGGAGACGCCGTCGAGGACGACGACGAGGTGCGGGACGTCCGGCAGGGGCGCCGCGTTCGGGTGGAAGCGGGGGCGCCCGGCCAGCCGCGGGGCCAGCAGGTCCTCGAGCTCACGGGGGTCACAACTGATCAGGCGACGAGACCCGGCACCGTCCGCGACACCGGGAAGCTGCACGTGCGGAAGCCACTTGGCCCATTCCCAGTGCCGCACCGCGTCCCGGCTCGCCGCGATCGCGACGACCAGGTCCTCGGGGGAGTGCAGAGAGGCCAGCGAACCGGTCAGCGCCCGGGCCGAGGAGCGTACGGAATCCGGCTCACCGCCGAGCGTGACGTGGTAGAAGGCGCGCAGGGAGACCGCCATCGGCAGGTCGTCCAAGGTGGAGTGGGCCGCCACGAACCGCTGCATCGCGCCCGCCGTGAGCGGCTCCAGCTGGTCGACCGGGCCGGTCTCGGGAGCGACCAGCGGCGTGGCCAGGGACTGGGGGCCGAGACCGACGCGGACCTGCGCGAAGTCCTCGTCGCCGGGCCGCCGTTCCCACACGCGACTGCCCTCGGCGACCAGCGCCCACAGCTGCTCGGGGGAGGGGTGGAGGTAGTACTGGGCGTCACGCTGCGCCCTCGCCGTCGCCACGGTGGTCCGGCGGACCTGCGACAGGTAACCCAGGTAGTCCCGGCGCAGATCGGCGAGCTGCCCCTGGGAACCGCGGCGGAAACGGACCACCATCGCGATCGACATGGCGATCGTCGACGCGATCATCACCATGCCCATGATGCGCATGAACGGCTGCCCGCTGGTGAAGAAGAAGACGACCGAGCCGCCCATGCCGAGCGTCGGCAGCAACTGCATCAGGACGCTCTCCTGATGCCCCCGGGGCAGCTCGGGCGGCGGCTGCACGACCACCTCGCCCGTCGGGACCTCCGGCGGCAGCGCCCGCGGCGGACGCTTCACGACGATCTGGCTCACTGCTCACCAATCCCCTTGCCGGCCCGCCGGATTTCCGTCCGCCACCCCGTGTCAGGCGGACGAGGGCCGCCGCGCGATCCTACTGATCTCATCACACACCGACGGACGGTAGGGTGCCGGATGTTCGCGTGAGCACACGCGAACCCGGGCGGATGTATGGGGCATTCCGTGAGATGTGGTCCGGCGCTTCACGGCCGGGCCCGGTCGAGCGGCCGTCCTCCCGTCCCTTCCCGCCCCGTCCTGCGGCGGACGCCGGGAAAGAGGCGCAGGACCTTCACACCGCAGACACAGCAGCACCGAGGGGGAGCAGCAGGTGAGCATGACGGCCTCCACAGCGGCCGCCGGTACGGGCGGACCGGGACAGGCAGCTCCTTCGGGGGCGGTGACGGGCCTCGGCTTCTGCCGGGTCACCATCGTCGCGCCCGACAGCCGGATCGACGTGGCGCTGCCCGACGACATACCGGTCGCCGACATCTACCCGGAGATCCTCCGGCTCTCCCGGCAGACCGCCGCCGAGGGCGCCCCCGTCGGCTACCACCTCGTCCGGCGCGACGGCACCGTGCTCGACAGCGCCCGTTCCTTCGCGGCCCAGCGCATCGTCGACGGTGAACTCCTCACTCTGCGCCCCTTCGCCGAATCACTGCCGCCGGCCGTCTTCGACGACGTCTCCGAAGCGGTCGCCTCCGCGGTGACCCGGGACCGTTCCCTGTGGCACGGAGAGCTCACGCGCGCCGCCGGCCTCGTCGGCGGCGGCGTACTCCCCGCGCTGCTCGCGTTCGTCGCCTGGAGCGCCGACCCGCGACACGACATGCACGGCCTGCCCGGCATCCTCGCGGGCATCGCGGGGGCTCTCCTCGTCGTCCTCGGCTGTGTCCGCGCCCGCGTCTACGACGACCGGGCCGCCGCCATCGCGCTCGGCCTCGGCGCGCTGCCCAACGTGGGCGTGGCGGGCTCCGGTCTGCTCTCGCTCTCCGAAGGGCAGGGCATCGGCAAGCTCCAGTTCCTGCTCGCCGCCGCGGCCGTCCTGGTGGCCTCGGTGATCCTCGCCCTGTGCTCCCCGCGCGGCGACGGTCCGTTCGTCGCCTTCGCGACCGCGTCCGGCGTCACCCTGCTCGCCACGTTCGCGGCACTCCTCAGAGACTGGGAGCCGGCCGAGATCGCCGCCCTGTGCACGCCCGTCGCCGTCGGCGCCCTGGCCTTCCTGCCCGGCATGTCCCTGCGCTTCGCGCGCCTGCCCATCGGCTTCGAGGCACCGAACAGCGCACCGCGCAGCGGATACGGCACCGAACCCGAGCCCCACGAACCGGTCGACGCCGAACGCATCGAGGCCCAGACCCGCCGCGGCCACGAACTCCTCGTCGGCCTCGTGGGCGGCTGCGCGCTGCTCGCGGCCGGCTCCGCCCTGGTGCTCGGCTTCTCCGACGGCGTCTGGGCACAACTGCTGGCACTGGCCACCGGAATCGCCCTGCTGATGCGCGCGCAGCTGTTCCGCTACACCGCACAGGTCGCCCCCCTCCTCGCCGCGGGACTGGGCTCCCTGGTCGCGCTCGGGCTCGGGCTGGCACTCGATCCGCCGCACGCCCTGCTCAAGGACGCGCTGGAGGGGGACCGGACCGGCCTCGACATCCGCACGATCTGGCTGGTGGCCGCCGTCGCGCTGGCCGCCGCCCTGATCACCACCATCGGCCTGGTGGCCGCACGCAGCGGGCTCACGCCCTTCTGGGGCCGCTTCCTGGAGATCGCCGAGGGCTTCGTCCTGCTGACACTGGTACCACTGGCACTCGCCGTCTTCGACGTGTACACGACCGTGCGGTCGATGACGGGCTGACCCGCAGGAAACGCCCATGACGGGCCGCGCCCGTCACCAGGGACCGGAACCGCGGCCCTTCCGCGCCGGACGGCCGGTCCCGGCCGGAGCGTCCCGGCCCGGCACCACACTCCCGACTCCCAGCGGAAAGGCACTCGTGTGAGCTTCGGCCCGCCCCCGTCCATGCAACCGCCGACCACCCCCATGGCCCCGCCCACGCCGCCCGGCCGAGGCACCCGGCGCCGGGTGCTGCTGGGGCTGCTGGCCGTGATTCTGGTGGCGGCCGTCGGCACGGGCGGCTGGCTGCTGTGGCGCGACGGGGACGAGACGGACCACCGTCCGGCCGAGCCGCCCGCCGCCCAGGGCCGGCTCGACGTGCGCGAGACGGTCGAGAAGCGCCCCGCCGACATCACCGGCGAGATGGCCTTCCGGTTCTCCGAGGACGAGATGGTCCCCGGCGAGCACAACGAGATGCCGGGCATGTGGGCCACCGACAAGATCCTCGCCAAGGGCATCAAGGGCACGGTGGCCGGCTTCCGCATCGGCACGGACGCCGAGGTCGGCGACGAGGCGTGGAAGATCCCGCTCGGCGGACAGATCTGCGGCTACACACGCCACGTGAGCGGGGACAACCGCACGGCCGTCCTCTTCGGAGAGAGCAACGAGGAGGACGCCCTGTGCAACCGCGTCGCCTTCGTCGACCTCGACGAAGGCCGCAAGGTCTGGGAGCACGACTTCCCCGTCTCCGGCGCGGGCCGCTCGCAGGACGCCCCAAAGGACGCCGACGTCCAGGACCGGCCGAGCGTGACCCTGACCCGCGGCGTCGTCGCCGTGACCTGGGGAGGCGGCACCATCGGGTACGACATGGACAAGGGGACGAAGCGCTGGAGCACCACGGTCGCCGGCCGCTGCCAGGACATGGGTGCCGCCGGCGGACGGGCGCTCGTCGTCCGGGAGAAGTGCTGGAGCGCCGAAGAGACACCGCCCGGCGCGTACTGGCAGGGCGTCACCTACAACGTGCGCAAGGTCGACCCGGCCACGGGCCGCACCCTGTGGTCGTACACGGCCCCCAAGGGGATCCGCGACCTCAGCGTGCCGTCCACCGAGCCGGCCGTCGTCGCCGTGGCCGCCGGCGAGATCGGACTCACCGAACTCATCTCCCTGGACGACAAGGGCAAGTACCGGTCCACCGTCCGGCTGGGCGACGGAACCTACGTCGGCGAGTGCTTCACCGGCGACTACCTCGTCGTCGACTACTGCCCGACCATCGCCGTCGGCGCGGGGCAGGCCTTCCTGCGCAGCAAGGACCAGCCGGAGAAGGCGGTCTCCAACTGGGTCATCGGCTTCGACCTGGCGACCGGGAACACCACGACCAAGTTCGACTCGGGCCCCGGCGCGCTGCTCTACCCCCTGCGGATGAGCGGCGACCGGCTGCTCGCCCTGCGCAGCAGCGAGGACCACATCACACCGAACGCGCTCGTCAGCCTGGATCCCGAGACGGGCGAGGAGACTCCCTACCTCTACTTCGGCCTGCCGGTCGAGGCCTACACGCTCACGACACCGGACGTCAACGACATCCTCGTCCAGAACGGGCGGATCTTCTTCGGCGCCAGGGCCGCGAACGGCCCCAGCGGCAGCGAGAAGGAGTGGATCTACCTCGTCCTCGGCATCGGCAGCGACACCGCGAAGAAGCCCTGAGGCCCCTCCCGCCTCATCCCGCCCCGCCCTCCGGCGCCGGCTCCAGGTCGAACTCCCCGTCCCGCGCCCCCAGCACGAACGCGCGCCACTCGGCCTCCGTGTACCGCAGCACGGTGTCCGGGTCGAGCGACGAGCGCATGGCCACGGCGCCGGCGGGGAGGTAGGCGATCTCGACCCGCTCCTCGTGCTCCTCGGTGCCGGGCGCGCTGTGCCATTCGACGCCGGAGATGTCGAGGGAGTACAGCTCGTCCCTCTCCCGCTCCTTGCGCGCCTTCAGCTCGGCGTTCTCGGCGTTCTCAGGGGTCCCGGCGTTCTCGGTGTCGGCCATCGGGGCTCGTCCTTCCTGCGGTGCCTACGGGGTGCGGCGGCCACCTTACTTCCCGGGGTTGTCCCAGCTCAGCGGTTTGCCGATGTACCTACCGGCGAGAGTGACGACGGTCCCGCGGAGCCCGCGGACCGTGCCGTCCGCGCAGGCTGGTACGCTGTGTGACGGCCGTTCGTGTACGCGCCCCCGGAGCCCAGCGCCCTGGAGGCCGCGCCCAGCGGATCCCCGCCTTCCGAGTCACGGAAGATCCCCCGAGACGCAGACCGGGGGCACTCGAAGGCCAGTCACAGACCAAAGAGGAGTACGCGTGTCGCTCGACGCCGCCGTCAAGAAGCAGATCATCTCCGAGTTCGGTACCAAGGAGGGCGACACCGGCTCCCCCGAGGTCCAGGTCGCGCTGCTGTCCCGTCGGATCTCCGACCTGACGGAGCACCTCAAGACGCACAAGCACGACCACCACTCGCGCCGTGGCCTGCTGATCCTGGTCGGTCAGCGCCGCCGGCTGCTGCAGTACCTCGCCAAGAAGGACATCCAGCGCTTCCGTGCGCTGGTCGAGCGCCTCGGCATCCGCCGCGGTGCGGCGGGCGCCAAGTAAGACGCCGTGGAGGGAGCGGTTCCCATCGTTCGGGGGCCGCTCCCTTTGCTGTATGTGCAAGGTGTCACCGCCGCTTTGTAGTGTGGTAGCACAGCACAGGACGTACGAGACAGCGTGAGGGGCACCCGCAAGGGCGGGGAACCCCACGCACACCGAACGAAACGAGGAGAAGCGCGCCTCGCCGCCGGCCGCCGGTCCTCGGTAGTGGCCCCCGGGGGAAGAGCCCCGGGTGCTTCGATCGAAGACCGGCCCGCACAGGACGGAGCGCTTCTCCGCCACCGTCCCCCCGCCACACGGGCGAGGAGGGACGAGGACGAGGAGAAAACACTAGTGGAGAACGAGACCCACTACGCCGAAGCCGTGATCGACAACGGCGCGTTCGGCACCCGCACCATCCGCTTCGAGACGGGCCGCCTGGCCAAGCAGGCCGCCGGCTCCGCCGTGGCCTACCTGGACGACGACACCATGGTGCTGTCGGCCACCAGCGCCTCCAAGAACCCCAAGGACCAGCTCGACTTCTTCCCCCTCACGGTGGACGTCGAGGAGCGGATGTACGCCGCCGGCAAGATCCCCGGCAGCTTCTTCCGCCGCGAGGGCCGGCCGTCCGAGGACGCCGTCCTCACCTGCCGCCTCATCGACCGCCCGCTGCGCCCGTCCTTCAAGAAGGGCCTGCGCAACGAGATCCAGGTCGTCGCCACGATCATGGCGCTCAACCCCGACCACCTGTACGACGTCGTGGCGATCAACGCCGCCTCCGCGTCGACGCAGCTGGCCGGCCTGCCCTTCTCCGGCCCGATCGGCGGCGTCCGCGTCGCGCTGATCCGCGGCCAGTGGGTCGCCTTCCCGACGCACACCGAGCTCGAGGACGCCGTCTTCGACATGGTCGTCGCGGGCCGCGTCCTGGAGGACGGCGACGTCGCGATCATGATGGTCGAGGCCGAGGCCACCGAAAAGACGATCAAGCTGATCGAGGGCGGCGCCGAGGCGCCCACCGAGGAGGTCGTCGCCGCCGGTCTCGAGGCCGCGAAGCCCTTCATCAAGGTGCTGTGCCGCGCCCAGGCCGACCTCGCCGCCAAGGCCGCCAAGCCGACCGGCGAGTTCCCGATCTTCCTCGACTACCAGGACGACGTCCTGGAGGCGCTGACCGCCGCGGTCAAGCCCGAGCTGGCCCAGGCGCTCACCATCGCCGGCAAGCAGGAGCGCGAGGCCGAGCTGGACCGCGTCAAGGGGCTCGCCGCCGAGAAGCTCCTGCCCCAGTTCGAGGGCCGGGAGAAGGAGATCTCCGCCGCGTACCGCGCGCTGACCAAGTCCCTGGTCCGCGAGCGCGTCATCAAGGAGAAGACCCGCATCGACGGCCGCGGTGTCACCGACATCCGCACCCTGGCCGCCGAGGTCGAGGCCATCCCGCGGGTCCACGGCTCCGCCCTGTTCGAGCGTGGCGAGACCCAGATCCTGGGCGTCACCACCCTCAACATGCTCCGCATGGAACAGCAGCTGGACACCCTCTCCCCGGTGACCCGCAAGCGCTACATGCACAACTACAACTTCCCGCCGTACTCCGTCGGCGAGACCGGCCGCGTCGGCTCCCCCAAGCGCCGCGAGATCGGCCACGGCGCCCTCGCCGAGCGCGCCATCGTGCCGGTGCTGCCGACGCGCGAGGAGTTCCCCTACGCGATCCGCCAGGTGTCCGAGGCCCTCGGCTCCAACGGCTCGACGTCCATGGGATCGGTCTGCGCCTCCACCATGTCGCTGCTGAACGCCGGTGTGCCGCTGAAGGCCCCCGTCGCCGGTATCGCCATGGGCCTGATCTCCCAGGAGATCAACGGCGAGACGCACTACGTCGCCCTCACCGACATCCTCGGTGCGGAGGACGCCTTCGGCGACATGGACTTCAAGGTCGCCGGCACCAAGGAGTTCGTGACCGCCCTCCAGCTCGACACCAAGCTGGACGGCATCCCCGCCTCCGTCCTGGCCGCGGCCCTCAAGCAGGCCCGCGACGCCCGCCTCCACATCCTCGACGTGATGATGGAAGCGATCGACAAGCCGGACGAGATGTCCCCGAACGCGCCGCGGATCATCACCGTGAAGATCCCCGTCGACAAGATCGGTGAGGTCATCGGCCCCAAGGGCAAGATGATCAACCAGATCCAGGAGGACACGGGCGCCGAGATCACGATCGAGGACGACGGCACGATCTACATCGGTGCCGCCGACGGCCCGGCCGCCGAGGCCGCCCGCGCCACGATCAACGGCATCGCCAACCCGACGATGCCCGAGGTCGGCGAGCGCTACCTGGGCACCGTCGTGAAGACGACGACCTTCGGCGCGTTCGTCTCCCTGCTGCCCGGCAAGGACGGTCTGCTGCACATCTCGCAGATCCGCAAGCTCGCCGGCGGCAAGCGCGTGGAGAACGTCGAGGACGTCCTCGGCGTGGGCCAGAAGGTCCAGGTCGAGATCGCCGAGATCGACTCCCGCGGCAAGCTCTCCCTGATCCCCGTCATCGAGGGCGAAGAGGGCGACGAGACGCAGAAGGACGACGCCGACCAGTGACGTCCCGTAGCTCCAAGGCGACGGCCCGCACCTCCTCGGAGGCGCGGGCCGTCGCCCGTACCCAAACCCTGATCAAGGGCGAGCACGGCATCGGCACGGTCCGCAAGACCACCCTCCCGGGCGGCCTGCGCATCGTCACCGAGACCCTGCCCTCGGTCCGCTCGGCGACCTTCGGCATCTGGGCCCACGTCGGCTCCCGCGACGAGACCCCGGCCCTGAACGGCGCCACCCACTACCTGGAGCACCTGCTCTTCAAGGGCACCCGGCGGCGCAGCGCCCTGGACATCTCCTCCGCCATCGACGCGGTCGGCGGCGAGATGAACGCGTTCACGGCGAAGGAGTACACGTGCTACTACGCACGCGTGCTCGACACCGACCTGCCGCTCGCCATCGACGTCGTCTGCGACATGCTGACCGGCTCCCTGATCCGCGAGGAGGACGTCGACGTCGAGCGCGGCGCCATCCTCGAAGAGATCGCGATGACCGAGGACGACCCCGGCGACTGCGTGCACGACCTGTTCGCGCACACCATGTTCGGCGACAACGCGCTGGGCCGCCCCGTCCTCGGCACGGTCGACACGGTCAACGCCCTCACCGCCGACCGCATCCGCCGCTTCTACAAGAAGCACTACGACCCGACCCACCTGGTCGTCGCCGCCGCCGGCAACATCGACCACAACAAGGTCGTACGCCAGGTCCGCGCCGCCTTCGAGAAGGCCGGCGCCCTCAAGGACCCGCAGGCCGAGCCCATCGCCCCGCGCGAGGGCCGGCGCACCATCCGCACCGCCGGCCGCGTCGAGCTGGTCGGCCGCAAGACCGAGCAGGCGCACGTCATCCTCGGCATGCCGGGCCTGGCCCGCACCGACGAGCGCCGCTGGGCCATGGGCGTCCTCAACACCGCTCTCGGCGGCGGCATGTCCTCCCGCCTGTTCCAGGAGGTCCGCGAGAAGCGCGGCCTGGCCTACAGCGTGTACTCGTACACCTCGGGCTTCGCCGACTGCGGCCTGTTCGGCGTGTACGCGGGCTGCAGGCCCTCCCAGGTGCACGACGTGCTGAAGATCTGCCGCGACGAGCTCGACCACGTCGCCGAGAACGGGCTGTCCGACGACGAGATCGGCCGCGCCGTCGGCCAGCTCCAGGGCTCCACCGTCCTCGGTCTCGAGGACACCGGTGCGCTGATGAACCGTATCGGCAAGAGCGAACTGTGCTGGGGCGAGCAGATGTCCGTCGACGACATGCTGGCCCGGATAGCCTCGGTCACGCCGGACGACGTCCGCGCCGTCGCCCGCGACGTCCTGGGACGGCGGCCGTCCCTGTCGGTCATCGGCCCGCTGAAGGACAAGCAGGCGTCCCGGCTGCACGACGCCGTCGCCTGACACTCCCGGTCTCTCGGTAAGGAAGCGAACACAACATGAGCAAGCTGCGCGTGGCAGTCCTCGGCGCCAAGGGCCGGATCGGCTCCGAGGCCGTGCGGGCGGTCGAGGCCGCCGAGGACATGGAACTGGTCGCCGCCCTCGGCCGCGGCGACAGCCTGGAGGCGCTGACCGACAGCGGCGCCGAGGTCGCGGTCGAGCTGACCACCCCGGCGTCCGTCATGGACAACCTCGAGTTCTGCGTGCGCCACGGCATCCACGCCGTCGTCGGCACCACCGGCTGGACCGACGAGCGCCTCGCACAGCTGAGGGGCTGGCTCGGCGCCTCCCCGGAGACGGGCGTGCTCATCGCGCCCAACTTCTCCATCGGGGCCGTGCTGACCATGAAGTTCGCGCAGATCGCCGCGCCGTACTTCGAGTCCGTCGAGGTCGTCGAGCTGCACCACCCGAACAAGGTGGACGCCCCCAGCGGCACCGCCACGCGCACCGCGCAGCTCATCGCCGAGGCCCGGCAGAAGGCAGGCGTCGCTCCGGCGCCCGACGCCACTGCCACCGCCCTCGACGGTGCCCGCGGCGCGGACGTGGACGGAGTCCCGGTCCACGCGGTCCGCCTGCGCGGCCTGCTCGCCCACCAGGAGGTCCTGCTCGGCGGCGAGGGCGAGACCCTCACCGTCCGGCACGACTCCCTGCACCACAGCAGCTTCATGCCGGGCATCCTGCTGGGCGCCCGCCGGGTGGTGACCACTCCCGGCCTCACCTTCGGCCTGGAGCACTTCCTGGACCTGGGCTGAACCCGGCCGCCGTCCCCGCCCCAGCCCCACCGATCCCGGAACCGAGCCCCTGACAGCCATGCGCGCGAAGATCTCCTACGTCATCACGGCCGCCGTCCTGGTCTTCTACTTCGTCCTGGTCGGCAGCCGCGGCGTGATGCTCATCGACGCCGGCACCCCCGTCACTGTCACCCTCGGCGTGGCGGTGCTGATCCTGCCGGTGATCGGGGTGTGGTTCCTGTGGAAGAACACCCAGTTCGTCCGCCGCGCCAACCAGCTCGCCGCCGAGCTCGACGCCGAGGGCGGACTGCCCGTCGACGAGCTGAAGCGCACCCCGAGCGGCCGCATCGACCGCGACTCGGCCGACGAGGTCTTCGCCCGCCGCAAGGCCGAGACCGAGGATGCCCCCGACGACTGGCGCAGCTGGTTCCGGCTCGCCGTCGCCTACCAGGACGCCCGCGACACCCCGCGGGCCCGCAAGGCGATGCAGCGCGCGATCGCCCTGCACGACCACCAGCGGGCCAGAACGGTCTGAGACACCCCGAAAAGGCCGGTGGCCCGGTTCCATGTCCACGGAACCGGGCCACCGGCCTTTTCCACTCTCCCGCTCAGCCGTGCCGGTACTCGTCGGCCCACGCCTCCACGGTGTCGGCCGCCCGGTCGAAGGCCTCCGGCCGGGCGAGGAAGTCGGCGTCATGGGTGGTCATCAACGTGAGCGCGCTCTCCCCGGCCCGGCCCTGCCGGACGAGGAGCAGCGCCTGCCCCTGCACCGCGCGCGGCAGGCCCAGCCAGCGCACCGGCTGCTGCGCCGTCCGCACGCCGGCGACCTGCTGCCAGGCCACCGTGCGGGTCACGAGGAAGCCCACATGACGCACCCCGCGCGCGCTCACCCACACGCCCATGCGCAGCAGCCGCAGGGCGCAGACGATCATGACGAGCGCGACGACGAAGACCACCGAGGCCGAGGACAGCGAGCCCGTCGCCGCGATGACGACCGCGGCGAACAGGACGAACGAGGCGAGCAGCAGCACCAGTGCCGCCGCCCCCACACGCCACGGTCCCGGCCGGTAGGGCCGACGCCACTGGTCACGGTCGTCGTAGGGGAGCGCGACGTCCTCGGACGCGTCGAAGGCGCGGTCGGCCGTCAGGAAGGGCAGGGGCACGGCTGGTCCTCACTCGTTCCATCGTGTGCTGTGCCCGGTGAGGCTACCGATCTGTGTCCGCGGTCACCACAACCGGGGCCCGGATGGCGTCAGGCCCGGCCGGGCGCCGCCTCAGCGCCCGTCGGACGCCTGAGACTGCTGCTGCTGCTGCGGTGAGGGCTGGTCGGCCGAGAGCGCGGGCATCCCGATCACCAGGGATCCCACGATCCCGGCGACCACGGTGAGCCCCAGCAGCCAGCGTCCGGCCAACTGGCCGAAGGACGCCCGCTCACGGGGCGGAGGAGTGACATTGCTGCGGAACCTGTCGGCTTCGGCGACGAAGGCGAACGGCACGGGTTCACGCCGGCGGATCATCGGAGGTGCGTCTCCCTTCAGGGATCAAGCGGATCGCTGCTACTCGTGCAGCTGCTACTCATACAGACGAACGAACTCCCCCGCAGGTGCCCAATTTCGCCGACTTCATCGCGGCACGGCCGTGAACGCCCCGTTTGGCGGGCCGTAGAGTGGCCTCGCCAAGCGACAAGATTGGGAAGGCCCTCCACCCGTGACCGACACCCCCGCCGACGATTTCAAGATCGACCTCCGCAGCGACGTCACCGTCGAACTGGTCAAGAGCAGCGCGACCGACTCCGACGTGCTGTTCGCCGCCCGCGTCTCGACCGTCGGGGAGCAGTCCCTGGACGAGCTGCAGAAGGACCCGGAGCGCTCGAAGGGTCTGATCAACTACCTGATGCGGGACCGGCACGGCAGCCCGTTCGAGCACAACTCGATGACCTTCTTCATCAGCGCCCCGATCTTCGTCTTCCGCGAGTTCATGCGGCACCGCGTCGGCTGGTCCTACAACGAGGAATCCGGCCGCTACCGGGAGCTCCAGCCGGTCTTCTACGTGCCGGGCGCCGAGCGCAAGCTGGTCCAGCAGGGCCGCCCGGGCAAGTACGTCTTCGTCGAGGGCACCCCCGAACAGCACGACCTGGTCAGCTGCTCCATGGAGGACTCCTACCGCCAGGCCTACCGCACGTACCAGGAGATGCTCGCCGCCGGCGTCGCCCGCGAGGTGGCCCGCTCGGTGCTCCCCGTCGGCCTGTACTCCTCGATGTACGCCACCTGCAACGCGCGCTCGCTGATGCACTTCCTCGGCCTGCGCACCCAGCACGAGCTGGCGAAGGTGCCGTCCTTCCCGCAGCGGGAGATCGAGATGGTCGGCGAGAAGATGGAACAGGAGTGGGCCCGGCTCATGCCGCTCACCTATGCCGCCTTCAACGCCAATGGGCGCGTGGCGCCGTAACGCGCTCCCGCCGCCCCGGTCAGGTACAGATGTGCGCATCAGTCGCCCGAAGTGTCCCGATTGCGACGTTTGGAGAAGTTCATCTAGCCTGATCAAAGGGACCCGGCACTGCTTGAACCCCCGAGCAGGCAGTGCCGGGCTCCACCCCTTCCCGGCCTGCCGACTCCCCCAAGGGCAGACCCCGCTCTGAGCAACGAGTAGCGTGTAACCCATGGCTCCGACCTCCACTCCGCAGACCCCCTTCGGGCGGGTCCTCACCGCCATGGTCACGCCCTTCACGGCGGACGGCGCACTCGACCTCGACGGCGCGCAGCGGCTCGCCGCCCACCTGGTGGACGCAGGCAACGACGGCCTGATCGTCAACGGGACCACCGGCGAGTCCCCCACCACCAGCGACGCGGAGAAAGCGGACCTCGTACGAGCCGTCCTGGAGGCCGTCGGCGACCGGGCCCACGTCGTCGCCGGAGTCGGCACGAACAACACCCAGCACAGCATCGAGCTGGCCCGCACCGCCGAACGCGCCGGCGCCCACGGCCTCCTGCTGGTCACGCCGTACTACAACAAGCCCCCGCAGGAGGGCCTGTACCGCCACTTCACGGCCATCGCCGACACCACCGAGCTGCCCGTCATGCTCTACGACATCCCCGGCCGCAGTGGCGTCCCGATCAACACCGAGACGCTGGTCCGTCTCGCGGAGCACCCGCGGATCGTCGCCAACAAGGACGCCAAGGGCGACCTCGGCCGCGCCAGCTGGGCCATCGCCCGCTCCGGCCTCGCCTGGTACTCCGGCGACGACATGCTCAACCTGCCGCTGCTCTCGGTCGGCGCCGTCGGCTTCGTCTCGGTCGTCGGCCACGTCGCCACCCCGGAGCTGCGCGCCATGGTGGACGCCTTCGTCGCGGGTGACGTGCAGAAGGCACTGGAGATCCACCAGAAGCTCCTCCCGGTCTTCACCGGCATGTTCCGCACCCAGGGCGTCATGACCACCAAGGCCGCGCTGGCCCTGCAGGGACTGCCCGCGGGACCGCTGCGCGCCCCCATGGTCGAGCTGACCGCGGAGGAAACCGAGCAGCTCAAGATCGATCTTGCGGCCGGCGGGGTACAGCTCTGACAACGGACTTCGCACCACCGCACCGCCAGGTGCCACAACGGCTTCACAACTGAATACGCAGGCCACCGGTGCCTGCATCCCACCAACAACTGCTTCTGCACGAACGTCACGCGCGCCACGTGCCCACCGGTACGTGGCGCGTGTGGTTGAGGAGAGTCTTTTGAGTCATCCGCATCCTGAACTGGGCCGTCCCCCGGCGCTCCCCGCAGGCGGCCTCCGGGTCACCCCGCTGGGAGGCCTCGGCGAGATCGGCCGCAACATGACGGTCTTCGAGTACGGCGGCCGCCTGCTGATTGTCGACTGCGGCGTGCTCTTCCCCGAGGAGGAGCAGCCCGGGATCGACCTGATCCTGCCGGACTTCTCGTCCATCCGGGACCGCCTCGACGACATCGAGGGCATCGTCCTCACGCACGGCCACGAGGACCACATCGGCGGTGTCCCCTATCTCCTCCGCGAGAAGCCGGACATCCCGCTGATCGGCTCCAAGCTGACCCTCGCCCTGATCGAGGCCAAGCTCCAGGAGCACCGCATCCGCCCGTACACCCTCGAGGTGGTGGAGGGGAACCGCGAGCGGGTCGGCCCCTTCGACTGCGAGTTCATCGCCGTCAACCACTCCATCCCGGACGCGCTGGCCGTCGCCATCCGCACCCCGGCGGGCATGGTCGTCCACACCGGCGACTTCAAGATGGACCAGCTTCCGCTGGACAACCGCCTCACGGACCTGCACGCCTTCGCACGTCTCAGCGAGGAGGGCATCGACCTTCTCCTCGCCGACTCGACGAACGCCGAGGTCCCGGGCTTCGTCCCGCCCGAGCGCGACATCTCCAACGTCCTGCGCCAGGTCTTCGCCGGCGCCCGCAAGCGCATCATCGTGGCGAGCTTCGCCAGCCACGTGCACCGCATCCAGCAGATCCTGGACGCCGCGTACGAGTACGGCCGCCGGGTCGCCTTCGTCGGCCGCTCCATGGTCCGCAACATGGGCATCGCCCGTGACCTCGGCTACCTGAAGATCCCGCCGGGCCTGGTCGTGGACGTCAAGACCCTCGACGACCTGCCGGACAGCGAGGTCGTCCTTGTCTGCACGGGCTCCCAGGGCGAACCGATGGCCGCGCTGTCCCGCATGGCCAACCGGGACCACCAGATCCGCATCGTCGAGGGCGACACGGTGATCCTGGCCTCCTCCCTCATCCCGGGCAACGAGAACGCGGTCTACCGCGTGATCAACGGCCTGACCAGATGGGGCGCCAACGTCGTCCACAAGGGCAACGCCAAGGTCCACGTCTCGGGCCACGCCTCGGCCGGCGAGCTGCTGTACTTCTACAACATCTGCCGCCCGAAGAACCTGATGCCGGTCCACGGCGAATGGCGCCACCTGCGGGCCAACGCCGAACTCGGCGCCCTCACCGGCGTCCCGCACGACCGCATCGTCATCGCAGAGGACGGCGTCGTCGTCGACCTCGTCGAGGGCAAGGCGAAGATCACCGGCAAGGTCCAGGCCGGATACGTGTACGTCGACGGCCTGTCCGTCGGTGACGTCGGCGAGCCGGCCCTCAAGGACCGCAAGATCCTCGGCGACGAGGGCATCATCTCGGTCTTCGTGGTCATCGACTCGTCCACCGGCAAGATCACCGGTGGCCCTCATGTCCAGGCACGTGGTTCGGGCATCGAGGACGCGGCCTTCGCCGATGTCCTGCCCCGGATCACGGAGTCACTGGAGCGTTCGGCACAGGACGGGGTCGTCGAACCGCACCAGCTCCAGCAGCTGGTGCGCCGCACCCTCGGCAAGTGGGTCTCGGACAAGTACCGGCGCCGGCCGATGATCCTCCCGGTGGTCGTGGAGGTCTGACGGACCGTCGGCCCTACGGCCGCGCGAACCCGGAGCGGGGCGCACCGATTTGCATCGGGGCGCCCCGCTCCAGTACGTTTACAACTCCGCTCGGACGGGCACCCGACCACTTCGTGGATCGGAGTCGCCCCGAGAGGGTGGAAATACCGACTCAGAATCTCTGATAAAGTCGGAACCGCCGGAAAGGGAAACGCGGAAGCGGGAACCTGGAAAGCACCGAGGAAATCGGATCGGAAAAGGATCTGATAGAGTCG